>JABDBE010000125.1 GCA_013288805.1 Acidobacteriota bacterium
CCGCCTGGTAGTGCGCAATCAGGGCATCGACGATGGGCTGGAGGCGGCCTTCCATCACGAGGTCGAGCTGGTGCAGCGTGAGGCCGATGCGGTGATCGGTGAGGCGGTTCTGGGGGAAGTTGTAGGTTCGGATCTTCTCGCTGCGATCGCCTGAGCCCACCTGCTGCTTGCGCTCTTTGGCCAGCGCTGCATTTTGCCGGTCCATCTCCTGCTCGTAAAGCCGCGAACGCAGCACGCGCATGCCCTTTTCGCGATTCTTGATCTGCGACTTCTCGTCCTGGCAGCTGACAACGGTATTGGTTGGAATGTGGGTTATGCGCACCGCCGAATATGTCGTATTGACCGACTGTCCACCCGGCCCCGACGAGCAGAACGTGTCGATGCGCAGATCCTTGGCTTCGATCTTGATGTCTACATCCTCGGCTTCGGGCAACACCGCAACCGTAATGGCCGAGGTATGCACCCGGCCCTGGGTTTCGGTCTGAGGCACACGTTGCACGCGATGCACGCCGCTCTCCCACTTGAGCTGCGAGTAGACGCGGTCGCCTTCGATGATGGCGATCACTTCCTTGTATCCGCCGACGCCGGACTCGGACAAAGACATCACCTCGACCTTCCAGCGATGCTGCTCGGCAAAGCGCGTGTACATGCGGAACACCTCGGCCGCGAACAGCGATGCTTCGTCGCCGCCAGTGCCCGCGCGGATTTCGAGAATCACGTTCTTCTCGTCATTGGGGTCTTTGGGCAGCATCAGCAGTTTCAGCTCTTCTTCGAGAGCGGCGGCGCGCGGCTCAAGGGCGGCGATCTCCTCTTCCGCCATGGCGCGCAGGTCCGGGTCGCTCTCGGCCAGCATCCCGCGCGCATCGGCAAGTCCTTGCCGCGCCTGCTTCAGCTCGCGATACTTCTCCACCAGGGTCTCGATCTCGCGCAGCGACTTGGCGGTCTTCTGATATTTTTCGTGGTCGTTGATAATTTCAGGCAGGGCGAACTGCGCCTGCAGTTCGTTGTAACGCTGCTCCATCTGTTCCAGACGATCTAACATGTGCCCTCCGGCACCTGCGGTGCGGCAGATTTTTGGATGAGTGTATTGGCAACACGGAAAAAAGCGCAGAAACGGTATGGGCGGCGGGCGCCGCTAGAGGAGGGCCGGAACTGGGAGGTGGAGAGTCATACTCACATAAATATTCTAACTCGAAAACGATCTGGACTGGACCGTTCGTCCTGCCGGTGTGCCGTTTGGCCGCTTCTCGCCGTCATACGCGAAATTTCCGTTGCAGTTGTTAACCGGATGGACGGGATTAGCGTATTGTTTTTGGGTAATCCGGAGGAATCATCGAGTGAACTGCGCCGTTGCGGGGATTCCCGCCGCCATAGCAATCCTTGTATCCATGGCGGCGGGAATCCCCGCAACGGCGCAGCAAGCATTGAAGTCAGCGATATGGACCGGTCGGTGAAGCCGTGCGACGACTTCTACGACTATTCGAACGGCGCCTGGCGGGCGCAGAATCCCATTCCGGCGTCGATGGACCGCTGGAGCCGGCGGTGGAAAGCCGGCGAAGACAACAAGGATCAGCTGCGCAAGATCCTGGAAGAGATATCGGCCGCTCCCGAACAGCCCAAGGGTACCCCGGCACAGTTGACCGGCGACTTTTACGGGGCCTGCACGAATGTAAAAGCCATCGACGCGGCCGGCATCACTCCCTTGAAGTCTTATCTTGCAGCCATCGACGCGATCCAGAATCCGGAGGACCTGCAGAAGGAACTGGCGGAACTGCAGGCGATCGGGGTGCCGGTGCCGTTCTCGTTTTCATCGACGCAGCACCCGCACGACCCGACCAGGGTGATTGCGGAGGTGGGCGCGGCCGGCCTGGGCCTGCCGGACCGCGATTATTACGTGAAAACCGAGCAGAGATTCGCCGACGCGCGGGCTGGCTACCTGGTGTACGTAGCGAAAATTTTCATCCTGGCGGGCGCCTCCGAGGCTGACGCCAAGGCCGGGGCGCAAACCGTGATGACGTTCGAAACCGCACTGGCCAAGGCTTCGCTCGATAATGTGGCTCTCCGCGATCCCCATGCGACCGACCACGTGGGCAATCTCGATGCCCTGGAGAAAATGACGCCGCACTTCGATTGGAAAGCCTTCGTGAAGACCACGGGCGTGACACCGGGCGATCTGAATGTGGACCAGCCGGTGTTCATGGCCGAGGTCGAGCGGCAACTCGTGTCCACTTCCATCGCAGACTGGAAGACCTACCTGCGCTGGCAACTGCTGAACACGGCGGTGCGGGTTCTGTCGCAGTCATTCGTGGATGCGAACTTCGCGTTCTATCAGAAGGAACTGGCCGGAGTGGGCGAGCTGAAGCCGCGCGGCACGCGCTGCGCCGAACAGGCCGACTCTCTGCTGGGCGAGGCATTGGGGCAGGAGTACGTGAAGCGCTACTTCCCTCCCGAGGCCAAGGAGAGAGCGGAGAAGATGGTCGCCAACATACTCTCGGCGATGCACGACACCATCGAGGGAGTCGACTGGATGACTCCCGATACCAAGAAGAAGGCGCTTGAAAAGATGGCGACCTTCCAGGTGAAGATCGGTTATCCGGACAAGTGGAAGGACTACTCGTCAGTCAAGATCGATCGCGTTCACTATTTCGAGGATTTCGTGGCCGGCTCGCGGTTCGTGGTGGCTGACGACTGGGCGCAGATCGGCAAGCCGGTGAACCGGGGCCGCTGGGGCATGACGCCCCCCACCTCAAACGCATACTACAACCCGCTAATGAACGAGATCGTGTTTCCGGCCGGCATCCTGCAACCGCCGGCGTTCAGCATGAACTACTCGGACGCTGTGAACTATGGGGCCATCGGGGTGGTGATCGGCCACGAAATCTCGCACGGCTTCGACGACCAGGGCGCGCAGTTCGACTCCACCGGCAGGCTGGAAAACTGGTGGACGCCCGAGGACCTGACCAAGTTCCAGGCCAAGACAGGATGTGTGGTGAAGCAGTTCGACGGCTACCGCATCGACGGACCTGACGATATCCACATCAACGGCAAGCTGGTGCTGGGCGAGTCGATCGGCGACCTGGCGGGGCTGAAGATCGCCTATCGCGCATTCAAGAAGACGGCGCAGGGCCAGTCGAACGAGAAAATCGACGGCTTCACGCCGGATCAGCAGTTTTTTATTGCGTGGGGTCAGTTCCGCGGCGACGCTACGCGGGTTGAAACGCAAAAGCTGATGGTGCAGGGCGACCCGCATCCGGTGGCGAAATACCGAGTGCTCGGACCCATGTCCAACTTCCCGCCGTTTGCTGAGGCGTTCCAGTGCAAAGCTGGTTCGCCCATGGTGCGGCCTGATTCGGAGCTGTGCGTGGTCTGGTAAGTGCGACATTCTGTGAGACGGATCCCAGGTCTCAGAGGGGAGACCTGGGGCACCCCAGGCGAGACCACTCAGGCAAATTTCGCGAGCCTCACACCCGTGGGCCTGAAAGCAGCTGCGCGAATTAACGCTAAAGGGAGCTATTCGATTTACGCAAAGTTAACCTGGGGCCAAAAAGCGTTGTTGTAAATGTACTGAGCTTTGATGTATAGCTATCGTAAGTTCTCTCCAATAAGATCTGGAAATCCATGGATGGGTGGACCCCCTACTATGCCATTTGAGCGGCTGTGTCTCGCTTTCTGCTTAGTCTTCGTAAGTAATTGCATCGCACAGAACGTTACGCGATCTTCTCACGTGTGGATGATTACCGAGGAGAATCACAGTTATGAAGACGTCGTCGGCAACTCGCAAATGCCTTATTACAATCAGCTAATCGATAAATATGGATTGGCCACCCAGTTCTATTCCGATCAACACAGTTCCCTGCCTGCATTGATGTGGCTTGTTGCCGGAGCGCCGGTTGAGCCGAACAACAATACGGTTTCATGCAACCATCCCGAGGACAACGTCGTCCGCGAACTCCTGAAGCAGGGGTACACGTGGAGGTCTTACCAGTCCAACATGCCCTCCGCCGGCTTTAAGGGACTTTATGGAGGCAAAGGCAAGACCTACTATCGCCGCCACAATCCGCTGATCGACTTTACCGATGTCTGCCCCGGCACCGGGCAGGACAAAAACAGTGTGCCTTACTCCCAAATGGCGAAGGACTTCGCGCACGGCGACACCGTCAACTATGCCTACATCACCCCGGATGCGGTCGAAGATGGGCACAGCGGCAGTCTCCTGGCCGCGGATCAGTGGCTTCAGGACAACGTTCCGGCGATTCTCGCGCGGCCCGAGTTCAGCGGCGGAGGCGACGGCATTCTTTTTATCGTCTGGGATGAAGGCACGCTTTCTACGGATAGGCGTTGTTCGGACACCGTTGCGGTGGGATGCGGTGGCCGCACCGCGGCTCTCGTGATCGGTCCGCTCGTGAAGCCCGGTTACCAGTCGACGATCACCTACCACAACGAGAACGTATTGAAGACGGTGTGTGCGGCCATGGCTCTGTCACCTTGTCCAGGCGCCGCGCAAAATGCCGCGCCCATGGCAGACTTCTTCAAGTCGGCTTCCTCTGGAGGCTCATCCGACAGCATTGTGATCTCAACTCCAGGAAACGGCGCTACGATCGTCGGCGCTCTTCACCTGATTGCGAGCGCATCTGAGAGCAAGACTGTGAGCCAGACGCAAGTCTGGGATAACGGCGTGAAGCTGGGCGTATATGGCAAACAAATCGATGCCGTCTATAATCTGTCGCCCGGCAAGCACACAACCACGGTACTCGATCTCGATTCATCCTATCGAGATATCCGTAAGTCGTCTGTAACTTACACCGTGGAGTCATTAGTCAACGGGCTACAAATCCTGTCGCCCACACCGAATGAAGTTATTAATATGTCGACCGTTCACGTCGTTGCTCAAGCAAGTGAATCAGTCCCGGTAAGTCAGATGCAGGTCTGGGATAACGGGGTCAAGCTGGGCCGGTATGCCGGGTCAAACGTGAATGAGTATTTCAGCCTGGCACCCGGGTCTCACACCCTTACCGTCATCGACCTCGACGGCAATTACAACGATCTTCATCAATCCAGCGTCTTCTATTCGGTGCAATAGTCGGGCGATCAGAAGCACTCGATATGATCGCACGCATTCATCAACGGCATCTGCAGGTTTGAGTCGTGGTCGGGGTCGGAGTAGATCGTGATCGTCGCAGGCTTGTAGTCCTCGGGTCTGGCGGTCATGATGTTGGGCACAAACGTCTGCGGGTTGCGGTCGTAGAGCGGGAACCACGTGCTCTGAATCTCGACCATCACCGTGTGCCCGGCCTTGAATACGTGGTCGACATCGTGCAGGCTGAAGCGGTACTCGCGCACCGACCCTACCCGCAGCGGCCGGCCCTGCGCGAAGCTGTCGAGATAGCGGCCGCGAAAGATCTCCTCGTTGGTCATCAGCTGATAGCCGCGCATTCTCTCATCGGGATCATCGGATGGGTACTCGTCAATCAGCTTCACTACCAAGTCGTTATCCGTACCGGTGGTGGAGGCGAAGATGTCGGCGGTGACTTCCCCCGTGACCACGAGGTCTTTCTTAAGCACGGAAAGCTTCCAGACAGCGACATCCGGACGGCCGGTGACAAAACGTTGGTCTTCGGTAAGCCAGTTAAACCATTGCGATCCGTCGGAATACGT
>JABDBE010000126.1 GCA_013288805.1 Acidobacteriota bacterium
CTCCCCACCTTAATATTGCGAAACCTGGCTGGGGCTGCCCCGTGTCCGGTTCCCATGACTTGTTGGGGTTGACCTTTGCCGCAGTGCGGGGTGCCCCACACTATCCACTCGTCGCGGGAGCAAATTGCGTCCATGGAGTTCCAGAATTCCGTCGTGATTCCGGAGTACGAGGGATTCTTCAACATGCGCACGCGCTTGCCGTTCTTGATCTCCCATCCCATTTCGCAACTGAACTGGAAGTTGTAACGCTTGTCATCAATCGACCAGGACTTATTGGTTTCCAGGTAAACGCCGTCGTCGGTATCGGCAACGAGTTGCTCGCGAGTCAGTGGCTTATCGCTGGGAAGAATGCTGATGTTGGTCATGCGGATGATGGGCAATCGGTTCCAGCATTCGGCGCGCAGGGTTCCTCCGGATCGATTCATGCCGATGTTGTGGGCGGTTTCGCGCGAACTCAAATATCCGGTGAACAGGCCGTTGGTGATGATCGGAGTGCATTGGGCAGGCACGCCTTCTTCATCGAAACCGAACGTTCCGAGTCCCGGACCGTGTTCCTGGCGGGCGTCGGCGACGATGTTCACCAGGTCGCTGCCATAGCGCAGAGTGCGGAGTTTGTCGAGCGTGAGAAACGAAGTTCCCGCGAAGTTCGCTTCCATGCCCAGAACGCGGTCGAGTTCGATAGGGTGGCCCACGGATTCGTGAATTTGGAGTCCGAGTTGCGAACCGTCGAGAATAATGTTGAACGTGCCCTCCGGACACTGCTCAGCTTTGAGCAGCGCGACCGCTTCTTCGCCCACGCGGCGGGCGTTTTCCAACAGCTTCAACTCGCTGATGAGTTCGTATCCTTTATTCTGCCACTGTCCGCCATAGGAATTGGGGTATGAGCGCTTCTGAATTTCGCTTCCCGCAAACGCGTAAGCTGCGTAGCCGACACCGGTGGTGTATTTCGTCTGATGGATGTTCGTGTCTTGAGAAGAAACGAACCATTGTTCCTCGCGGCGGAAATTCATGTTGGTCTCGGCCAATGTAACTCCCGCGACGGAGCGCAGTTCAGCGTCGATCTTCAGCAGTAGATCAATGTTCTGCTCGACCGAAGTAGTAAAAGGATCGATCTGAAAAGGAGTAGTCCACTCGGCGGTTACAGCATTTTCGGGAGCAAGCTGAATATCGCGCTGCTTCACCCGTGAGGACGCTTTCGCGATATCGACAGCACGCCCGGCCGTGGCTTCCACGGCGGCGCGACTCAAATCGTCAGAAGCGGCAAATCCCCAGGCGCCGTCCGCAATGACGCGGATGCCGACACCGAAGGACTCGGAATCTGATGCGCCCCCGACCTTACCGTTCTTGGTCGAGAGGGCGCGGCTGCGATCGTCAGCGATGCGCGCGTCCGCATAGGAAGCACCGCGTTGTGCGGCGACGTTCAGCGCCCAAGAGGCAATATCTTTCATGGGGGAAATTCAAATTTACCACAGAGCCACGGAGAGCACGAGAAGCGGCATCATTCGCCCCATTCTGGTCTGGCACCTTCAGAGATCCTTCGTGCCTTTGTTTTCGCGAATCGTCCCCTTTCTGAGGATGACAGTTTTTTCAGGTGAGTTTCTGCGCCTTGCGGTTTCAGGGGCTCGGGCCATAGAATCAAAAGGGACTCGATGGCGGCATATTTCGGCCGTCGATTGAGAGCCTCCTGCAGTAGCTTCCCATCAACGCGCAGGGCTGCGGCAGATTCGTCGCGGGAGAGATGGCCGAGTGGCTGAAGGCGCACGCTTGGAAAGCGTGTTTACTCGAAAGGGTAACGTGGGTTCGAATCCCACTCTCTCCGCCATATTACTGAAAACAAACAACTTGCTTAGATCTCAACACCTACTCTCAGTGCTTGGTCATCTTTGGGATGAAAGACATGCAGTTTTGCAACACCCAGGCGTCAGCTGTTAAGGATAAAACCAGCTGATTTGGAATCAGTTTTTCGATCGGCGAAGGAGGAATTTCTCCCCGGTTCCCGCTGTCCGCGTAGGTCACCACCGGCAGATCGATGGGAACTGGCTATTCTTTAGCGTACGTAGGAATAGTCGGCTGCACAACTTCCGGTTTACCCGTGACTCGGGAGGAACCGGGGTTTTGGCTGTACAAGGATCTTGTGAAGCCAGGGTTTTGGGCTACCCACCCGCGGGCGTTGCTGCTGATTGCGTTCTCTACGAGGTAAGTATGCTGGGGTAGAATCGTGGCTTCTTGCTGAAACTCTCAAATGTCGCTCCCGCGAGGTGCATCGAAATGCGTCTCCTGTTTTTGTTTGAGTCGTTGCTTGTTGCGGCGACCTCAGTTGCCCAAACCCAAAAGGCCAGTGATGTCGCGGACTTCGTGAGTATCGATACACCGGTCTTCGTTCTTAACCACGTCCGAGTCATCGATGGGACGGGTGCACCGGCGAAGGAAGACCAAGCGATCGTGGTCGCGAATGGCGAAATTGAGTCCATCGGCCCCGCTGCGTCCGTCCAAATTCCTCAGGGTGCGCAACGAATGGAGCGCTCTGGCTACACGGTCATCCCTGGTCTGGTTGGAATGCACGACCATCTGTACTACACCAACTCTTACGGCGTGCAAGTTGTCGACGGAAAGACTGGCGAGCCGGGGGCGTTCCTTGCGGAGATCCCTTATACGGCGCCACGACTCTATCTAGCTGCTGGCGTGACGACAATACGCACGACGGGGAGCGTGGAGCCTTATGCCGACTTGAAGGTCAAGAGTCGGATCGACGCGAACTTGATGCCGGGACCCAGCATTGACGCGACGGCACCCTACCTGGAAGGCGCTCCAACGCGATTCGCGCAAATGCATGAACTGACCGGACCAGATGATGCGAAACGCATGGTGGATTACTGGGCGGCGGAAGGGATGACATCGTACAAGGCGTATACGAACATCACGCGCGACGAGTTGGGGGTGGCGATCCAGTGGGCACATGCGCACAAGCTGAAAGTGACAGGGCATCTATGCTCCGTGACCTGGCCGGAAGCGGTAGCTCTGGAAATCGATGACCTCGAGCATGGACCTGTCTTTACCGACACCGAATTCGTCGCGGACAAGCAGCCGGACGTATGCCCAGCGGGTGGTGGCAGCAGCAGTTGGGCCAAACAGGACGTGAACGGAGCGCAAGTGCAGGAAATGATCAGGAATCTCGTGTCACATCATGTCGCGGTGACTTCGACTCTGCCGGTGTATGAAGCCGGTGCACCGGGACGGCCGGCATTAGAGCCGCGCACGTTGGAAGCGATGTCCGCAGAATCAGCGCAGAGCTACCTCACCGCGCGTGCAAGATTGCCTTTGGATTCTCCCAGGACGGCGCTGCTACGCAAAGAGATGGATTTTGAGATGGCATTCGTCAAGGCGGGGGGGCTTGCTGCTGGCCGGGCCTGATCCAACTGGGAACGGCGGCGTACTGCCAGGTTTCGGCGATCAGCGCGAAGTCGAGCTACTCGTGGAAGCAGGCTTTACTCCAGTGGAAGCGATTCAGATCGCTACGGAGAATGGCGCCTTATATCTCGGCCGCCAATATCGAATTGGGAGCCTCGTGCCGGGCAAACAGGCAGATCTCGTTTTGATCAAAGGCGATCCCTCAAAACGAATTGGCGAGATCAAGAATGTCGAGACGGTGTTTAAGGCCGGGATCGGCTACGACTCCAAGAAGTTGATTGACAGCGTGCGAGGACAGGTCGGGATTCGTTAAGAAGCATCCATCTGAGTGTTGCGACTGCCACCAGTACGATTCCGGGCGTGTTGTCGGCAACTCGGAAGTTGAAACTGTGACTCATGGCAAGCCATGAAGCTTGGGCCTCCAGGGACGCGAATGCCGCTCACCACTGTCTTCCATCGTTTTTACGGTGCCCGCCGTGTTCTCTATGTTATTGAAACTACGTTATAAGCTGAATTCGAATCCCACTCTCTCCGCCAGTTCTTTTGTTTTGTTATATTTAGAATGCTGTGATACCGTTGGTGATACCTAAATTCCGAGGTACACCCGGTGAACAGACAAGTTAATCTGACCAAACGAGTGCGGACCAGAACTGGTGTTCGCTACTGCCCCGTAGTTCTCTCAGCCAATGGGCGGGTCAAACCTGATTACGTTTTTGTCGACGGGAAACAGGAATCCCACCCCGAGGGTGCGTACTACCTGGAGTGGCGAACGGGCACTCACCGCATTCGCGTATCGGTCGGCAAGGACGTGGCCGAAGCCGCCGCGAAGAGACACCGTAAAGAGGCAGAACTCAACGCTATCAATAGCGGCGTCACCGTAGTTCCTCCGAACGCCCAGAACGGGCGAAGATCGCTTCCGACGACCATTGCGGACTACCTCTCTGAAATAAAGCTCACAAAGAAACCGAAGACCCATTCCGCATACTCAACGGCTCTCGAATATTTCCAGGAGAGCTGCCCAAAGTTCTGCCTGGAGGATCTTGATCGAAAAGATCTTCTGAAATTCTCCGCATTCTTGCGGGACGACAAGGAGCAGTCCCAGCGGAGCTGCTGGAATAAATTTGCGAACGTGATGACGTTCCTGAAGGCACAAGGAATTCGCGGGCTCGCCGGCAAGAACGACTGGCCCCGCTACACCGAAGAGGAACCGGAGGTTTACGAACAGGAAGAACTCGATGAGTTGTTCGCCGTTTGTGATGCGGAAGAACGGCTCTGGTATGAATTCTTTTTGATGACGGGCGAGCGCGAGCAAGAAGTGATGTATACCGAGTGGCGGGATATCAACCTCGTTGGATCAATCGTTCGCGTAACCCACAAGCCGGACAGGGGATGGACTCCGAAGGCGTACAAGGAACGCGAAATTCCTATTCCTACGAGGCTCGTGAAGAGTCTGAAAGCGTGGAAGGCGAAGGCAAACAAAAAGTGCAATCTGTTATTCCCTACGTCGGGGTGCAACCCAAAGCTCAATTTCCTCGATAGCCTGAAAGCCGTGGCGGAACGTGCGGAGCTCGATCCAGAGAACTTCTGGCTCCACAAATTCCGAGCGACGTTCGCGACCCGGTGTCTCTGGGCGGGTGTCGACCTGCGCACGGTTCAGCAATGGCTCGGCCACTCCGACATGGAGAGCACAATGCGTTACCTTAAGCCATCACGCAGCCAGCACGTGCGTGAGAAGGTGAACGAGATTTTCGCTTAGTGTTGTCTTTCGAACCATGCTGTACCGTCACGGTGATATTTTGTGCGACGATTGGTATCCGAAATCTGATGCAGCGGCGTTCGCCGCTCGCCGCCTGAAGGCCTTCTTCGTGATCCAGGTCCGGGAGGCCGAAATGGCAAACAACCGTCCGGTACTTTTGGGCAGGTCCATACGTAGACTCTGATAGCGGGAAAAACCGCTGTGCGCTGGTCAATGCCTCTCTGGCCATCGCAACGATTCGTATTCTGCACGGGATCCATCCCGCTTTTCTAAGGCTCCGATGATTGAGCGAGAGTTGAACACCAGAGCACAAATCAATTTCAAAAGAAACCAATGACCCAAACGCGAATTCGCCTGACGCGGGCGGAGCTATACGAAAAGGCGTGGGCGACGCCGGTGCGGACACTTGCCAAGGAGTTCGGCATGTCCGATGTCGGTCTGGCAAAAATTTGCCGCAAGCACGATATTCCCGTTCCTCCACTTGGATA
>JABDBE010000127.1:0-2604 GCA_013288805.1 Acidobacteriota bacterium
GACTATGCCGTCATCGTAGAACTCCGCCGTCGGCCGCACAGAGCAGCAACGCGGCACAAGTAGCATTCCATGGAGACGGTGTTTCGCAGTTTTCTCATTCCCCGGCCTTTGCGGGGTGTTTAATCTTAGACTTCGGCATTCTATCCCTTTCTTGTTGGCGCTTTCTCGAAACTTTATAGATAGGGACTTCGAAGACGGGGGTCTCGCGCCCATCCGCTCCGCAAAGGACGCGAAGAAGAATGGGGCACCGTACGAGGAAAATCCCCGCCCAAGCGGGAGCTTGGACGGGGCATCCTGGCAAGGGACGCGGAGAAGGACAGGCCAGCCCTACGCGTGTTGAGGGCTAATGTCTAATCTCGAACACTGTCCCCCCGCCTAGAGCGCCACCGCCCGCTGTCGTGCCGTAGAGATTGCCAGCCGCGTCGAGGATCAGGCTAGACTGCGGAGCGTACCCGTCTTTGTCACTAGCGCCAAAGCTATACAGTATCTTTTCCGCCCAGCCGTCACTCCCAAGAGTCAACTCGAACACCGTACCGCCGCCATATGTACCGCCATTGGGCGTGGTGCCGTAGACATTGTCAGCGGCGTCGAGCGTTACGCTGGATTGCGGATAAAACCCGTCAGTTCCCAGCATAAAGTTATGCAGCACTTCCTCTGTCCAGCCTCCGCCAGCGTTTGGCGTCAACTGGAAGATTTTACCGCCGCCGTAAGTGCCGCCCTGTTGGGTTGCGCCATACAGGTTGCCGTCGGTGTCGAAGACTACACCGGCGTAGACGTCTCTTCCGTCCTGCTTAGTGGGGAAGAAGTTATGCACTAATTTCTCCCTCCAGCTCCCGCCGGCTCTTGGCGTCAGCTCGAACACCGTGCCCCAGTCATTGTTACTGCCTAGGGTCGTGCCGTAGAGGTTGCCGAGGGAATCGAAAATCAGGCCCGCGTAGGGAAAAACGCCCTCCTTGCCCTGAATCTTCTCGAAGCTATGCAGCACCCTTTCCGTCAAGCCTCCGTCCGTATTTGGCGTCAGCTCGAACACAGCACCGTAGTCGTAGAGGCCCCCTCTCTGTGTCGTGCCATAGAGATTGCCGGCGGCATCGATGGTTAAGCCTGAATAGGGAATGCTGTCGAGGTCATACAGCACCTTTTCCGTCCAGCCACCGCCCGCTTTTGGGCTCAGTTCGAAGACCGTTCCGTGAGTATGGGTTCCTCCAGCGGTGGTCGTGCCATAGATATTACCGGTTGTATCGAAGATCAAGCCTGCCTGTGGCGCCCAAGCATCGTTGCCGTTGAGGTCGAAGTTGTGCAACACTTTTTCCGTCCAACCGCCGCCCGCTTTCGGCATCAACTCGAAGACCATACCGGCGCCGTGTGTGCCGCCGCTCCGCGTTGTGCCATAGAGATTGCCGGCAGCATCGAAGATCAGGCTGCCATAGGGATCGGCATTAGCCTTGAAGCTGTGCAGTATCTTCTCCTGGGCAACCGCCGAGTTGCCCGGGGCAAGCAGGAGCAACGCAAAGGCCGCGAGAATCGACCTCAGTGCCATGAAAACTCCCTTTCCTGTCATGGGCAATTCTCCCTAGAATCAAGAACTCGGTGTTCAAAAACAGCAGTGATTGTACACCCGAGCCAGTTGTCTGCCGCGAGGGGAGTACATCTGCCGCTGCGGGCGCGATTTAGAGACGGTGCCCTGACAGGCCTTCGAAACCGGCGGTCTCGCGCCCACCCGCCAAGGAAAATCCCCGTCCAAGCGGAGCTTGGACGGGGCACCCGGGAGAGTGAAACGGGTAGGCGCATTCCTGCCGCCCGCGATGACGGCAGTTACCCGGTGATCCGGAATTTCTTGTTGCTTTTTAGCTTGCCGCTTGGAGTGGTCACGGTCACGAAGCCTGTGGTTGCCCCGCTGGGAACGGTGGTCGTGATTTCGGTGCTGGAGACGACCGTGAAGGTAGCTGCTGTGCCGTTAAAGCTGACTGCGGTTGTGCCCGTCAGCTTCGTTCCCAGGATAATGACGTTTGCTCCCACCTTGCCGGACATTGGGAGCGATTCGACAAACGGTGCGAGACCCATGTCGAGGCTGTAGAACACGCCTCCGTTGTGGCTGCCGCCGCTGCTTGTAGTTCCATACAACTTTCCGTCCGTGTGCTGAAGAAGTGTTGTATAGGGCAGAGAACCATCGTTGTTATCGAAGTTGTGGAGGACAGAAAAGCTCCCACCGGCTGTAATTCGGTAGATGGTCCCAGCTTGGTGGCTACCCCCACCGACCGCAACACCGTAAAAATTTCCATCTGTGGCCTCGATTAAACCACCGTAGGGACTTGTTCCGTCATGCCTGCTGAAGTCATGAAGCTTAGTGAGTTTGTGTTCTGAGCTAATCTTGAATGCTGTCCCGTTCTTGCTTGGCCCTCCTGTGAATGTAGTGGCGTAGAGATAGCCATCGTTTCCTTGAATCAATGGGCCAGAAACGTCACTCCCGGTAAAATTCTCAATGAGACTGTAGATTGTCGTGAGCTTTCCCGCACGAGTGATTTTGAAGATCGTCCCAGCGTCATAGAATCCTTCCCGAAAATGCTCTGGTCCAGAGCACCGATGCCAGTTTCTATGGCAGTGCAT
>JABDBE010000127.1:2614-5559 GCA_013288805.1 Acidobacteriota bacterium
CATAGAATCCTCCCCGAAATGCACTGCCATAGAAACTGGCATCGGTGCTCTGGACCAGAGCATTTTCGGGAAGTGCTCCGTGGGCAGAATCGAACTGATACAGCGTTGTTAGAACGCCGGAGGGCGTCAGTTTGTAAACTGTTCCAAGTCCCAGAGTGCCCGCAGCAGTAGTCCCATAGAAGTTTCCGTCCGCCCCTAGAATCGGAGGAGCCAAGGGATAACCACCATCGCTGCCATTCGTAAAATTCCAGAGTGCACTCAGAACTCCAGCTGGCGTGATCTTGAATACAGTTCCAAAACCGGAGGTTCCATCCTGCATGGTCGTGCCGTAGAAAGCTCCGTCCCTCCCGAGCGTCAAACCTAGGTTGGGGATTTTCTCGAAGCTGTGGAGCACGGTCACAACACCACGGGGCGTTGTCTTGAAAACCGTACCATCGTTGTTTGCGCCCCCGAAGGGGCTGACCCCGTAGATGTTTCCATCGCGGCCCTGCGCTAAGCCTCCCTCAGGAGAGATCGGATCTCCCTGGGTAGAACCGAAGTTGTATAGCACGGAGTAGGTCTGGGAGCGTGCTGTGGCAGTTCCGCCGGCAAGAATCAAAATCGTTAGGGCGAAGATCACGGAGCATCGGAGTCTCATGGAATGGCCTCAGGACGGCCTACTGATGGCTAAAGGATTTTAGCCCCTTTTGGTGGCACTTTCGAAACTTATAGAAGCAGAGCCATAGAAAATCGCGATCCATGACCCGCGTGAAGGTCTGGTCGAAGAATAGGGAGCGTTGCATCAACCGGTGAAAGCGGCATGGTTTGAAGCCGAGCTGGCCGACGCGGACAAAACCTTCAACGCCAGCAAGAGGTAAGCTGTAGGAGTCCTGAGACGCGGCAAGCTACGTGTCTACGGACGTGGACGCGGGTTGCTACGTCTCCCGCGGGCGCTGACAGAACGGGTGCGCATCCGATGAAGCACACGAGCCAAATCGCGGCGCGAGTCAAGCAGGCAGCCCACGAGGCCGGCTTTGAACTGGCCGGGATCGCCCCAGTCCGCGAGTTCGCCGAACTCAATCACTTTCCGCGCTGGATCGAAGCCGGACACGCCGGAGAGATGAAATACCTGGAGGCGCGCGACGATGCGGGACAGCTCAAACGCTCTTCGCTTCGTTCGACGGCACCGTGGGCACGGAGCGTCATGGTGTGCGCAATCAATTACAACACGGCGCATCCTTACTCCACGCAGGTCGCGGATTCGGAGCGAGGATGGATTTCGCGATACGCCTGGAGCCGCGAAGACTATCACGAAGCGGTGATGCGCCGTTTGCGCGCCGTAGAAAGCTGGCTGCGAAATGAGGTTGGCGGCGAAAGCGCCGCGCTACAAACCCGCTGCTACGTCGACACCGGCCCGCTGGTCGAGCGCGTCTATGCCAAATACGCGGGCGTGGGATGGATTGGAAAGAATACCTGCATCCTGAATCAGAAGCTGGGCTCGTGGTTGTTTCTCGGCGTGATTTTGACTTCGCTTGAACTTGAGCCTGATCTGCCCGCGCCCGATCGCTGCGGTAGCTGCACGCGCTGTATCGATGCTTGTCCCACAGCCGCCTTCATTGCGCCTTACCAGCTCGATTCCAACAAGTGCATTGCGTATCTGACTATCGAGAAGCGTGGAGCGATTCCGGAAGAAATGCGCGAAGGCATGGGCCGGCAGGTTTTCGGATGCGACATCTGCCAGGATGTCTGCCCGTGGAATCGCAAAGCTCCGATGACGAACGCGGAGGAGTTTCAGGCGCGAGAAGAGCTGGTTAAGCCGGCGCTGGAGTGGCTTGCGGAGATGAGCGCGGAAGAGTTCCGCGAGAAGTTTCGCGGATCGCCGATTCGGAGGGCAAAACGTAGCGGGCTGCGGCGAAACGCTGCCATCGCCATGGGGAACAGCGGGAATCGGAAGTTTCTCCCGGTGCTTGAGAAGCTAGCTGCGGACGAAGACGCAATTGTCGCTGAGAGCGCGGCCTGGGCGGCGAAGAAACTTGCCTGAAGCCAATTAAGATCGTTGCTGACGTGACCCGAAACTCATTCATTTGCCTCCAGCGCTCGCCGTCTCTAAAATAGAAGTTACCGTTCCCGAGACAAAATATGATTCATTTTCCGGTTCCTGAGGCGCTCACTTTCGATGACGTGTTGCTGTTGCCCGCCCGCTCTGATGTGATTCCAACGCAGACGAATACGCAGACGCAGCTCACGCGCAATATCCGTCTGAATATTCCGATTATCAGTGCGGCCATGGACACGGTCACCGAGTCGCACATGGCTATTGCCGTGGCCCAGCAGGGCGGGATCGGGATCATTCATCGCAACCTCACCATCGAACAGCAAGGCAACGAAGTGGACAAAGTGAAGCGCTCGGAGAGTGGCATGATCGTGGATCCGGTCACCATGTCACCGGATGCGAAAGTCTCCGAGGCGCTCGATGTTATGCGCCAGTACAAGATTTCCGGCGTGCCCATTACCAAGAACGGAAAGCTGGTCGGCATTCTTACCAACCGCGATCTGCGCTTTGAAACCCGCTTCGACATTCCCATTAGCAAGGTCATGACCAAGGAAAACCTGATCACGGTCGCGGTGGGCACGACGCTCGAAGATGCGGAAAAGATTCTCCACGAGCACCGCGTTGAAAAACTTCTGGTGGTTGACGACAAATACAACCTGAAAGGCCTGATCACGGTAAAAGACATTCAGAAGAAACTGAAATATCCTAACGCGGCGAAAGATTCGCAGGGCCGGCTGCGCGCGGCCGCAGCCATCGGCGCCACTGGCGACTTTCTGGAACGCGCCCAGGAGCTGGCGAAATACAAAGTGGATTTGCTGGCCATCGACAGCGCCCACGGCCATTCCACGCGTGTGCTGGATGCGATCAAAGCGGTTAAATCGAAGCTGCCGGAAGTTGACTTGATCGTGGGAAA
>JABDBE010000128.1 GCA_013288805.1 Acidobacteriota bacterium
TTTGCGATGGGAGACATCGCCGTCCCGCTAGCCACGGCAGTGCTGGCCAATGCGGCGGCGATATCCAGATACCCGGCGCCGACTGTGAAGATGTCGTATTGGTCTGTATAGGTGTTTCCCGTCGTCGGATCGTACACGCTGCTCGATTGCGGGAAGGTCTTGTAAGCCGTCATCATCAGGCGTGCCTTCACCTGATCCGGCGTAAGACGTGGCTGAGCCTGCAGCAGGTCGGCAACGGCGCCGCTAACTACGCCGGTCGCCATGCTGGTTCCGCTCAGTTCGAAGTAGTACGCCGATGGCGACGGGCTGCCGCCAAACATGTAATCGTTATAGGGAACGAGGTTGGTGGTTTCGGTGGTTTCCAGAGTGGTTCCTGGAGTGTCCGTTGAGACCAGTAAATTACCAGGAGCGACTAGGTCGGGCTTGACTACGCGATCGAGCGCTGTCGGGCCCTTCGAGCTATAGCTAGCAATCAGATCATCGGTGCGCTGTGGCGTCCCCATTGGTTTCATCGCACCCACTGTGATCACGTAGGGATCGTTGCCCGGCGCAGTGACGGTTCCGTATCCAGAAGTGGGCAGGTAGCGTCCGTTATTTCCCGCCGCCACGACGACCACAATTCCATTTTGCCAGGCCTTTTCGACCGCCTGGCACAACGGATCCAACTTGTAGCTTTCATACACCGCGCGCCCGAGCGACAGGTTCATCACCCGGATGTTGTACTTGGATTTGAGCGAGATCGCCTGATTGATGGCAGCGATCACTTCGCTGTCAGTGGCTTCGCCGTTCGCATCCAGCACTCGCAAATTGACGATCTTGGCTCCGGGCGCAACTCCCTTGAATGTTTGCGAGTACGCAAGTCCGGTTGAAGCGACACCGTCGCCTGCAATCAAGCCAGCGATATGGGTTCCGTGGCCGTACTGGTCATTCGTATTCGATGTCCCTGAGATGAACGATTGGTTGTAGACCACGCGCGAGATTGGAAGAATTCCAGTGTAAAGATCAGGGTGACTGTTCACGCCGCTGTCGATCAAGGCAACGCCGATGCCGGTGCCAACGTAATTCGATTGCCAGGCAACTTGCGCATTCACCGCGGAAGGTGCGTTATCGAGCGTTGCCAATGGGCGGTCCGAGCTGATGTATACGACGTTCGACTGGTTCGACAGATTCACGATACCGGTCCCGTCCACCAGAGCGACCACGCCATTGATAAGAGGCAACTGGCCTACAATGTTCAAAACGTCTTTCACCAGGCAACCCACCAAACCCAGCAGCCCACTGCAACTGGTCTGGGCTCCGGGCTGCGTTCCGGGCGCATATTGCACGATCACCTGTACCTGTTTCGTGGAGTTGTAGCCACGCAGTTCGGGCGAAATTTTGGAGTCATCGGCATAGCCGAATGTGACCGTCACCAGCAAGCAAAACAGAACGAACTTCTTCATAGTGTCTTCAGTCCTCAAGCCAGGCGCAATTGCCCAGCCACGAATGCGGGAGAGGTCGAAGCACTAGATTGCAATTGGCGAGCCGGAGGTAGGCTCCGTTACCTTTGAAGAATCAATGGGTTAGAAAGTCACATTTTTGTCCTCAGGGACGATTTGTCTCCGGCTCAGGTAGGACCGGGACAATTTGTCCCGAGTTGTGCTCGACCAACGATCAGGCTTTCATTGGCGGTTCGCGGCATCTTGTAAGGCCTGCGCTCGGAGCGACGCCAGCGGGTAGAACTTGCCACCGACCACGACTGCGTGAATCTTGCGGGTGTGGCTGATGTCTTCGAGCGGATTCATGTCAAGCAAGACCAAATCTGCGGCGCGGCCCACCTGAATCGTTCCATACGTATCCGTTTTGCCCAGGAACTTTGCCGGGTTTAGGGTGGCAGCCTGCAGCGCCTCCAGCGGAGTGAAGCCAGCCTCCACCAGCAGCGCTAATTCATTGTGGAGATCGACCCCTGGCACCATTCCCCAATCGGAGAAATCCGAGCCGGCCATAATCTTTACACCGGCCTTGTGCATCATCCCGACAAGAGTGATTTGCTTCGCTTGTACATCCATCCTCGGTTTCAGCGCTTCCGGATCATTACTCCAAAGCATGAAGCCTCTTTCGTATGCGACCAGAGTCGGCACATACCAGGTTCCATTCTTGGCAAAACGCTGAAACAGTTCCTGGCCAGCTGGCCCCAGATTCTCATCTACTGCTTGTTCGACGGTTTTGGCGGTTGCTCCTTTGCGCCAAAGGGCACTCTCATTGATGGTTTCGATGTGTTCCAGGCTGGCCACTCCAGCATCTGATGCCTCAGCGGAACTCACCCCCTTAGGCAGATGTACGGCAACCGGTATGTGCTCTTTGCGAGCCTCATCCATCAGCGCAAAGAACGCGTCGGGTGGGAGCGCATTGTGAACCTTGATGAAATCCACGCTCTTGGCCTTCAGGTCGCGAACTGCCTGCCGTGCTTCCTCCGGCGTGCGCACGGTGAGTCGGTTCGTGACTCCCTCTTTCGGCCCATCCACAAAAGGACCAGCGCGGACAATGTGCGGCCCGACGCGCGTGCCGTTGTTAATCTCCGATCGCCAGCGATCAATTTGCACGAGATCTCCGCCCATATCGCGAACGCCCGTCACGCCATTCATGATCAAGAGCGGAAACGCATCTGCCGTGGCATCGGTCAGGTGGCCATGCATGTCCCAAAGCCCAGGGATCAGGAACTTGCCGGTCGCGTCAACCACGCGAGCAGCGACGGGAATTGTAACGGTTCCACTCGGGCCGACCGCGCCGATGAGACCACCGGTCACCACAACCGTTGAATTCGGCTTGGCCGCTGCGCCCGTGCAGTCGATGACGGTTACGTGAGTTATCGCAATCGCATTTTTGGTCTGGGCGGAGGCTGAAAGCGAGCAGAGGAAAGAGGCGAGCAACCATTTATGCATGCAGAATTGACGGTTGTGATTGCTCAATGTAAGCAGCGAGTTTCGCGTGAGGCTGTCGAATCGCAGCTGAGCAGGCTTAGACCGACAGGTTAAGACCGGGGGATCCTACTTGGCTTGACCACGCAGAAACGACGCTGGATAATCGAATCCACGAATGCCTAGTCCCATCTCCAGCGTGCCCGGCGACTCAACGCTCGGCATGGGTGAACCCATTACTCGCCGCGACTTCCTCGGTTCCGTGCTCCTGGCTTCCGGGACTTTCTTACTCCAATCCATTACTCCTGCGGAACTTCTTGCGGCCCAAGATGACTTCACCGGCTACGGTGGGATCGGTGAATATGGTACGTCCAACGGGAACACACTGGAGGTCCTGGAAGCTGGACACACGATCCGCGACGCAGTTTATGATCCGCTTCCCAAGGACGTTATCGATACCGGGGAGACCTACGATTGCGTCATCGTCGGTGGTGGAATCAGTGGACTCGCTGCCGCCCTGTTTTTCCAGCGAAAAACCCGCTCCGCAATGAAGTGCTTGGTTCTCGAGAACCATCCGATTTTCGGGGGTGAAGCCAAACAAAACGAGTTCCTGGTTGATGGCAAGAGGCTGATCGCACACCAGGGCTCCGCTATTTATCAGCTTCAGTACCCCAACAGCTTCCTCTCGCAGTTCTATGACTCGATTGGGTTGAAAGCACCGAAACTCGATTATCAGAAATGGGCGGGACCAGGGCCGGAAATGCCCCTTTCTCGAACTCCCTATGAAGCGGTCGGCCTGGAGCATGGGCAATACGGCTTCTGGTTCGGGGCACGCTTCGGGCAGAAGCCGGGCATGTGGTTGATCGATCCGCTGGGAAAAAACCTGGAAGGCGCTCCCATTTCCCAACCGACTCGGACCGAGTGGTTGCGTTGGCTGAAGAGCACGCCGGCGCAAGGGGACAAATTCGTTCACCCCAAGGTGGAAGGAGATGCGATTTCCCGTTATCTGGATTCGATTACGCTGGAACAGCATTACATGGAACGGTTCGGGCTCAACCGCGAAACCGTTCGGACCTTTCTCTCTCCCGTGGAAGGTGGAGGCTCGGGCCTCGGCCCCGACGCCTTGTCGGCGTATTCAGATTACGCGTTTGAAATGCTGCATCCTTTGCACGACGAAACTAGCGGCACCGACCAGATGTTCCCCGGCGGGAACACGACGATTGCTCGATTGATGGTGAAGAGCCTAATCCCGGCCGCGATCGATGGGCCGGACACGGTGGAGGGAGTCACCCGGAACACGGTCAACCTTTCCGTGCTCGACACCCCACAGACACGAGCCAGAGTTCGACTCTCATCGACAGTCATTGCTGTGCAGCATGATGGCGAACCGAGCAAGGCCAACTCGGTCAGCGTCACATACCTGAAAGGGCGCAAGACTTATCGAGTTAAGGCGCGCTTCGCAATTTTGGCGGGCGGAAGTTGGACCACAAAGCACATCGTAAGAGACCTTCCGGAAACCCACCGCCGAGCGTATGGAGAGTTTTACCGATCTCCCTGCATGATGGCCAACGTAGCGGTGAGAAACTGGCGTTTTCTGCACAGGATGGGAGTGAGCGGATGCCGCTGGTTTGAAGGAGTCGGCAATTATATGGATGTGCGCAAGCTGGCACTTACCGGTGTCGCAGAGCCTACAATCGGTCCAGATTCGCCGATCGTTCTTTCCATGAAAGTTCTGTATTCGTATCCGGGATACGCCACCGAAGAACAGGGTAATCGCGGTCGGTCGGAGTTGTTAGGAACATCTTTCAGGGATTATGAAAGACGAATCCGGGAGCAGTTCACTGAGATGTTTGCAGCCTCCGGATTCGATGCGAAGCGGGACATAGCGGGAATCATTCTGAACGGCTGGGGCCATGCATATCTAAGCCCGCAACCAGGCTTCTTCTTTGGCCGAGAGGGCCGACCTGCACCGCGAGAGGTTCTGCGAAATGCACCGTTCGGCCGGATCGCGTTTGCAAACACCGATCTTGCCGGAGCGATGGACCACCGTTATTCGATACTGGAAGCGCAGAGAGCTGTAGATCAGCTCCTTTGAACGACCTCACCTGAGTAGCGCATGAAGGAAACGACCGCCAATGACGAAGACGACTTCGAACGGTTCCGGACCGGGGCCGCGAAGTACGCCGCCTACCTCGAGACCCCCGAGGGCCGGCTGCGCCTCGATCTCGCCTTTGCCAACTTGCAGGATTTTCTTCCGCACGCCACACGAGCTTTGCGCGCTCTGGATATTGGATGCGGTACCGGCGCCATGGCCGTTCGTCTGGCGCGACTTGGTCTTCATGTCACGTTGCTGGATTCGTCCGTGCCAATGCTGGATCTGGCGAAGCGCGCCGCACGCGAAGCAGGAACTACGGAGAGGGTCGCGCTGATACACGGCGACGCCTCCCAATTCGCAAACTTGTTCCACGCCGAGATGTTTGACGTAATTCTTTGCCACAATGTCCTGGAATATGTCGACGACCCGTGTGCCGTGTTGCGCAGCGCGGTCGGCGCCTTGCGAGATCCGTCCAGCATAATTTCGGTATTGGTGCGTAACCAGGCAGGTGAGGTGTTAAAGGCCGCAATACAAGACGGCGACTTGGCCGCGGCTGAACGTAAT
>JABDBE010000129.1:0-821 GCA_013288805.1 Acidobacteriota bacterium
CCATTGTAGGCCGCGTGGCAGCCGAGGACGTTTCTCGCTGTTCATGATGACCGAATCTCCCTCTGATCAGGAAGTAGGTCAAATTGCAGACGAACTGGGAGTGAGTCCCCAAGCGATCCGCTCTCGCGTATCGTCACAACTGGATCGAGGCTATCGTTGGACCGTCAAAGATGCTCTGCGTTATCCCCTCATGGCCCGTCTATTCCGGCATTGGTCCAATTTGAATTGTTACCGTTTTTGTTACCGGTAACAGTTTTTAGGGGCGTTTTCGAGCTTCTCGGAGGGAATAAGTGCTTTGTTTTGATGGCTGCCCCCCAGGGATTCGAACCCCGATATGCTGATCCAGAGTCAGCTGTCCTACCATTGAACGAGGGGGCAACACGCGCAGATCGCGCGCTCTCGATATGCAGACACGCATCCACTGGTCCCTGGCTGAACCAACCTATTTATCATAAAGGGCTTTCCGGGGGAGGGTCAAACGGCCGAATCGACCGCCCAGCCTACAATTTTCATCGCTGAACCCCTCGATTTTGCTCCCTGCCGGCAATGTATCCGTCGTCAATTCGCACGGAGCCCCGCTTGCCGGGATGGATGCTCGGCCTCTAAAGTAGGTACACAAATGGAGTTGTTCTTCAATCTCGCGTGGCTGGTTGTGGCTGGAGTCCTTGTGACCCTGTGGCTGCGCGACAATGGTCAAAGGCACGCGGAACTTCGAGGGCAGGTCATCGCCATGGCCGTTCTTATCGCGATCCTGTTTCCGGTTATTTCGGTCAGCGACGATCTCCAGGCCATCCAAAACGCTTCAGAAGCTGACAACTACC
>JABDBE010000129.1:831-5490 GCA_013288805.1 Acidobacteriota bacterium
CCGCCGGGACCACCTGGTTCCTTCCAACCCAAGCCCGGTTCAGCCTATGCTTGCCGTGATTCTGCCCGTGATGAGCGCCGGCCTCGGATTCGGCTTCCTCCGGTTCATCGCGCCAAGTCGCCTTTCGGTTCTGGAACCGAAGCACCCGGAGATATCGGGGATCGATAATCGCCCCCCGCCCGTGGCTTGATCTCCTCCCTGCTCTTCTCAATTTCTTCGGATCGTTCCCGTCATAATTCGTCGCGCCGCACCAGGCGCAAGGGCGTGTATGAAACATATTTTCTCCTCCCTGTCCGGTTTGGCAGTGGCTGCGGCGCTTACCGCCGCTCCCGGCAGCATAGGCGCTCAGCAGGCGCTGACCTGGGAACAGGTCAAGGCCAGGTTTGAAGCGGCCAATCCCGCGTTGAAGGCCGATGCTCTAGGCGTAGATGAGGCGCGCGCTCAGGAGGTTACCGCCAACCTGCGCCCTAATCCAACATTCAACCTGTCCGCAGACGGCACCCAGATCGCGCCGGATAATGGGGTATGGCAGCCTCTCAAGGGAACATACGTTGTTCCTACCGTCAGCTATCTGCACGAGCGGGAACACAAGCGCGAACTGCGTCTCCAGAGTGCCCAGGAAAGCACGCGTATTGCTGCGTCTCAACATGACGACCTGAAACGCACTCTCGAATTCACTCTTCGTACCGCATTCACAAACACCTTGCAGGCCAAGGCCATACTTGAGTTGGCCAGAGCCGACCTGGATTATTACGACCACATCATCCAGATCAGCCGCGATCGTTTCCGCGTCGGCGACATCGCGCAGGTCGATCTCGATCGTATCGAATTGTTGCGGGTGCAGTACGAGACCGAGATCCAGTCCGCGATCGTGAACCTGCGCACGGCGAAGATCCAGCTCCTGCAGTTACTCGACGACCGTACCCCGGTGGAGAAATTCGATGTCGAGGGTCCGTTCGATTTCTCCGAATCCCTGAAGCCGCTCGACGATTTCCGACAGGCGGCGCTCGATGCCCGGCCCGATTTGCAGGCCGCGCTCCAGGCCATTCAGCAGTCCGAAACCAACCACAAGCTAGCCGTCGCCAATGGATCAACCGACCCTACCTTCAGCGGCTGGTATACATACAATTCCTCAAACAATAACCCCAACGGCACCCAGACGCTCGGCGCCGGCGTGAACATTCCACTGCGCATCTTCGATCGCAATCAGGGCGAAAAGCAGCGCACTCTCATCGACATAGACAAGAGCAAGCAGGTCAGCGAGGCTACCCGGGCGCAGGTCTTCAGCGACGTGGATTCCGCCTACGCCCAGGTAGAAAGCAGTCTCGTGCTCCTCAAACCGTACAAGGCAAAATACAAGGACCAGGCCACCCGCGTGCGCGACACCGTGACCTACTCCTACCAGCAAGGTGGCGCATCCCTCATCGACATGCTCAATGCACAAAGCGATTACCGCACCGTGCAGCTGGCCTATTTGCAGTTGATTGGTTCGTATCTGAACGCCGCCGGACAACTGAATCTTGCCGTGGGGCGAGAGGTGATTCCATGATCCCCCACTCCCGCGGCAACCGACGTCCTTACGCCGAAATTTTTGCGCTTGCCGCATGCGGGCTTATCGGCCTCGCTGGCTGCAAGAAGCAGGATCAGGGGAATGGCACTCCACCGCCTGCCCAGGTTGTCCAGGTCTCCGACATGAATCTGCTCACCATTGACCAGAATGACTTGCCGAAATTCCCGCTGGTCAGCGCTGAGCGAGTGGAGTTAGCCCCCGAGTTGAACGTCACCGGAACCGTCTCCCCGGATGTTTCGCGCGAGGTTCCCGTCATCACTCTCGCCAACGGCCGCGTCGTCGACGTCAAGGTGCGCCTCGGCGACGACATCAAAAAGGGCCAGTTGTTGTTCCGAGTGCAGAGCCCTGACGTCACGAACGCCTTCGATGCCTATCTGAAAGCGGTCAATGACGAGCAACTCGCCAATAAAGCCGATATCCGTGCGCAGGATCTTTTCAAGCACGGCGCTATTTCCCAGGCCATGGTCGAGCAGGCCGACGATTCCGAACGCGACGCAAAGGCCGACCTCGATGCCGCGGATCAGCAATTGCAGATCCTGGGCGTGGACAAGAATCATCCCAGCAGCGTGGTGGATGTGTATGCCCCGATCGCCGGCGTCATCATCGCCCAGAACATCACCAACGCCGCGGCTGCGGGGGTAAGTCTGTCCGGCTCGGCGACTGCCTTCACAATTGCCGATCTCACCGAAGTCTGGGTCCTCTGCGATGTATACGAAAACGACATTCCCAAGCTGCAACTGCGTCAGGAAGCGGTCATCAGGTTGAATGCATATCCGGATAGGCCGGTCAGGGGCCGCGTCAGCGACATCGGACCAGTGCTTGATCCCCAGATGCGTACCGCCAAGGTACGGATCCAGGTCGCGAATCCGGGATTCCTCAAACTCGGCATGTTTGCCACGGCGACCTTCACCAGCCGCAAAACCGAGGCCCACGCAGCCGTCCCTGCAAACGCTGTCCTCCACCTGCACGACCGTGACTGGGTATTTGTTCCTGCCGGCGCCAATCAGTTCCGGCGAACCCAGGTTCGCACGGGCCAGATGCTCAGCGGGAACCGCCAGATGATCTTCTCTGGCATTGATCCCGGTCAACAGGTTGTCTCCAATGCCCTGATGCTCGAAACCGCGGGGAACCAGCAGTGATTCGCGCCCTCGTCGATTTCGCGCTCAAGAGCCGCTGGCTGGTGCTTGGCGGAGTCGTCGTGCTGACGGCATGGGGCGTCGTGTCATTTCGCAACCTGCCGGTAGAAGCTTATCCCGACGTCGCCAATAACTACGTCCAGATCATCACCCAGTGGCCGGGCCGTTCTGCTGAAGAGATCGAACGCCAGGTTACGGTACCGGTCGAAATCCAGATGGCCGGTATCCCCCACCTCACCCATCTTCGTTCGACAACGCTGGCAGGCCTGTCCAGCCTCATGCTCATCTTCGACGACGACTCGACGAGCGACGTAAACCGCGAACACGTGCTTGAGCGCCTGAGCCAGGTCAACCTCCCGGCCGGCCTCACCCCGCAGATGGGCTCCGACTGGAGCCCCGTCGGCCAGATCTACTGGTACACCCTCGAAAGCACCAACCCCGCCTACGACGTCATGGAGAAAAAGTCGCTCGAAGACTGGACCCTGGAAAAGGACTTCAAAAGCGTCAAGGGTGTTGTCGATGTTTCCAGTTTCGGCGGCCCCACCAAGGAATACCAGGTCCATCTCGATCCCAATAGGCTCACCTCGTATGGCCTGTCGATCGGCCAGATAGAACAACAGCTTGCCAACAACAATTCCAACGGCGGCGGCAGCTTCATTGAGGAGGGCAGCCAGCAAATCAACGTGCAGGCGCTCGGCCTGTTCACATCGGTGCAGGACATCGCCGATACCGCCGTGAAATCGTCCAACGGAGCCGCAATCAAGATCGGCGATCTCGGCACTGTCCTGCAAGGACCCAAGATTCGACTGGGCCAGATCGGCCGAGCATGGCATCAGACCGAGAACGGCAAAGACACGATCGTCGACAATCCCGATACCGTCGAAGGCATCGTCCTTCTGCAAAAAGGAGACCCCGCCGACCCGGTCTTGCAGGGCATTCACGACGAGGTGAAACGGCTCGACGGCGACAAAGACCACCCCGGCATACTCCCCAGGGGCGTCAAGATCGTTCCCTTCCTCGATCGTTCCGACCTGGTGAAATTCACGGTCGAAACCGTTGAGCACAACCTCACCGAGGGCATGATTCTGGTTTCGATCATTCTCTTTCTGTTCCTCGGCAACGTCCGCGGCGCAATCGTTGTCGCCCTCACCATTCCCTTCGCGCTCTTGTTCGCGTCTATATGCCTCGACTTGAGCCAGATTCCCGCCAACCTCCTTTCGCTGGGCGCACTCGACTTCGGCATGGTGGTGGACGGCTCGGTCGTCATGATCGAAAACATCGTGCGCCACCTTGCACACACCGACGACACCCGCACGCCTATCCAGAAGATTCGCGATGCCGCCCACGAAGTCCAGCGCCCCGTCTTCTTTGCGCGCGGCATCATCATCGCCTCGTATCTTCCCATCTTCACTCTCCAGGCTGTTGAGGGCCGCCTCTTCAAACCCATGGCCTGGACCGTCACCTTTGCCCTCATCGGGGCGCTCATCTTCGCGATGCTCATCGCACCCGTCGCCGCCAGCATGCTGTTCAGCAAAGGCGCCAAGGAATGGCAGAACCCCATCATGGAGTGGCTCACGGTCCGCTACCGGCGGGCTGTGCGCTCAGCCATCGTCCATCGCAACTGGACGCTTGGCATCTCGACCGTCCTCTTCCTCATCGCTGTTTACCTCACCGTAGGCGGCCCCATCGGCTCCGAGTTCCTTCCCCATCTTGACGAGGGATCCATCTGGGTGCGCGGAACACTGCCCCCCAGCGAAGGCCCGACCGCCAGCATTGATTTCACAAACAAGGCGCGCCTCGTGATGGCCTCGTTTCCCGAAGTCACCCAGGTCGTCAGCCAGACGGGCCGTCCCGACGACGGGACTGACACCGCCGGCTTCTTCAATACCGAGTACTTCGTCGATCTCAAGCGCAAGGAGCAGTGGCGCCCCGTCTTCCATCAGGACAAGGAAA
>JABDBE010000130.1:0-1975 GCA_013288805.1 Acidobacteriota bacterium
CTGATGAAATCGTCGAGCGCGTCTTTCAAATGCGCGACTTGAACTTCGAGCTCTTCTGCGGCGATGCTAGTGCGCCGTTTCGTGGCGACTCTCATGTCCGTCAACTTTTCGATTGCTTCGCTCAGATAGTCGGCGGTCGGGTCATCTTCAGTGACTATCACCACCCGTCGTTCGGGATCCTTCGCATGAAGGCTACGCAAATGGTCGATCAACGCGTCGAGCTTCGCGTCACCCTGTTCATCGCGCAGGCAGGTGTTGATTTGTTGCCATGCGAGCTGCAGGTTGGATGTTGATCGCTTTAAGGTACTGAGACGCCGACGGAGTGACTGCGGGCTGCGCCCCGAGACTTGAAGCAGAGCCTTGCGATCAAGATTTAGGTTGCTCGTTCGCGCCGCCTCGACATAGCTGCGGGTTGCGCGGGCGCGGCCCGCGTCGCCATCGGTGGGCGACACTTTAATAGGCTGGTAGACACGTTGGGGGAGAGCGTTCGGATAGTCCTCCCGGGCAGTTCGGATCAGTCGCCGATACAGCCCATAGCTCTCCTCGATTTCTCGACGCCTACTGGCATCCTGAAGCTCTAACGCATGATCTGCGCGCGCGACCGCCTCGCGTTGGGCAAGCACTTTTAGAATGTCACGTTTCTCAGCGCGAGCGATCCGGTCTGCTTCGGGCTCAAGCAATTGCATAAGACTGCGGCGCTGACGCGCGTCATGGAGTGCTGGTGTCGCGGTCATTGCGATGACATTCGGAATGACGCGCGCGGCCGCGATTAGGTCCTCGCGTACCTGCACCTGGAGCTTGGTGAATTCATCGACCAAGAGCAAATCGATTCGATCGGCAGCGATCTTGCCCCCAGCAAGCAAACGGCTCGGCCTGTAGAGCCGTAGTACGAGATTGTCGGCCATATTGCTCTGCTCACCGCTTTCAAGGGCAAGCGCGTGACCACGGCAAAAAAGCTCTTCTTCCCATTGACCGACTAGATCGTCTGGGACAACCAACGCTACGGTAAGCGGCACTTGGCTTTGCGCAGCGAGCGCTCGCATCACCATGATCGCCTGGACCGTTTTGCCGAGACCGACCTCATCGGCGAGCAACCAGCGGCAGGCGGTCCCGGTGACCATCCTATGCACGCTATCGATCTGATGAACATAGGCAAATGCGCCCACTCCAAGCGCGCCGAGGAGCGCTTGGTCGCGATCGATCCGGCGCGCGGCGGCAAGAATGCCCAGTAGGACCCGATGAAAGTCGCTCACGCCGCCATTCCCACGTTACTTGAACCCACCCGAATGGCGACGTAGCGGGTGGCACGAGCAACAAAGGGGTCGCTTGAGAGAACACGCACTGCCCCATCAGCTCCGTTGCAGGCCGCTGGAGATAACCAAAGCTGAAGCGCATTCGCAGCCAATTCGGCAGATAGTTGGCCTCTGGGCAGTGCCCAAGCCTTGGTCCAGGCAGCGAGATCCTCCGCCAGCTCGGCGATGCTGAGATCGACGTAGGACCGCTCGGCAAGCTGACGCGCACCATCCGTCGGGGCCAGTAGCTTGGTGAGTGGGGGGCGCTCGATCGTCCTGAGCGCCCTGCCTGCAATCGCCTCCCAATCCTCTGCTGGGGAGCCAAAGTCGAAGTCATCCTCTACATCGAGCAGGTCGCCACGCGCGTGAATCTCGCCCAGCGCCTCCGAAAAGGCGGCGTTGAGAGCGTTGTCCATTGCGCCGTCAATGGGATTCGGGTTTGCGGTCGGCCAATCCGGATCAAGGGCCTTCGACTGCTTTACAAAAGCGAGAGCGAAGTCGTTTCGATAGGCATCGGTTACCTGATCGGGCAGCACTACTAGCCCGCGATCGATTGCAGCGAGCCAGAGCGCCATATGAGGGTCCGTCGGCCATTCGCGAACTCGCGCTTCGGACAATGACCAAAGCCTGCCGCACAGGTCGACCACCAGCGGCTCCTCGAATTGGCGCACAATCCGGCTCTT
>JABDBE010000130.1:1998-5325 GCA_013288805.1 Acidobacteriota bacterium
CGCCGACAGCGATGTGCAAAGTGCACGAGCCCACGCTACTCGAGCGCGCGCGAAATCGCCGACTCCCCTGCCTTGGTCGAACATCCGTCTGGAACCGATATCTTCCCCGAAATTGGCGCTGAAATCGCCAAGGTTAAAGGCATTTGACGTTAGCAACTTTAGAGGATCGGCTATCCGTCCATCCGATAGCTTGAGGCCGAAAGCTTCCGCGCCGCGGGCGGGCGTCGCAATAGTAGCGTAAGGGATGAAACGATGCGGCGCCTGCGCCGTGGCCCGGACAAAAGATACTTCCCGCTCAGCTCCAATGAGTTGAGGCGTGTCACTGCTCCAATCGACCGAGGCAGGAGCACGCTGGAGTTCAATTTCGATCGCCGCTAAGTGGCCGACCGCAAACCGCAATTTTCCCTTGCCCATGTTGAGCAGCTTTGCCCGCACGTTGTCTTCGTACAGCGGTGCCAAGAGCAGCGATCCCGCGGTCACCGTCTTCGGCAGCACTGTCAGCCGTTCGTGACCGCGAGCGACAAGCAAGCCACCGATTTCGAGGTCCGCACTTACAGTGATGTTCACCAGCGGCAGGCGGCTTTCAAATCGAAGTTGCAAACGACGCTCGACCAACGCCTCGAATGCGCTGTCGCGTTCGAATAAAATAACGTCGAGGATGTTTTCCCCTGCTGGGCCGGCGGCTTCAGCGCGCACCCCATGTGTGTTAGCCCCACCAGTCGCGGTGCCAATGCGTTTTTCGGCCGACAGCTTCTGGGGTACGAATTCGACTACGTCGGCTCCGATTTTGTAAAAGATGAAGGGTCGATTCGGGCGGACCACGCCGTGCCCAGCTCCGATCGCGTCGATCGGATGACGCGCGAGCAAAGTGCGCGTTTCGGTAGCGAGCAAGTGGTCGACTAATAGAATTCTGCAATGTGCGGCGTCAGACAGATTCGCTTCATAGAAAGTGTATCCACAGGCGTCGCCAAGCTTTCGTAAGACCTGAAGTGCTGACATCGCGTCCCGCGTCGCGACCCATATAGTGCCGCTGGTTTCGGTGAGAGGACTCGGCCTTTGCTCCGCTTGTGTGCGGTCCTCATTTGGCTCGAAGAGCATCACTGAGCTCCAGTCGATACGTCGCCCTTCGAGCGTCGTCGTAATCTCGCTGCCTGCACCAAACACTCCTTCAGCGCCAGGATAGGTTGGGCTCTCCTCATTCGGCACTGCGGTCAGTGTTATGGCAAAGGGGCCGGGCCCAAGCGCATTATCGGGGTGGAGGGGCGAACCCCCGCCCCATAGTCGAGGGCGCCACCCAGCGGCGCGCGAGAGACTGCGCGCCTCGTCGAGTAGTGCGGGCGGTAAACTTGGCCAAGTCGCGAAGAGGCGGAGACCCGAGGTGTCACGCGACACCATCAGCCGCCCGAAACTTTGCTCCGTAGTTATCATCACCTTGGTAGTTTGGGCTCGCAGCCGCGCCGCACGCGCGACAAAGAATGCTTCTACGTCACCGTCGAACGCCTCGCACAGCCTGCTGTAGCTTGCCTGTGACAGAAAGGAGCCGCGATTTTCAGTCAGGAGCGCGGACAATACACGATTGGTTGGCCCCTCGAATTGCAGCCAGTCAGCAAGTCGAGCGCCTTCGGCAACGCTTGCCCAAGCACGCAGGCGGACGAAATCGACCGAGCGCCCGGGTCCCGGAAGAGCCGCTACCGGCGCGCGCGCGATCAGCCGGCTAACTGGACCAACGAGATCGACCGGCAAGAGCGCGTTGGCAATCGGCCAGGCGATGATCGAAAAGTGACTGCTGAACGCGCTATCTGTTGGACGCGATAGCGAATAGCGCCGCGCTACTGCTTCGAACGTGTCCCCGATTTCCTGACGCTGCAGCATCGTAATCGGTAGTCCGAGTGCCTCAGCGAGCTTTGCCCAAAAAACAGTGCCGACGCCCTCGAACTGAAACCCTATTTCTGAGGCTACCGCGCAGATAAACAGCGGAAAGCGTTTGATTAGGTTGTCAAGGCTGTGACCCGGGGTAATTGGTGCAAGTTGCTCAAAAGGAGCGGGCCAGAGCATCGCTTCGTCAATTGCCTCAACGACGGTGATGTCCGTGAATTCCTTTTTAGTCAGCGCGACAATTGACCCCTTGAGCTGCCGCTCAAGACTATCGATCTCGGTCAAAGTCAGCATTTTCTTAAATTCTCCTCACCACCTATATGATCTTCTGTGCTCGAGAAGCTGTCGAGTGAAATATTGTGGTAACCGGGCGTCTGGCGCCGGACTCTAAGACCATCGCCAACTCCCAGCAGGGGATTAGTCCGGGCTTGGCACCTTGAAGTGTTCCTCTGAAACCCGCGTCATCCAGTCCGGCGGCGAACGTAGCTGCGCGTAGATCGAAAATGTATGAGGACCCGATAGAGGTAATGCTGGCAACGGTCATAAACCGGCACAGGACAGTCTCCGTTGGCTGGCCCAGGACATCCGCCTCGTCGTGATGATGTACGTCAAATATCCGCTGTCGCTTCGTAACGTCGAAGACCTCCTAGCCGAACGCGGCATTCATATCTGCCACGAAACGGTCCGGCTCTGGTGGAACCGTTTCGGTCCGATGTTCGCCGCCGAGATCCGGGAAAAAACGCGTCGACCAGATGCGAGCTTACACCCCAGGGCGTTGGCACCTCGATGAGGTCTGCGTACAAAAAATTGAAATCTCGCCGACCTCAGCCGCTTCAAATTTGCGTCGATTTCAGACGGTCGATCGCGTCCTCGATGCTCTGTCGTTGCGTTTCATTTAAAAACCGGTTGGGATCGCCGTTCAAGCGCTGCAGGAAAATTTTACCGGGGCCGCTGAAACTGAGGAAACTGATGCTCAGGGGCATGAGCCAATGAGCCCCGGTTATAAACTCGCCCGATCGCTTGTCCGTGCCCAGGCCACCTGATCGATACAACCACGTTCCTGCATGTTCCCCGTGCACCCACTGAGAAAGCGATATGTACACGAAATAAAGCCGCTCGCCGCCGATACCTTTCAACATTTCCTCAAAGCTCGGTGTCCCTCGAAGAGGAGTAACATGCGCGGGTAGCTTGGCGGTCATGGCAAGTCTAAATTTTCGTATCTGCTCTTCCCGCTCGCGATGATTGGCAACGTCAAATTGAAACTTCTCGAGTTTGCTGGCAGTGCGTTGCAGGTAGCGCTCTTCGCCTTGCAGATGACTGAGGTAGCGGGCTTCTCGTTCGAACGGATCGTCCGCATTAACAAGCCAAGCTGCTTTCACAGCATTTTCGAAGGCCGCCCTTGCCGCCGCGAGGGCGGGCGGCAACAGAACAAGATCGTGATCCGCAGCTGGC
>JABDBE010000131.1 GCA_013288805.1 Acidobacteriota bacterium
GCTATCGCCTCACTTCCGCTCACCCTCTTCATCCGATCGAAAATCGGCCAAACCAAATCAGACGAACATGCCGCCGTCCTCGAATGAATTCACGCTCTCTTGGACTTGCTTGGTCCCTAGCAGTTGTGGCGATCGCTAGCGGATACAGACGTGAGACGCACTTGCGCGTTACGCCGGTGTTGATGTCTCCATCGAAGACACGTCCGTGTGTATCGTCGATGCAATGGGCAAGTTTTGTCGCGAGGTGAGGGTGCCGAATCTCCTTGAGCATATTGGGCATGGGAAGGCGCATCGGGATCGCTCAGGAAGATCAGCTGATCCTGCGGCGTTACGAAATTACCCCAGCTCCAGGTGCAGACCACATGAAGGCATAGATGCCGGGTGAAGAACCGATATCTGTTGCCTGCACTATGGGGAGGAATTCAAGAGTGGGTCGTAGTGACCTGACCAATCTGACCGCGTTCGTCGCTGTCGCCGATCATCGGAGCTTTAGAGCGGCAGCGTCGCGGCTCGGCGTGACGCCCTCGGCGCTCAGCCACTCGATGCGGCAACTTGAGGAGCGCCTTGGGGTGCGCTTGCTGCACCGCACAACGCGCAGTGTATCGGTGACCGATGCCGGTCTTCGTCTCCTCGAGGAGCTGCGGCCGGCAATCGAGCAGATCGACAGCGCGCTGGAGGGCTTGAACCAGGAACGACAGCGCCCTTTCGGGCATCTGAGGATCTACGCCGGCCATCTGGCGGCGGCGTCGATCGCGCCGGTCTGGGGACGCTTCCTGTCAACCTTTCCGGACGTTCATCTAGAGCTTCGGGTCGACGAGACGCCCGCCGACATCGTGGCGATGGGATTCGACGCCGGGATCGCCCCGCGGAACCGGATAGGAGCCGACATGGTTACCGTCCGGGTAACGGAACCGATGAAGGTGGCCGTGGTTGCCGCACCGGCCTATTTCGCGCGACGGCGACCACCGCGCACGCCCGACGATCTCGCCCGCCACAGCTGCATTCAATACCGGTGGACGGTGAATGGTGCCCCATACGAGTGGTTGTTCGATCGAAACGGCGAGGCACGGCAGATTTCGGTGGATGGTCGTGTGGTCGTCAATAATACCGATTTTGCCCTTCGCGCCGCAGTCGACGGGTTAGGAGTCGCGTACACGATCGAAGCTCTGGCGGAGCCGTTCCTGCGGTCCGGACAATTGGCCCGGGTTCTGGAGGACTGGTCCCCCGCTTATGAAGGGCTCTTCCTCTATTATCCCGGCCACCGGCAAGTCCCGGCCGCACTGCGCGCCCTGATCGATATGATCCGAGCGCCCGGCAGCGCGACACCGGTCGCGATGTCGCTCACGAATCCTTTCGTAGAGGCATCAGGATGAACGGGCGGTGAAGATGGGGCGGATCCGATTTCGCCAAAACAATCGACGAGCCGATCAGCGTTGGGATGCCACGCTGCCCAACAACAAGTGATACCAATTCCATTCCTGAATTTTTTTCAGCAGAGAATGCAACAGATAGGCGATTTTCGTTTGGACCCTCCAGCACTACCTTCGCGACATACGCGCTTGAGTTGCCTTCAATCAGTCGCGCGCGTGGCTGAAGATCGTTGCGGCGGGAGGTCTCTGTGCGGATTGCCGATTTATTGCGACAGAAAGGCGAATTGGTCAGATCTGTCGATCGACATGTGACTGTTAGAGAAGCGATTCGGTTGATGGCCGTCCACAATGTTGGCGCGCTGCTCGTCTTCGAGCAGGAGGCGGCGCTTTTGGAAGTGGCCAACAATGGTGCGGCATGGCTCAGCAGCGCTGCATTGCTCGGCATCGTTTCCGAAAGGGAGATACTGTTCGGCTTGGCGAAGCACGACATGCTTGTTCTCGATTCTACCGTAGCCGAGATCATGGTTGTCGACGTGCCCGTAGCACTACCAGCGGATTCCATCCAGCATGCCATGGCGGTGATGACGCATGCCAGGGTTCGCCACCTCCCGGTCGTTGACGATGGCAAGGTCACCGGTCTGATCAGCATCGGCGATGTGGTGAAGTCACGGCTTGACGAGAAGATCGAGGAAAACGCCGTGCTGCAGGATATGGCACGGCTTTCGAGAGTGCTGGCAGCTTGACACGATGTTGCCCAGCGAAACCCCCATGGGAAAAGTCCAATTTATGGCCGCACTCGCAAATACTGCCAGCTTGCGTTTAGCTGCGGCCATAGCGGCAACCCTGCCCTTAATGCTTGCCGGCTGCGCCACGCCGCCGACCGATCCGGCGGCACAGCGGACCGTGCTCGACCAGACGAACGACCCGCTCGAGCCGATGAACAGAGCGATCTTCGACTTCAACGATAAGGCCTACACCTACGTCCTGTTTCCCGTCGCACGGGGATATAACGACCTTCCGACTCCGGCGCGCACTGGCATTCATAATGTCATCGATAATCTGGGCGAGCCGATCGTGTTCATGAACAAAGGCTTGCAGGGCGACCTCTCGTCGGCTGTCACCACAGTGGCGCGCTTTCTGGTGAATTCGATTTTCGGTTTCGGCGGCTTCGTCGACGTCGCCTCCCACAACGAACTCCCGGAGCCAAAAGCGGGCGACTTCGGCGCAACCTTGTACACCTATGGTATCGGCGAAGGGCCATACCTGGTGCTTCCGCTATTGGGGCCGAGCAACCCGCGCGACACTGTCGGCATGGCGGCCGACGGAGTGGCCGATCCGTGGGGCTACGTATTCTACACCACCTATCCCGAACAGTTCGGCGTCGTGTTCGGCAAGGGGATCGATCTGCTGTCGAGCAGGATCGACGACTACGAGCAGGCCAGGAAAACGTCGCTCGATTTCTATGCCTTCCTGCGCAGTTCCTATCGGCAGAATCGCCGATTCGATTTGGGCGAGAAACCTGGCACTGACGACGACTTCTATGACGCGCCCGCAGACAGAGACAGTCATCCGTAGAGCCAGCTTAGCGATCACTCCGGCGGCGGCCCGGCGCAAGGTCCGCCAAGCGCCATCCGTAAATCGTTGAGGCCCAGATGCTATTAAGATCGACTAAATCACCGCTGACATTCGAGGACGCAATGACAATCCACGTTCATCGCGCTCAGCGATGCACGTACACCGAACTGATCAGGCGGTTCGGAAATTACCCGGGTGTTTTCGCGGCCATCCTGGCCGGAAAGCTGCACAACGGCAGTTGGGAGGCCGCCGTCGATAAACTGTGTCGCGGAGATTATTGGCATTCCGAGATCGCTCTGATGAGTGACGAGCTACGGTATTTGCAGCTTCTAACCGCGCTGAAGGCGGCGCGGCCGAAATCGAAGACGTCCAGGCTAAGATTCGGCTCGATGATCAGGTGTTTGAAAGGCTGGTTGTCCCGCGCTCACGTCCTATATGCGGACCGTTCGAGATCATGACATCGTTCATGGAGCCAAGCGGAAAAATCGTGATGACCACGGAGAGCACGAAGACTCTGCTCCCACGAGAGGTCGCCGAAGTTCGATATCTCCTATGAAAGCGGTTAAATCCTTCGTATCCCAACCGCCCGCGACCGACGAAGATCTGATGGTAGCGATCGATCACGACTGGCGATTCAGACGCTTTTGCAGAGCTGGTCAGACCGCATCACCGACGAGTTCGTCGCTTGGCATTGCTAATGGCAGGGTCACCCTCGGATGGCGAAGACATCGCGCAGGAGGCGTTTATCCGCGTGTGGTCCTCGGCCTCACGATGGCGTCCGGTTGATCGTGGGTGGAGGAACCCCATTAAGACATGGTTCTACCGCGTTATCTTGAACTTGGCCATCGATCGAAAGCGCCAGCGCGTGGTGGCGCCAATCGAGAATTTGTACGATGTGGTCGACGGATCCGATGATGGTTTCGCTCATCTCTACCGCCACCAGATATCGAATCTAGTGTCCTCTGCGATCACGCGTCTGCCAGAGCGCCAACGGCGGCGCTGACCCGTTGTTTTTCCAAGGCCATAGCAATCTCGAAGCCGGGAAGATCATGTCTTCGACGGTTAGTGTTGTCGAATCTCTGCTGATACGTGCCCGCCGCGCGCTCAGAGAGGATCTTGGCAATGCATATCGATAGTTATCCGAAAATAGAGTAATGCGGTCTTTTATGATCCTGCTTTGGGAGAGATTCTCTTGACACTGAGACGATGATCGGGTTGCAGTATTTTGACTACTCATACGGAAATCATGCGCTATCATATGGACCGCATTTGCCTCTCCTCTCCGCTACTGAAGCGATGATCAAAAATCAGAGACGAAGGCATGTCTTAATCGATACGTAAAACTGAAATTTTGGTTCTCCTTATATAGTCTAAGGAAAGTCGAAAATGTTCTTTAAGACCCCACTTTAGCCGGCCCCGCCGCCGCATCCCGCACTGCCACCAGCGCGCCTTCCGTCAAATTCACCGGCAGGCTCACAATCACTTTGTCGGTCGGCTGAAGGCCCGTCGCGATGTCCACATGATCGCCGTCGTCCTCGGCCAGGACCACCTTGCGGATGCGGACCTTGCCGTCGTCAAAGACGGCCACCTGCGTGCCGTCCTTGTTGAAGATCAGCGCCGCGGCGGGAATTTCGATCATCGGGTTGGTGCGCGGAACTTGGAATTGCACGGCGCAATACACGCCGGCCGCCAGCACATCGTCCGGGTTGTCGACGTCCACCTCGACCAGCAGGGTGCGGGTGCCGGCCTGCAACGCGTCGGCGGTGCGGGCGACGTGGCCGGTAAAGGTGCGGCCCGGGATCTCCGGCACTGTGACGTTGGCGACGACGCCGTCCTTTACGCCCTGCGCGGCGTCTTGCGGCACATAGACCTGCACGCGCAGCACGTTCGTGCGGGCGATGGCGAACATCGAGCTGCCGGCAGTGCTGTCGGCGGTGACCAGGCTGCCGGTATCGATCGAGCGCTGGGTGATGACGCCGTCGAAGGGGGCGACGACGGTCGAGTAGCCCTGTTCCTTCTCCAGCCGCGCCACCTGCGACTGCTGCGCGGCGATGTTGGCCTGGGCGACGCCGACCGCCGCATCCTGGGCCTGTACGCCGGCACGATCGGTGTCGCCTTGCTGCTTGGAGGCCCAGCCCGCGGCCACCAAAGCGGCGGTGCGCTTGTCGGTGACGCTCGCAAGGCTGCGATTGGCCTGGGTCTGCTTCAGCGATGCCTGCATCTGGACCAATTGCGACCGGGCCTGGTTCAACTGGTCGTCGATCTCCGGCGCGGCGATTTCCGCCAATATGTCGCCGGCCTTTACCTTGCTGCCGATATCGACGCGACGCTGGGCGACATAGCCGCT
>JABDBE010000132.1:0-1541 GCA_013288805.1 Acidobacteriota bacterium
AGTCCACCAGGACTTGACGCTGTTCCTCTTCGGTCAGAATGGGCGGGTCCCAAAGCTCTTGATCCGGATTCCGGGCAATACTTCGAAGCAATGTTTCCAGGTTCTGGAGGGTGCGAGCAATGCCAGGCGCTTCAAACAAGTCCTGGTTATAGAGCAAGCGCAGAGAGACCTCTTCACCGTCGTCCTCGATGTCGAGATGCAAATCAACCGGTACGCCAGGCGTCACACCGTGGCTTGGAGCCGACTGCCATTCCAACGGCGCGCGCTTCGTCCTATAAGAAAAAGAAACCTGGAAAGTCGGGGCTTGGACGCCCAGGCTGGAAGTCATCTCTTCCGATAACTCCGACAGGGATGGTCTTCCCTGCTCCCTCGCCTCAACGACGCTGGCATAGACTCGAGAGAGAAGATCGCGGAACGCGGGATCGCCGGAAAGATCGGCCCGCAGCAAGAATGCAGCTTGGGTGGAAGCCAGAGCGCTGTCGACTCCTGCACTGAGGTCTGGAATCGTACAGCCGATCATCACGTCGTCCTGAGACGTATAGCGCAACAGCAAAACCTCGAAGGCGCTCAAGAGGACGACAGAAAATCCTATTTGCTCGCTTTGGCCGAATCGGCGAAGTCCTTCTGCGAGATTCCTATCAACCTGCCGTGACTGCCAGGCGAAGCTCGCGGCCGGCTTGGCCACTCGGGGTTTGTCCGTTGGCAGGTTCAAGACTGGCGCATTAGAGAACCGACGGAGCCAATAAGCTTCGGGCTCGATCTGTTGCTGACGCATGCCTCTCGCCTCCACAATCCCGGAAGTCGCGGGCTGTGACGGAAGAGAGGTGCCCGTTATGGTTTCGCTCATTGGACTGGAATTTCTACGGCTGGCTGAATTCAAGGGGTTTGCAGTGGGAGGAAATCTGTGGCAGGTATGGATCAGGCGGCGCCCGATCCGCGGAAAACGGCGGGGATGGTCTTAGCCAGTATCTGCAGGTCCAGCCACAGAGACCAGTTGCGCACGTACTCGAGGTCGAGTTCCATCCATTGGTGGAAAGGCAGCGAACTTCGACCGTTTACTTGCCACAGACAAGTAATGCCGGGCTGGACGCTGAAGCGGCATCGCTGCCAATCTTCCCCAGCTTCGGTGAACAATTCGTAGTCGCGCAACTGCAGCGGGCGAGGCCCCACGAGGCTCATGTCGCCGGTCAGAACATTGAAGAGCTGAGGCAGCTCATCGATGCTGGTCTTGCGCAAAAACTTGCCAATGGGTGTAATTCGCGGATCGTTCTTGATCTTGAATACAGGCCCGGAGACTTCATTTAAATGCTCGATGTCCCGCAGCTTCTTCTCGGCGTCGATGACCATGGTCCGGAACTTGAAAATCGTAAACGTCCTCTTGTTAAAGCCAACCCTTTTTTGCACGAAGAACACTGGACCCGGCGAGGTAAGTTTGATCAGGATCGCCGTGATCAGCAACAGATCGAGCCCGAAGCTTATTGGCTCCGTCGGTTCTCTAATGCGCCAGTCTTGAACCTGCCAACGGACAAACCCCGAGTGGC
>JABDBE010000132.1:1551-5289 GCA_013288805.1 Acidobacteriota bacterium
CCGTGATCAGCAACAGAGGAGAGAGAAGCACAAGCAGCACGAAAGAAATCGAGAAGTCGAGGGCGCGCTTGATTACGGTGGGCCACCCTTTTTCAATACCGCCTGAATGCGTAATCAGACGAGAACCTTCGAAATCTGCGGTCACCGGGGAAGTGGTTTTCAGATTGAACAGGTCCGACAGTACGTGGAACACAATACCTTGCTCTTGGCACATGGAGGCGATCTCGGAGGCGTCGTCATGGAACGACCGCAGAGGCACCGCAATCATCACTTCATCCACCACACTGCGGCGCAAGAACGTCCGCAGACCATCCAAGTCGCACAACAACGACCAGCCGTTCTTCTCCAACTCTTCCGATCCAGACCATTCATCGTCGGCGAAACCCAGTATCCGGTAGCCCAACTCCGGCTTCGAGCGCATGGATCGGGCAAACTCAATTGCCCGGCTATTGGCCCCGACAATCAACATGTTTCGCAGGTTGCGCCCTTGCCGGCGCAGATGCCGAAGATAGGTGCGAATCGCGACCCGGCTCGACACGATGACAAACGTGCTGCAAAACCAGAACACACCCACGAAGGTAACCGTCACCATGCGAAATCCGATAAATATCGAGGCCAGACCCAGAACCATCGCGGAAAGCGATGTCGCCTTCGTGATGTCAATGACTTCGGATCTACGAGCATGCATTCGCTTGGAGTCGTACAAACCGAGCATCAGGAAAATGCTGTGCCAAATCCATAACAAAATGAAGAAAACCACGAAGTTCTGCAACTTGATTCTGAGCGACAAAAAGTCGTTGAATGACATATGCCCCTGCGCCGAAACCATGGGCAAGGCGGCTAATCCAAAAGAGGCGGTCAAAAGAAGTAAGTCAAAAACTCTGATGGCACTCGTTAGAGTTCGGCGTCCCATGCTATCCATCGATGAATTTCCTCAGAATTGTTTTCAGCACTTCAGAATCGTGGTTGAACCCGGAGAGTGGAAATCTTGACTTTTTCGATGCAGGAGTTCGAATCGAGAATCTTTCGGAATCGATTGGGTAACGCAACAGCCGCCGAATCCAATTCGCCCGCCCTGCCCGCCAGTTTTCGACTATAGCTTGTTGTAGATCCGTTCAGGAATTGGGAAGGTGCGCTGGTTCAAGACTGCGCCGAGTAAACGTATATTTGAAGCCTGCAGTTGCTGCATGGTTTCCCGAGTCGCGTCACGGCGAGTCGAGTTTGCCTTCAGCACCAGAACCACCCCGTCCGCCAGCCCGCCGAAGACCATGGCATGATTGCAGGCGTTGAAGGAGGCCACGTCCATCAATACATAATTGAACTGAGAGCGTAGCTCGGATATGCGCATGCGCATGCGGTCCGATGTCAGCAACTCCTGGCAACTATCGTTGCTGGCGCCGCAACTCACCAGCCACAGGTTCCAACGTGATAGCTGTTGCGCGTATTGACGAATGGGACCGTCCCCGACCAGAGCATCAGAAAGTCCGTAGTGGTTCTCTACGTTGAACTGTCGGTGTAAAGAAGGAGCACGCAAATTGCAATCGACGATACAAACCGAACCGGTAACCTGCGAAGCCAGAAGTTCGCCGACACGGGCGCAGATCCAGCTACATCCGTCTCCGGTGTCCATGCCGGTAAATACAACGTGGCGCGCGGCGTCAGTACCGGGCAAGAGGAACAACCGGTGCACCAGTTTGCTGATCTCATCCCGCGCCATTCCGTCGATCTCTAACGTCGGCGTGTTCGTCAACGCCTCCGTGGGCAGAACGGTTGCAGGTATGGGCTCGGTATCAGACGGCAGCATCTCCTGCGTCTTTTGCATCTGGTACAACAATTCGAAGTTTTTGCTCATGACCGGTGATTCCCTTTCCCTGACTTAGCTGCTGCTTCGTTCGCCGACCGCGGAGGGTAGGGGGATGGATTCGGAGTACGCGCCGTCCGTTCTGCTACCACGGAAACTCTCAAAACTCTGTGGGACTGCCGCGAGTACAGGAATATTAAGTTCGGTAGACACCTCGGTAGGTGTCCGGAAGGAAGGATCGAAGCGCTCTTGGATGACAACGGCGCCAACCGCCACGGAGCCGGCGATAAACATCCCCAACAAGAACACCAGCAAGCGCGAGTTGGAAGGCAGAGTGGGGACAGCTGGGGGTTCCGCAACTACAACGTTGACAATGTGCGTGCGATCTAAAGCCTCAGTCATGCGGGCCTGTTCACGCTTGCGCAGATACAATAAGTAGCTTTCTTCGTCCGTCTTGATGTTGCGCAGCAGATCCTGTTCTACAAGACCTTTTTGTTCCAGGTCGCGAGCTTGGGTTTCGTAGGTTGCAACGATAGCCTGCTGCGCCGTTGCCCTCGCCTCCAAAGCGCTGTGTTCAGCCTTGGCCTTGGCCAGTTCTTCGTTGATCCAGGCATACGTAGGATTTCGATCAGTCGTTTCTTCTTTGATCGGCTTAGCTTCTTCAGCTGCGATCGAAGCCTGAGTATCCGCAAGCTGCTTGTCTACTTCCTGCACCAGGGGATAGGTCGGCTGATACTTAGTCAGCAGTTCGGTGCGCTTGAGTTCCAGGGTCATCAAAGTATTCTTCAGACCTTGCAACACCTGATAATCGTCCTGCTGCCGCATCGAGGTTGTCAGGCGTTCCGGGGTTATTCCAGCTTGCTTTTCCAGCGTCTTGATACGCTGGTCAGTACCTGCCAGGTCGGCCCGGGTTTGCTGCAGGCTGGAGCGGAACTCGCTTAGCTTTTGCAGCGTGATGTCCCTGGTCAGTTGAGGGGCAACCCCATCCTGTTGTTCCGAAAACGTTTTCAGCTGTGCCTCGGCGCCGCTCAGATCTTTTTTGTATCGCTCAGTTTCGTCGTCGAAAAACTGCACCTGTCCCGGCGGCGTATGCACGGCCACGTGCTTTTGAATGTAAGCGTCTCCCAGAGTCCGCAAAACACGCTCCGCCAATTGCGGATCATCGGAGGTATAGCTGACATCGATGAGATGGCTTTTCTTTTCGGCTTCGATCTTTAGATCTGACGCCAACCGTGCGACTGCCTTCGCAGTCCTTTTACCTGGGGTCGCAGGACCGAAAATATATTCGGAGAGCGATTTGCGCTGGTCGAGGCCGCAAGCCGCCACAACCTGACGCAATACATCGTCAGCCTCCAGAAGCCCGACTTCAGAATTGAGTTCTTCCTCAGTCACTTCGTCATGGATCGACATGGGAGCGTTTTGCTCGGGGCTAACGATTGGGTCCATTCGTTCGCGGTCCACCAGGAACTTAGTGGTGGCGCGATACTCGGTCGGCTGCAGCACCGCAGCGAGAATAGCGCCCGCGAGGATTCCAAAGAAGCACAAGCCCGCAGTCCGTTTTCGACGAAATCCGATGGCTAAGAGGTCGCGCAAAGAGAAACGGAAGGTTCCGCTTTCGTACACGGGCGTCACATCACGGTTGTTCATATGTATCCTTAAACTCTCGTATCTTTGAAACTAAGCTCTCGTATCTTTAAAACTCTACAAAAAAACTCTACGGAATCGGAAAGTAAGAACCAACATTGGCGGTGGGGATGAACGGCTTGACCTTCGAAAGAGTGTTCTTCGGCACGAACAGCATGTCGCCGGGATGCAGGAAAGGATCTTCCCGCAGACTGCGGTCAGCCTCCATCTTTTTCACGTTGATGAGTTGAGCCGAAGTCCAGTTATCGTCCACGCGTCGGTACAGCACCACTTGCGAGTGCTTGGCGGTTTCC
>JABDBE010000133.1 GCA_013288805.1 Acidobacteriota bacterium
GGCTGCCTTTGCCCTGCTGCTTGCATGCACTCGGCTAACATTTTCTGACGATGACAAACGGGGAGGCCGCGACGACGACAGGCCTCCGAAGACCTTGTACGTCTGGTCCGGCAGCCAGGTACCAAACGTGTCGGCGTTCCTTGCCGTAATTGACTTCGACGAGGACTCGCCCAGCTACGGCGAGGTAATCAAGACAGTCTCTGTCCCGCCACCCTATGACTTGGGGAATGAACCGCATCATTGTCATCTTTCGGCGGACAAGAACATCCTGGGCTGCGGAGGCTTGCTCAGTGTCTTGAAGGGGCAAGACGGAATCTTCTTCTTCGACGTCTCGACCGCGCGCGATCCCAAATACCTCTTCTCCACAAGTGCTCGTTATTCGAGCATCACCGATGATTTCCTTCCCCTGGAGCACGGGGGCTTTCTGGTTTCACAGATGGGTTCGGAAACCGGAGGCGAGCCAGGGCGGATCGCGGAATTCGACTCACATCTGAGGCTCGTGAATGAATGGCCCGAAGTGCCACCCCTGGATGGCTTCAATCCGCACGGTATTTCCGCGCGGCCGGAGATCAACTTGATGGTGACCTCGGACTTCATCCTGCCGGTGAGTACACTCGACGTGTACGGGGGCGATCCCGTGTTGCGCGGTGCGATTCGCGTTTGGGATTTCAAGCAGAGAAAAATACTTCGTACCGTTCAGATTCCCGGAGCGCCAGGGACGATGGACGTGAAATTGATACCGCATGACCCCAAGGCACGCGCGATCACTGCGGGGATGTTTGACGGTCTTGTGTACCTGGTTGACACCAGGAATGGCACAGCCCGGGTGGTGTTTGACTGCGAGAACATTGTTCCGCAAATCGACGTCGGCGTGCGCGGAGGCATGACCCAGTTGCTGACGATGCCGGCATCAGGGGACCGCTTGATCTTCGCCTCATTCGAGGCCGGCCAGGTTGGAATGCTCGACATAAGCGATCCCGAACGCCCGGTCCAATCGGCCATCGTCAATCTCGGCGTCGACGCCGGTCCGCACAATCTTGTTCTGACCGATGACGACAAGCGTCTGGTGGTCACCGACTACTTCTTGAACGAGGATGATTTCGGAAAGATCCATTTTGAGGGGGATCACAAGGTCCACGTGATCGAGGTTTCTCGTCATGGCCTGAAGTTGGACACCCGATTCAATCTCGATTTCAACACAGCCTTCGCATTCGGCCACGCGCGTCCGCACGGAGTGGCGATGAAGTAGCTTTCCTCAGAAGCATAGGAGCACAAGACCAAGCTTCATAGACTCGCAACTCGGTTGCGCTGAGTTCTGTCGGTCTGCTGCGGCCTAATCAGGTACAGATCAACGAATAGGAAGGTCGGAGGAGGTAGCACATGGCATTGACCAAAGCCAGACTGAATAGCGGTGGCCGTACTGCACACTACCAGTTTCAGTATGACGATTCCCTGTCGGGTTCTGGCGGGCTCGAACCGGCGCGCACCAACGCCGTAATTGGCGCCTGTGAGGGCGACTTTGACCTGATGTCGGATTGGTTCGGCAATATCTCCCTCGGTGTGAACTTTCCGATCCCGGTCAGCGTGAACCCGAGTCCGTCCGGGTCGCCAAATTCATATGGAGCGCAGTGGAGTAAGAAGGGACGCAACGTGACTCTGGCGATCAACCAGGGTACGAAGCCCCAGGAATTTGTCCGGTCCCTCATGGTCGCCGAAGTGACGGAGATGTTCATGGACGCGCAGAACATCGGCTGGTACGGCAACGGGAATGAGGGCACGAATGGGGAAGGCTTGTCCCGGTTCCTGCGTGGCCAGTTCTATATCAATATCAACAGCTTCGGAAGTGACCTGACAGATTCGAAGAGCAACCTTTGGCTCGACAGTATCCGAGCTGATTACGTAAACAATCCCAACCCTAATGATAACGGTCCAGATCCGCTCACAGGGTGCGCCACTCTTTTCATCTGGTACCTCTCGGATCAGCTTGGATTCAACATCAGATCCATCGTGGCAGCGGGCACGTCGACCCTAGGCGACGTCTACAAGAATCTCACCGGCGACCCAAACGACCCGTTTCCGCTCTTCCAAGAGATTGTCTTCAGCGCCTTCCCCACTTCCCCCAAGAATGCGACTATCACAACCGGCAATCTTGATAACCCATTCCCATTGGCAAGCGCGGGCATATTGAGCACGCTGAAATACCTGCGGAACGACGCGCCGGATACGAAGTTCGCGCGGCAACTAAGTGCTTTGAAGAACGGCGGCCGACTTCGGCCAGTGCTGAACAGCGACAGACAGGCTTCGCTGATCTAGTGGAGTCTGCGTATCAACCTAAGGCCACCGCGGCGGCCGGAAGCTCACGCAGAGTGATAAGGAGGAGACCATGAAGAGTTTCGACCAGATCTATACCGAGTCCGGGAAGACCGCGACTCTGACGCTTGGATTCAACGGCACGAGTGGGAAGGTACTCGTCGAGAAAGCTCAGAACGCGGCCGAGAGTATTGTTCTCGACGCGTCCACCAGCACCGCCAGCCTGGGAGGTGACAAGGCAGGTGATGGAAACATCCAGTTGTGGAACGCCTCGGGGAAGAACACCGTGTCGGTCACCAGTTCGGTGAAGGTGGACATCAAGAAGATCCCGGGCGTCCCGGACACTAAGCGCGACCTTGGCGGCGCGGTTGTCGTCCGCAACAGCGAAGGGACTGCCGCGTGTACCCTGGAGGGCACCGGCACGCTTTCCCTCGGCGAGGGGCAGGCCATTGTCCTGCAGGGGGCAAGCGGTGTCTCGACTTTCGGAGCGGCGGGCGCGGATGGTTTTATCAACCTCAAGAACAGCAATGCCATTGAGACGATCTCCTTGTATGGCGCAACCGGCGGCATGACTCTCCGTAACAACGACCATGTAACCATCATCTTGGATGGTATGAACGGCGATCTGACTCTTGGGGGGAGCGGCAGCAATGGGGATCTCATAATCAATAACAGTAGCGACGATCAGATATTCAGTTTGCAGGCCGAAAGCGGCAACCTGACTCTGGGAGGCGGCGGCGTCGATGGCGACGTCCTTCTCAAAAACAGTAACGGCGTCCAGATATGCAGCTTGCAGGCCGAAAATGGCAACCTGACACTCGGGGGCGGCGGCGTCAATGGCGATGTCCTTCTCAAAAACAGCAACGGTGCTGAGACTATCATCCTGGATAGTGCCAACAGCGAGCTGACTCTGGGAGGCACTGGCGTCAATGGTGACATCCTTCTCAAAAACAGCAATAACATCGCAACCGTGAGCCTGGATGGCGCGGGCGGCAACCTGACGCTCGGAGGCAGCGGGACCAACGGCGACATTTTTCTCAGGAATAGTAGTGACGTTGAGACCGTCCACTTGGATAGCGCCAACGGCACCCTGACTCTGGGAGGAACAGGCGTCAACGGCGACGTCCTCATCAAGAACAATAGCAACATTGAAACTATTAAAATCACGGGATCGAATGGCGACATCGAGTTCCTGAATGCGGATGTCGCCGAAGAGTTTGACATTCAGCCGGATTCGCTCGCAGACGTCTCGCCCGGAACGGTTGTAGTGGTGGATGAGTGCGGTCGGCTTCGGCCCTGTGAGGAGGCGTACGACGGCAGAGTGGTTGGAGTCGTCGCAGGCGCGGGGAGATACAGGCCAGCGATTGTTTTGGACCGGAAAGGTGGCCGCGACCGCCTTCCGGTCGCTATGATCGGCAAGGTCTACTGTTGGGTAGAGGCGGATTCAGACCCGGTTCGCGTAGGCGACTTGCTGACCACAAGCTGCCAGAGAGGGCACGCCCGGCGCGCCTCCGACCCGACTCAATCATTCGGCAGCCTGATAGGCAAGGCGCTTCAGCCGCTCAGCCAGGGAAGGGCGCTTATTCCGGTGTTGGTGAAGGCGCAGTGAGGAGACTCCGGTGCGCGTCAGCGCAACTCAGAAAAGAGCTCGGCCGTGGTTATGGGCTTGTTGGTTTGGCCCTTACGTGTGGAGCAACTGGCGGCTGCACGGATTTCTGCATGGCGTAACCGCATTCTATCCATGGGCGAAGGGCTGGCGCCACTGACGCTGGTGATCAGCGACTTGGTCGCGGCCCCTCTCCCGGCGAGGAGGGCGGCCAGCGTGAATTCGGTGGAAGCCTTGAGAGTGGAGCGAGCGTATCGCGGAGTTGACATACTTTCGGCGCCGGCCGCACTCCAATTGCCGCATTTAGGGTAAAACAGTCTTTAACTCGTGGTTGAGACTTTGCGGCTCGGACGGAAAACTTGCCACAAGCCGACTTTCCGGGACAGATCCAGAAGGCGCCGGGCCGAACAGCTTTCGTGAGCTGACAACACGCGCAAACGCAGAGGTTTACACTTAGTTCGGCATTTGTAATCCGGACCTGCTCCATTGTCCTCTCGGACGGAGGCGACCGCTTGAAGCCTTTTCTCAGCTCGACATTCCTGGACCTAATTGAAGAACGAGAGGCCGTTCTCGAGTCGCTTCGCAAAATGCGGCTAGTGCCGCATGCGATGGAAGATTTCCTTGCGACCCCGAATCCCCCGCTTGTGACCGCTTTAGAGCATCTCCGCGACTCTGACCTGATGCTCTTGGTTATCGGCTTCAAAGCTGGGACCTTACTTCCGGATGGTTCTGGGTCTACATACACGTCAGCGGAGTACGACGAACTTCTGAGGCTCGGGAAGGAGCCGCTCGTATTTATTAAGCAAAAGAAGGGACGGGGAGCGCGTCATGCATCATGGCGAAATGAAGAAACCGATCCCGTCAAGAAGAAGGCTCTCGATGACTTCAAAGCAAAGGCGACAGCGGGACTTACTCCTGCTTACTTCACGACGGCCGAACGCTCAGCCCTTGAGGTCGTTCTCGCGCTCGACAATTGGGAAGAACGGGGCAGGCCTGGGGCAAGAAGAACATTTGCATCCACTGCTGATTATTTTGCGGGCAAGAATCCGGCAGGTCATTTCCAGATTCTGGATTTTGGCACCACTCTCCTCGGACGCGACGAACAAATTCGCGCTCTCAGCGAGTTCGCTACCGACGGCACACAGCGTGTTTGTGTCCTGAGCGGCAGAGGGGGAATCGGGAAGAGCAAGATTCTGCACGATTGGGCAAACGCAAACTCCGCCGAGGTCCTCTTCCTGAAGGACGAGCCAGATTGGCTTGAAGACCCGGAGAAGGAGATTCCGCTCGCTTGCAGAATAATTGTGGTTGATGATGCGCATCGTCAGGAGAGCTTTGGCAAAATTCTGCAGAT
>JABDBE010000134.1:0-1753 GCA_013288805.1 Acidobacteriota bacterium
CGGCGTCTTGACCGTGCTCCTTTCCGTCGCCGTCATCAAAAACTCAGGGGTTGCACTCGTCATGTCGATACTGGGGGCGTTGTTTTTCTTTTGGGGGTACAAGCGGGCCGCGAAGAAAATTAGAAACAGTGCAACCGTAGGTGCAAGCCATGGATGAAATCATCGAGCCACCGAAACCGCCGCCAAAAAAGAGGCGGAAATCTTCGCCGCGTTCGGGTCCAGGGCGAGGCTATCGAAAATCGGGAGGCAGAGGCAACAAGCGCAGCTGAAGCGCTCGGAGCTAATAGATGGATTTCTGGCGTGAAGCCTTGGTTCCTGTAGTCGCTGCGGCAATTGGAACCGGCATCGGCGCAAGCGTTGCTTTCTTTTTCGAACGCACCAAACGAGCACGCGAGGCCGAGACGAACACGTCACGGCGACAAACACCGCCCTCTTTGCGCTTTTTCGGATCGTCAACGACTTGAACGGCTACAAGCGCCAGCACGTCGCCCCTCATGTGGCTGATCCTGAGCGGTGGTACACGCTGCACCGCGCCGAGCTTGCCTGCCGATGTCGTGCCAACGCTTAGGATACTTCGCCGCCCATTCCAGCAGCGCCAGCATCTGCTCGTCGATCAGGCGCTCAGTCTTGGTGAGCTTCTTCGTCGCGATTGTGCAATGGCAAACGATACGGCCCTCATTCCCGCCCCATCTTCTTGTTAACGCGCTCGTCGAGGGCGACATCCTTCCCAATTAGCTGCGCGCACATGCCCGCGTCTTGATCATGCGCCAGCCGCGCGCAAGCCTGCTCACGCCCTTCTATCAGTCCGTGTGTGTACGCGACTTTAACCAGCCAGACCAGGATAAAGACGGCGACGGCCACCGCGATCCAGCTTGCTTTTTCCGCCGACGACACGCTCACGAGCCTTCCAGTTAGCGTAGCGCGAGACGCACGGCAATCTCCAGCAACGCCAGAATGAGCACGGCCCACAGCCAGCCACGCCACTTGTTGCCCTTCGGCAATGCGTCCGGAACCGTCTGCTCCTGTGCCTCGCTGTAAGGTTCCTGGTGCGCCGGAAGAATTTTGACGCGACGATAAAAGCGAAAGCCCACTATTCGCCCGTCCCGAATAGCTTGTGCCACAACCGTGGTGTTAGATGCCAAAGCTTGACGCTGTTTTGAACGATAGTAAGGAGCGCGAGCGCAAGCATCATCAGATAATACTTGCGTCGGCGGCTACGCGGCTGCTTTTCGATCCAGTCCTCAAATTTCGACATATTCCCGTCCCGCGAACGTCCCGTGTTCGCCAATGAGCGGTATCGACTCCGCCTCCGCGGTGATATTCGCGAACAGAAGCGCCACCACTATCATTTTCTGCATTCCCGAGCCTCCGTGGCGGCAGTTTCCCACGCGCGCACCTATCGTTACAATGCCGATGAAGCTCACACAGTGTTTACCCAGTCCACTCACTGTATGGACGACCGTACCCGACGGTCGCGACAATCTCCGATGATGCCGCCGCGTATTGCGCGCCCGCCTCTCACCGTCGTGAACCTCTCGGACCACGGCGGCCAATACGTATTGACTCTCAAATGCGAGTGCGGCCACACGCGATCCTTGAAGCGCATAAGGTGCTCTCATTGCGGCAGGCGACGATGCAGCGCCACCGTGCGGGCCCGAGACGAAGCGCGATAGGTAGATCGGGTGCGTGCTCGCTATTTTAGGTAGAATCCCGACGATAGGGAGCGAGCCGATGGAATGGACTAAGGTGATAT
>JABDBE010000134.1:1763-5230 GCA_013288805.1 Acidobacteriota bacterium
GATGCAGCTTGATAGCAGCTCGACGGAGCGAAGACTGGAACGTGAAATGGCGTTGAAGCGGGACGTGTACCTGCCAACCATCGAGGCTGTTGCACGAATACAGGGCGCGCTTGGACGACTTGTCGATGTGAACGAAAGTCAAACCGAGATTGGGCGACAAATGGCCGCCGATCTCGCGACGGTTCTAAAAGCTCACTTATTATAGTCGCAGGCCAGGCCACTGTGACCGCGATTATGAATTTTACGAAGGTGGTCATGCCTGCCTTCCTTGAGCTTACACTTATGCGCACCCCGCTCGTAAATCGGAAACAGCAAATAGCCATGATTCAAGGTTATATGGATTCAGCGCTGGCCGAGCATAGGGCACTGGTGCAATTGATGAAGCAACACGTTATATCTGGAAGCTCTGATAGCGCCGCTATGGAGCGCCTGCAGGCCCAAGCGCGCAATGAGTTGGAAATGCACAACAGGCATGCCGACCAACAAAGGGACCTTTTTGACGATCAGAACGAAGGACTTGCGCTGCTCAGTGCGAAACTAGGTGAGACACTCGAAAAAACGAGCGCGCTGTTGCCAGAGGTACTTTTATCCGCGCGCCGCGATCTGGAACTGCCTCTCAACGACGCGGAGTATCACAGGCTGTCTGCCGAACAGGTACAGGCTGCCCGAATAGTCATGCAGGATGTGCAAAGCTTCATAGAGACGATTGGGAAGGATAATACGAAGTAACCGCGCGGCACATCCTCGCGATTGCGAGAAGCCCATGGGCACAGCTGCGCAGTCGCGCCACATCTGACTAGTGAGCGGAGGAGTGCCCAAGCTTTTCCCGCCGCCATACCGGGATACCAATTCTCGAATCGAAAGCAACCGACAGAGGACCCCGATGCTGTCACGTCGAAGCCCACGCACGCGTGTACCTGATCGCTTGGTCTGAGACATCTATCACGCCAACCCTGAAGGGGCTCGGCAAAATTCGAAGGGGTATCGTGGATTATCGCCGCCCTCCGGGCACATACTTGGGAGCATGACACCTTTTAAAGTGCTGAGCTTGAGCCTCGTTGTAATCGTCGGCTTCACATGCGCCCTTTTCGCCGCGCCCGAGATCTTCGATGGCCATCACCCCGCTCTCGGGTGGCCCATCTTTGCTGTGTTTGTTCTGAGCTGTGTCACGTACCTCTATGCGCTGGCGAAGGTAGATCACGGCCGAGGTAAAACCTGGATAGTGCTGTGCGCGTTGTCGTTCATCGTAGTGCCGATAGGGCCCATCGGCGGGTACCTCTTGACGTGCACCGCTGTAGTGGGAAGAAGGAAAAAAGATAATCGTCCGACGCAGGAAGGAGCCGCAGGAATCAAGGCGTTTATCGGGGCATGGCTGTGCTGGCTCAGCTTTTGCATTCTAGGCAGCGCGACACACGAAATGCTCAATCCGACGTTGGCCGAAATCTTGTACAAAGGGATTACCGGCAGCGGGGCAGCGCTCTTTTTGGGTACCATCTATGTTGTCGCACGCAGCTTTATTAATCTCTTCCGTCGCAAGAAGGCGCCGATGAAACCCATCGACGGCTAAGCGGCAAACCCTCTTTACTTCGTTAGGGCCCCTTTTTTTGGGCAAGTACCAGAACATTTGACCCCTTTCGCTCTAAAATCGGATGCGAGCAAACATGGAGGTCGTGATGAGATTGCCCACCCGACAATTCGGCAACGTCATTTACGTTAACTTTTGGGCGCACACGGTGGGCCCGCCTCTGACGCCAGACGATAACCCGCTACCCGCCGGGGTGGGTCGAAGCCCTGAGGTGACGGAAATTGCGCATCTTACATGCGGCTCTTGCTCGGATCGGGCGCTGCCTCGACGTGAGATTTAAGGAGCAGCAGGGCGTGCGAAACATCGCTCGGGTCGACCTGGTAAAGAGCGGCGCTGCCGCCGTCCACCTTCCATTCGTGAATAACCTCCGCGTACTGCGCGCCGAAACCGTTCCGCAGGGTGGCGCGGGTGATCGCAGGCTTGCCCCACTTGCGCGCCGCAGCAGCGGCGATCTGATCGAAGTAGCCGGGCAAAAGGTTCACCTGGATTTGGTCGATCACATCCGTGGACGTGAACGTGACCTCCACATACGCGTGAACCCCTTCGATCGTGGTGCCACCATCGCATCGGTAGGAGCCTGCGCGCTCGTCCGGAGGCATGTCCCTGTGCATCCGGCAATAGCTCTCGCCAAAGTTCAAGCCTAACGACTCGGTGAGCTGAGTTCGCGTGGCGATCTTGCCGAGCTCGACGCCTTTCAGATCGAGCGTCCAGGCGGGCACCGCCGTTAGTAGTGTGGCGAGCAGAAAAAACGCGCGAGTAGTCATAAGATTCTCCCTGTTGAAAATCCGCTACCCATGCCTATCTCCCTTTGTGGCTGGTGGTGAGAGTTTGCCCATGCATTTGCTGTGAGTACAGGAACCTGTACTCAATTGCGGCGCGCCGCGCTCGCCGAGGCGAGAAGCTGTGCCAATTTCAAACCCAGCCTGACCCTTGCGCGGTTACCGACGGATCGAGGCGCTGTGTGCCGCGAGATTCTTGTCCCAAAATTCCTTATAGCCCCGCGCGACCGCCTGGTTGTTCTCGACGTTCGCCCGGACAGTCGCAGCAGCTCGCCGCCCCTGATCGGCGGCGACATCGCCAGCGCGCGCAATACCCAGGCTGCCGGTCACGGTGGATGATGCGCCGGTGTATCGCGCGAAGATGGATCTGATCACCAACAAGTCATCCGGATCGAGTAAGCCCGAAAATTCTAAGTCGTTCAGGACGCTGCCCAACCGGTCATGCCGGGGCGCGTCTTGTATGTGCAGCGGCCCAGTCAGCAGCGAGCCGAGTTGGCCTTTGACTGGTGAAGCGTCCTGAGGCTAATTGACCCTAAGTTGTTTTCACGTCCGAAAGCTGAAGCTTGCGCAGCTTCAGTGCGCCCGATTTGAGAACGCGCAAGACCTCCTCCTTGTCGCTGCGATGTCCAGTTTCGTCCGTGTCGACGTAGGTCTGAGCCCACAGGGCTGACAAGGTCTTGGTATCGGATCGCTCGAGAGCCGCGACCCATTTCTCTTCGAGCGCGATGAGCGTTCCGGCCGGATCGCCGCTCGCCGCCAGCTCGGCTGCCGACATGATCGACGTCGGCACAAGGATTGCCAGCAGCCAGACACATCTCCAGTAACGCATACGCGCAACCTCCCGTCTGACTGAATCTCAGGCCGCTCATAAGAGCAAATCGACAGGATTGCGTCAACCATGACTCTAGCCACGCCACCGTGAACGGACGAACGCGCTTCCTCCGAAAGGCCGTAGCAATCAATGGACCTCTGGCTGACTGGAGCCGCCACACGGCGGGTTGCGGCCTGAGGGCAGACGGGCACAGAATCGTGACTGCCGGAACGCGGGTTTCGGCTTAGACTCGAACACAAACGAATTGAAACCTCCGCCGGGGCTCACTCTA
>JABDBE010000135.1 GCA_013288805.1 Acidobacteriota bacterium
CGCGCGCTCGCTGTGCAGGTGCTCGGGGATGAGTTCCGCAATTTTGCCAACCACCTCGCCCAAATTGGCAGCAATAGCCCGCTTGTGATCGTAGCCGGCGGTCGCCTCATCGCCAAGCGCAAGATCGACCCATCAACGCTAACGACATTACAGGAGTTTCGTTCCACTATTTTTAACCGCTTGCTCGAGGAGGTGGATATCCGCGGCCCGAGGTTTGTTATCGATCCGCCGCGGCCAATACTGGAGCTCATTGCGGCGCTCGGCCCAGTAGACGTTGAAAATCAGCAGTTCCAGGAGTCGGCACATGTCTTCCTTGGTGATCCTGTTGACGAGATATTGGCCACGATCGATGCCCTTGCGTCCAACGGCATCATTACGCCGAGACCGAAGCCGGTGCGCGTAATTCCGGACGTTCTCTCGGATTACATTCTTGAGGAGCGCTGCATTAGCGCCGGAGGACAGTCTACTCGCTACGCGGATCGAGTCTATGAACAATTCGGTGCCCACTCGTTGAAGGAATTGATGCGCAACCTCGCGGAGCTGGATTGGCGCCGAGGCCAGGCAGGAGAGACCGGACTGAATCTACTAAACGGGATTTGGACAGATATCCATGAACGATTTCGCGCGGGAGACGAGTACGTGCGTCATAGCATTCTCAGCGATCTTGCTGGGACCGCGATCTATCAGCCAGACAACGTGATCGCCCTCATCAAGGCAGCGATTGACGATCCCGTCCAAGTAGATCCCTCAGGAGAATGGAGCCACTACAGGGTCGGGCAGGAATATGTCTTATCCACGTTGCCTAATCTTCTCGAAGCGACCGCCTATCATCCAGACCCGCTGAAGGAATCTGTCACGACCTTGTGGGAATTGGCCAAGCGCGGCGGTGATCGAGCCAGCATCGACGGCGCCGCAAAATCTGTTCTGAAGCGGCTCGCGTCTTGGCACCGATTCGGGAACCCTGCCCTGAACTTCGCCATGCTCGTCCAGGCAATACGTCTCACCCGCCGCGACGATGCCTTTACAAGCGACTTCACGCCGTTCACCTTGATCAATCAAATTTTGGAGAGAGACGGCCAATACAGCGAATGGCGGGATGATGATACATATTCGGTTGGCGGCTTCGGGCTCAACTACGCCGCCGTGGGTCCTGTCCGCGAAAGCGCCCTCGACTATCTGGAGTTTGCTCTCGCCGGCAACGGTGCCCCGGCATTGTGCGTCATTCCCATCATGGGAAGTCTGCTCCACAACTTTCTCACCCGCATGGGTCGAGAAAGGACCGCGGACGAAGATGAGTGGCAGAATCGAGAACGCGAGCGTTGTCTTAACGCGCTTGTTCATCGATATGGAGAGCCTGCCAGGGCACTTCTAAAGGCAAAGATTTACGATGCGTTGCGGTCTGCAACCGCGATCAGTTGCCCGGAGCCGCTGCGGCAGTCGGCGACGGCGGCATTAGCGGAAATCGCCGTCAATGACGCCGTTGCCATAGTAGATGCAATTTGCACTGCCGAACACGACTTGCCGCTGTTGTCCGAGGACTTCACAGAGACAGGGTGGGAAAGACGGATAACAGAGCTTATGATCAAGGGCCGCTCCAGTCTGGAGCGCCTTACTGCCGGCGCCGCAGACCAAGCGCGCTTCACACTTGACCAGACTTCCGCGTGCCTTGAGGTTTCCGTTAAGACCGGCGGCTTCCATCGATTTATGCTGGCATTCTCTGATTGCCCAGACTACTTAGCTGAGATGGCTGACCAGCTAATTACCCATCCTCAGGCCGGCGAGATGATAGGCCACCTTTCTTCGGTCCTAAGCTCGATCCACGGTGCCGATCCTGCGGCCTTTCGGCAGCGGGCCTTCTCGGCGCTGGAGTCGGGAGCTGTCCACGTCATTCGTGCCGCGGCTAACAACCTGCGCGTGTTTGAGGGCGCAACAGAGGAGGACATCGCCGTCATTCAGGCCTATGGCGGCTATCCCGACCCCGTTGCGAAGCGTGGAGCAATCTTCGCTATAACCTAGCCAAACAGATTTGAAATTTTCAGATCAGCCCATTTGAGCGATTTTTTTCGTGGGATATCCGATGATGGTGGTGACGCGGCCAGTTTTGCGATCGGAGTAGACAAAGGTGGGGCCATCAATGCGATAGTTGCCCTTCCATCCGATGGCGAAGGTGGTATCGGTCTCCTCCAGGTGAATTGGTTCAGGATCCCCATCCCTGGCCAGCCGGACCGCAAGTTTATCGGTGACGTCGAGTAACCAGGCGTCTCCGGTCTCGGTGGAGAACAGGATCAGTTGGCCGATGGTGACCATACGGAGGTCGTGTTCGGCGGCCTTGTCCTGGATGTAGCGAATCTCATCGGCAAGGCGGAAGTCCTTGCCGTCGACTACCTGGCTTGCTTTTCCGCGCTTGATGGCTCTGGTGCCCACAGTATTTTCTCTCCATCGAGTATAGTGCGGGGCATGGAACAGTTCACCCGGTTGTTCGGCAATCTGCTGGCCTTCGTCTATCACTGCTTCGACCGTATGGTGATCAACGGTTATCTCAGCGGTCTGTCCCGGCCCGAGCAGGTGGTGTACTTCTTCCGGCAGGTTCTGGGCATCCCGGTGGTGAGCAAGGAAGTTCTCAGCCAGCGCACCAACGATTACCGGAGCTGGGTCGAAGCCTATGCCCGCAATCACGGAATTGCGATGGAATGGGCTGAAAAGGGCGTCCGCAAAGAGGACTACGTTCTGCCCGCGCTACGCCGCATGGAGAAGCGAAACGTCTATGGGGTCTACTCCATCTTCCGGAGCATGGAGCAGGGACGCACCTTCCGCATCAGTGTCCCGAAGTTCCCCACCGAGGATCCCCACTATCGCATCCTGGCGCATCAGCAGAGCCGTTTCACCCACTACTACTTCTATATCCGGGACGGGGTTCTGGGGCCCATCGTGGTGCGCATGGCCAGCTTCTTTCCGTTCCACGCCACCTACTGGCTCAACGGCCACTCGTTCATGGAACAGGAAATGAAGCGCCAGAAGATTGGCTTCCAGAAAAGTGACAATGCATTTCTGGCGGTGGACGACGTGGCTCAGTTGCAGGCGGCCGCCGACCGGCTCAGTCCACAGATCATCCGCAAACAACTCGACTACTGGACGCTCATTGTCGGGCCGAAGTTCTCAAAGAAAGAGCGCGGACAGATGAACCTCAAGCGGTTCTACGCTATCGGTCAGATCGAGTACTGCCGCAACTTCATCTTCAAGCGCCGCTTCCCCATCCATAAGATCTTCGAGCGCAGTTGCGAAATCGGACTCTGGCGCCTGACGGCCAACCGCATCAGCGAGATCTTCGGCGTCCGGCTGAACAAGAGGCTACAGGGCAAGCTTGCCTCGGTGATCGATCAGATCGAGCACGGGCATCACGTCTTCAGGGCGTACTGGAAACACGCATTCCTCAAGCAATACGAAAAGTTCTCCCGCTATCTGCGCAACGAACTCGTCTCCAACAATCTGCACGACTTCGGCCTGAAGAAAGGGCTTGATCATCTCGACGCTGTGCGCAAAAGGTTCCAGATCATCACCGATCGCTTCGCCGGCTTTCAGGCACAGTCTCTCAATGTCCATGTGGACTTTCCTCTGCTACAGAGGATTGCCTTGCCCCTCACCATCGGCACAGTCCGCGTTCCAGGAATCAAAATCCAGGACACCCGGATCATTCGCCTTCTGGAAGTCCTTCTCCATGGCGGCAACACCGTCGGCGGCTCAACGGCCACACAGATCCACCAAGCCCTCCTCACCACCTTCCACCTCTCCGCGAGCAATTACGGACTCAACCAGCTTCGTTATGATCTGCGTAAGCTCAAAGGGCATGGCTTGCTGGAGCGCGATGGACGTCGCTACGCCTACCGCTTGACAACCAAAGGACTCGACGTCGCCCTGCTCTTCCTGTTCTTCCACAAACGGCTTTGCGGTCCGCTTGCCAATAGCCGCTTCCATCACAAACCCGAACCGCAGAGCAGACCAAACAGCAAACTGGAAGCCGCCTACCACAAGGCCGACAAGGCCATCGAGAACATCGTTGACCTGTTAAGAGCGGCCTGATGTTACTGCCTGTTTGTTGAAGTATTCTTGTTTACGAATTTCGAACAAAGAATCTATATGGGAAAGTTCCTTGATTTGCGACGAAACCTGAAGGACGCGGTGCTGTCGATTCACACGGACGGCGACAAGTCCGTAGCTGCCGACCTTGTAGACGCCTTTGGTCCGTATGGAGTTCCACTGACCATGTTGACGAGGGAAGAGGCCGCGACCATCGCTGACGAGTTCCTCCTTGTAAGGGACTGGGAGTTCGATCAAGGAGCGATTCCGCGATTCCTTGGCAGATTTGTCGGACTCTTTCCCGATGAAACTTATGACTTGCTGTTGCGCAGGATCGAACTGAACGCCGATGCGCGAAAGAACAATCAGCCGTCTATCCAGACGTTCAATCTTGTCCAAGGACACATTTCCTTTGGCAGCGTTCCTGCGGAGAAAAGGCTTCAGCTTGCTCAGGATTGTATCGCTCGGCTTTTGCAAGCGGATTCGGGAGAAGACCTTGCGACGCTATTTTGGGACCTTGCTGGCTACGATGAGGCATCGCTTCATCTCATCGTGAATTCAGCACCGGGTGCCAACGATCTTGGCGTCCAAAACATTGCGACGCTGATTGACAAAGCCATTCCTCGTTTGGCCTTTACTCATACGGGCTTTGTTCGTAATCTTCTCCAACACTTTACGGGTGCGGACAGAGGGCAACTGGTTGAAGCGTTTGCGCATCAAGCAAGGCACTTCGGCGGTGGCGTGTTCGCCGGTAGCGTCGAAACCCACATGGCCCAACGGGGGAAGCAGTTTGCAGACCAGACCGCAGCCTTTCCTGATGAACCAGGGCTCGACGATCTCGCAAGGGCGCTCCGAAAGTTTACGTAACGATAAACGCCGTTCACTCCGGCGATCTATCTGCGAATCCTCAATGAGCCCCATCGAGGCGAGTTCCAGGCGAACGGCGATCGGCCCCTAATTTGAGCCTTTCGTTGGTTCAGGTTCTCAGTAAAAAAGTGACCAGCCGGAGAGAATCACTGGGGCATAAGCCCGCGCCGGACTCGAATCTCCAGTCGCAATTCCTCCCGGAGCGCCTTACTCTTCTTCATGCGCTTGAAGAACTCCTCCAGAACGCTTACGACAATCGCATTGA
>JABDBE010000136.1 GCA_013288805.1 Acidobacteriota bacterium
CAAGCCGAGCTTGATGCGGTGGTGGATGAAGCGCGCGCCTGGGGTCGGCGGGTGGCCGCCCATGCGCATGGCGCCGACGGCATCAAGCGCGCCGTGCGTGCTGGGGTGACCTCCATCGAGCACGGCACTTTCCTCGACGAGGAGGGTGCTCGGATGATGGCAGAGAAAGGCACTTACTTAGTTAAGGACTCGTACGAAGACCGCTGGTTTCTCGAGCGAGCCGCCGGTTGGGGGTACCCCAAGATTGTCCTCGACAAGCTAGCCCGGGTGGTCAAGGGACACGAGGCCGCCTTTAAACTCGCAAGAAAGCACGGCGTGAAAATCGCCTTTGGCACGGACGCCGGGATGCTGCCCCATGGGGAAAACGCGAAGCAGTTCCGTGATTACATCGCGTGGGGGATGCCGCCCATGGAGGCGATTCTCACCGCCACGCGCAACGCGGCGGACCTACTCGGATGGAGCGACCGCATCGGCGCCGTGGCCCCGGGACTGCTCGCCGACTTGATCGCCGTGCCGGGGGATCCATTGTCGGACCCTTCGCTGCTGGAGCGGGTCACGTTTGTCATGAAGGGCGGCGCCGTGGTGAAGCCGTGAACTCTCGCGCAACTCACATTCGATGCCAATAGGCGCTCACGGTGCAAGGCGACCTGCCAATCTTCGCGGTAATCAGGTCCAACTGATCTTCGGTCAATCCGACGATTTCAACGTCTACGTGAAGCGTATCGTTCGTGCCGACTTCGGCCAGAACTTGGCGAGGCAACACATTGAGATTTTGGAATCCCTCGAGGACGCGCGCAAGTGCCCCTGGATCAGCTTCGGCGACGACTCGAAGTCGAGATCGAAAGACCGGTCGAGAATACATGGAACCGACTCCTCATATTGTTAGCTTGCAACGCGAATCTCCTGAAGCCCCGGCTTTCCTTGAAAGCCGGGCAGGTAATCCGCGCGCGCTGCTGTATGAGTTGCTTCATCGGTTAGAGCGATTATGCCAAATTCCAGCGATCCTGGCTCCAGAGACGAAACACAAGGCCGAGGCCGGTCGCAATTGCGAGCAATTTGACCTCAAGTGGTACGCCGTGCGGTGAACTCTGCCAGGCAAGGGATAGTGTGGTTCCGATCAGCAACACCGTACACAAGGCGGCCATGCCAGGTAGCAAGACGGCATGAATGCCACTTCGCCGTCTTGCACGAACCGTCGCGATGCAGATCATGAAATAGATGCCCGAGAGAACGATAGCCGTCGCATCCACCAGAGGCTCAATCGCACCCCGCCCGAGGACTGTTCCGAGCGCCGAGAGGAGCGCAACGAGTAGGCAGGCGACCGACGGCGTTCCCGTACGCGCATTCAAATGGCCAAGAGGTTCGGGAAACAGGCCACCTCGCGCAAGCGCAAAAAGCACGCGCGTCGCGGAGTAGAAAATGGCATTTAAAGCGATCAGCAACCCCAGTAGACCAATGATCAGCACTAATTTTGCGAGCCAGGTGGAATTGAACGCACTTGCAAATGCACCCGCAGCGGGCAAATTGAGCACCAAGAGCTTCTCGCGGGGCAGAGCGGCGGCGGTCGCAAGGACCACCAGACAATAGAATAGGCAGGCGACACCAATCGCCGCGAGAAATACCGATCCCAATGAGCGACGCTCCGCAGAGTGCTCCTGTTCACCGAGGGCCTGAGATACGACCGCGAATCCTGAGAACCAGAATGGCGACGTTACGAAAACTTGAACTACACCAGGCCAGTGCGCTCCCGGCGCGGCGTTGCCAAACCATGGGTGTAAGTTAGCCGCTGTGCCCGCTGTCAATCCGGCGATGACGAAGGCGACGAACGCAACAATCATTGTTACGGTCAATCCGTCTTGTAATTTCGTCGCGGTTCTGACGCCGGAATGGTTAACCGCCCACACGAGCACAATGGCCGCCAACCCCGTCGCCACCCCCATGCAGTGGATCTCTTGCCCGAGGATTGTATAGAGAAGTGGGCCGCTTGAACCCGGCGCAAGCGCCTCGATGATCCATCCAAGGGAAATCGCCGAAAATGCGCATACGCTGACATAGACGATGGCAAGAAACCACCCCGTGTAATACGCGACTCCGCGGCTGAACAAGCGTTCGGCGTAGACGACCTCTCCGCCCGTAACCGGATAAAGCTTACCCAGTTCAGCGTAGCATGCTGCGATCAATGACAGAACCGATGCGCCGGCTAGGAAGGCGCAGACGGTGCCGATAGGGCCGGCGATACGCACCCAATCGCCGACCGCGACAATCCACCCCGCCCCCAGGATTGCGCCGAACGCGAGCGAGAATAATTGAAAGCGGCCGATGGATCCGCCCAATTCACAAGATGCTGGTTGCGCGTTCACCAGCAACTGCCCGGGCGCACTAACCTCGAGAGGATCAACCTCCGCACTAGAGATGACCCGTGTACGGCACGCGCACTGAAATGGAATGAGCCCACGCGACAAGCGTATTGACATCAATGACCGGCAGGGCAACCGCCGCCTGGATGGCCGCGGCGTACGGAGCCAACTCGCTGCATTGGAGCATCACCGCTCCAAGGTCCGGATGTGTCCGCGCAAAGGAGCCGACATGGGCGGTCACCGATGCCATAAGCGCCTTCTGCGCTATCGCGTACGGGCGGTCGATCAGCGCCCGAAAAGGCGCGAGGTCGATGCAATCCGTAATTGCCAGCCGATCCAGGTCGCGGATACCGCACTGTTCTTGCAGCCCACGAGTGAAGCTCTTGCGATCCGCGAAAACGATGCCGAGGCGCCGACGCGCGGACATGCAACATAAAAGCCAGGGAACTTGCACCAATACCGAAGCGAAGACAGGAACGGAAACTGCGTTAGTCAACGCCCGCTGGAAATTCGCGAATGACCCACATGCCCCAACTATGGCGCGCACCCCGCGCGCCTCTAAGCGCTGCGCGGCCAGCACGAGACCCTCTTCGACCTTGGGGTGCCCCGACAAAACCTCTTGCAGCGTTACGGAAGGGACGCATTCGTAGGCGACCGGAAATGGCATGGTTGTGGCATTTTGGATATTGCCCGGCACGAACGCGAATGGGCTTGCCATATGCAGCACGCCAACGGCGTATCCAGCCACGCCGCCCAATTCTCGCGAGACAATGATGCCAGCTTCGCTTTCTTGGTCTAGTCGATCGGATGTGTGGTGTTTCATGGCCGAAAGCCTCTCGTGCCTTCCTTGTGAGCGCTCACGAGGCCGACCTCCTTCAATACACCCCCCACAAGGAAGCCTTTCACGGACAGCGCACGCCCGTAAACTTCGGCCCATTTGACGCGAGCCCACTGGCGAGAACCCCCGCCTGCACTGCAAGGGCTGCGAAATGATCGAAAGTGCCGTCCCGTGCGTCGACATTGGTCTGTACCGCAATAGCCGTATCCGTCGCGGGAAAGTAGCGCATACCGGAGCTATAGCCCGGAATCGACCCGGTATGACCATACGAGACGTTGACCCCGCGCCCCCGAATCCCCACCGCCAAACCATAGCGAGCATCCGACTCGCCCGTCGGCACCGAGGTGAACAAGTCGTGAAGATAAGGTTCGGGAAGGGCTCGCCCGCTATAGAGCAGACGAGCCCATCGCACGAGATCGCTGCTCGACGCAGCGAGCCCCCCGCCGGTCCATTCGAAGGCAGGGTTGTAACGCAATCGTCCCGCCTGCATTGTGGTGAGGGGCGACAAATTGAAATAATTCTCGTCCGGTGCAATCTGCCCGGAAACCAGCCCCGGCAGTACGTTCGCATCCGAAGGAATTGTTTCGTTTAATCCAAGCGGTTTCAGAAGCCGCTCGCGCAGCAAGTCATAATAGCGAGCGCCGGCGGCTTTCTCGATAGCCATTCCCGCAACCAAATACCCGGTTTCGCTATAGGCCCAGCCTTGCCCAGGCGCAAACAATGGCTGCGCGCCGTCGACAAATTTGATGGCCTCGAGCGCGGAGAACAAACAGGTCGCACAACTGTGGATTCGCTCGACGATAGCCTTTTGAAAAGCCGGGTCCTCGACGTGGGTGGGCATCCCCCCTGAATGAGTTAACAGTTGGCGCAGCGTAACGATGTCAGAATTCGGCAATCGTCGATACCAATCCTCGGTGCCGAGCACGTTCTTAACAGGCGCGTCCAGATCCAGAACTCCCCGCTCATGCAAATCCATCGCAATCGCCGCAACAAAGGTCTTGCCGATGCTGCCGGACAGGAATTTCGCGCCGGGTTGAATTGGAGCGTTGTCGCCCGCGGAATGTCCGAGCGCAATCTCCGTGACGGCGCCGTCCGCCCGCGCGTATCCAACAGTGAGGCCCGGCAGTCCGCGTTCCGTCATGGCCCGCTCGAGAAGTGTGCAGGCGTCTCGCTGTCCCTCGGTAAGCAAGGCAGGCGCATCTGCACCTTTGGCGACGGGTGCGTCGTTGACCACTGCAACAATGGTCAGCCACGCGATGGTCTTTTTCATCCACCCGAATCTCGGGACCATCGAGGCAAAAGAATGCAACCCCATCATCGCTGCTGTGGGCACGGTGATGCGCGCCCCATCGGGCCCCTCTTGACCGCCGCCGAGAGAGCCGCAAAGTGTGAAGAACCAAGTAGGTCCAGTGCCTTCTCCAGCAGCGGATCGACTCCGCTCTCCTTCACCGCCTCTGGGTAATAGGGCACCAGCACATCGGGCGCCACGCCCACAGTCTCATACATACTCCCATCGGGTGCGACGAACGCCTCATTGGATATCCCGATTTTCCACCCGTTGGGCAGCCGCTTTTGCAGCACGTCCGAGTGCACGCTCGCGGTTCGATCGCCGACCAGGACGACATTGGGAAACGATTTCGCCATCATCGCGAAATTCTCACCCGAACTTACGTTATGTGGCGATGACAGCACGACGACGGGTCCGTCGAAGGCATTCGGCCGCCGTCGCACCCGGGTTTCTTGCGCCGGCGTGAAGCCAGCGCCGTCGCGCGTGCACTTGATGAACCCCGGTCGATCGCGATCGGCTATGAGGCCCGCCAGCGCGAGTGCAATCTCATCATCGCCCCCATAGTTAATACGCACATCGACGATTAGACCGCTCCGCCCCTTCATCGTCGCGAAGGCGGCATCAAGCGGTGCGACCCCGGTAGC
>JABDBE010000137.1 GCA_013288805.1 Acidobacteriota bacterium
TTGGCTGGCTGGCAAGGTGATGAAGGGCGGTGGGTACGGAGTACTCGTCGACATCATTCTCGGCATCCTCGGCGGTGTCCTGGGCGGCTGGGTCTTCGGGATGTTAGGAATCTGGCCGGGCGGCGGCATGATCGGGTCGATTGTTGTGGCGTTTGTTGGCGCCGTGATTTTGATTTGGCTTACGCGTCTCCTGAAAAAAGCCTGAAGGGAGCCTCGCACTCTCTTCACGCTGAACAACAACCAGTGGGGAATGCCCTGCCCTGCTCTCGTCGCCTGCGGGAAGGTGTGCGTTTCCTAGTTTGGGAGCGAGTTTACTGTTTAGTACCGGTACCCCCCTCCCCCGTTTCCGTGCAAAATATTTAAAACAAACGACATAGAATTTGACTATGTGCTAGATCTTTGAGTTCAAAGGGGTTGCACGCAAAATCTAGAGCACATTGGAGTTACGGCCGGACTGACATCCCATTTTGAGAACCGAGCGAGTAAATTTTGGGCCAGCTCCAGGAAGAACGCGCCGTCGTCCGGGTCGGATTATCAAAGAGCAAATTATCTTGTAGATAACCTACGCGTGTCTATGTTATCCCAGCGGCGCGTCTGGGGTCAAGATGAAAAGCGAGCTGGCCGAGGACGGGGTTTCAAATTGGGAGCCTCGCTGGAAGGCGCGTCGTCGTGAGCAGTTCGGCGTGTATCGGGTGGTCCTGCCCTCCGAGTTAAAGCCCCGCCTCTCGCAGCGAACGCGAGAAGGCCAGCACACCCGCTTTTGGGTGTGGTGAAAGTATCGGCCTCCTTCTTGGTGTTGGACTGCTGCGCTCCGCCCAAGCGAACTAAGTGGGCGCTTTCGGTACAATGAGTTTTGACCTCATGAGGTGGGATTCGTTATGGAGCGGGCATTCGGACTAAATATTCCTCAATCGCTGGACGATGTGTGTGATCCGGCGCGATTAGCTCTGATCGTGTACGACATGCAAGTCGGGATCGTGAAGCAGATCGAAAATGGCCAACAGATCACGGACAAGGTTCTTCAGGTTCTTGACGCCGCCCGCGCCGCGCAAATTCGGGTTATCTTTACGCGCCACATGTCACTCCCCAAGGAACTCATGGGGGTATCTCAGTTCCGCATGGCGATGGCCTGGCAACGGGTAAAGTCGGTAAACGATGTCGAGCCCTGGTTCTTGCGAGACTCACCGGGATTTCATCTCATTCCTGAGTTGAATCCGCGCCCTAGCGAGGCCGTATTCGACAAAATCGCGATGTCAGCCTTCGAAGGCACGCCCTTGGACGTCGCGTTGCGGGATTGCGGCGTCGATGCGTTTGCCATCGTGGGCATCGCCATGGAAATCGGCATTGAACCTACCGCGCGGCACGGCGCTGATCTGGGGTACATTCCAGTTGTGGTTAAGGACGCCTGCGGTTTCGGCCATCGCGATGCGGCAGCGCGTGCAATCGCCACTCTCGAATTCGCGGGCGACGCTTTGCTGACAAACGTCGAGACAATCTGCAGTCAGTTTCGGCACATACAATCGCACCATGTTATGGTCAAGGGGTGATTGGGATGTGGAACACTGTGCCCCACGCATGCCGGCGAGGGAACAAATTGACCGTCGCGATTGAATCTCGCTGGACAGCGCGTCGTGGTGAGCCGGTTGGCATGTATCCCCTGGTCCGCCGCCGCGGTGTCAACTAGAATCCCCGCACTCTCGCAAAAAACGCGAAAGGGTAGGGCACCCGCCTTTGTGTGCGGTGAGGCTTGGGTCTGCCCACCAAAAGTGGCTCCTAAACCATTGACCAACTCGATGAGTTCTGGCGTGAAATACTGTGCGAGAATGATCTGAAAATATGAAAGCCGCATGGTATGAAAAGCAGGGTCCTGCGGGCGATGTGCTGATCGTGGGCGAGATGAAAGATCCGCAGCCACTCGCAGGCGAACTTCGGATTCGCGTTGCTTTTTCAGGTGTGAATCCGGGCGACGTGAAGAAACGTCAGGATAGCTTTGGCATCGGGATGCCATATCCGCGTGTCATTCCGCACAGCGATGGTTCGGGTACGGTTGATGCAGTCGGCGATGGAGTGTCGCGGGAGTGGATCGGGCGGCGCGTGTGGTGTTATGGCGCTCAGAGTTACCGTCCTTTCGGAACCGCCGCCGAGTACACCGTGGTTCCCTTGAGACAAGTAGTTCAACTTCCCAAAAGCTCGCCGCTAGAGCAGGGCGCCTGTCTCGGTATTCCCGGCATAACCGCTCACCGGGCTGTTCATGTTGGAGGTTCGGTCGAGGGACGGACCGTTCTAGTGCAGGGTGGTGCAGGGGCGGTTGGAGCTTGTGCCGTTCAACTCGCTCATCGGGCGGCAGCCCGAGTCATTGCTACGTGCCGCAGCGAGAGCGACAAGCAAACCGCATCGCGGGCAGGAGCAGATGAGGTTCTGCTGACCGGCGAAAAATTAGCGGAACGAATCCGGGCGTCTGCTCCCAATGGAATCGATCACATCGTCGAGGTCGCTTTCGCCGCGAACATCAATACGAATGTCGCGGTGTTGGCGCAAGGCGGTTCCATCGCGACTTACGCCACCAATGCTCCGAAGGCGGAAATTCCAGTTTGGCAACTCGTCTTTGTTAACGCCAGACTCTTCTTTGTTGGCAGCGATGACGTGCCGGCGGAGGCGAAAATCGAGGCGTCCCGTGATCTCAATGAGGCACTCGAGGCGGGATGGCGAGGACTTGATATCGCTGAGATTCTCCCCTTGGATCAGATTGCCCGCGCCCATGAATTGGTCGAACATCCAGTGAAGCCGGGACGGGTGATCGTCGCAATTCCGTAGCGCGACGAAGCTGCCCAAGGTTCGCGTCTCGCTCGACGGTGCGTCGTGGCGATCAGCTCGGCGTGTATCTGGCGGCCCGCCACCACTCAGTCAGCTAGGAGCCCCGCCCTCTCGCAAAGAACGCGAGAAGGACTGGGCACCCGCGTTTGTTTTGTGAAAGCATGGGCCAGCCCCCGTGGGACCGTCCCCGGACCCTGCGGCGCTGGCAAGTGGAGTGACAGACACAATATCCCAGGGTTAGTATTCATCCGTCAGCCTTCATGCGGAGGTCGAATGCTTACCGACGAAGAGGAACGCGGTAAATTTCAGAACGAACTCATCAACCACAGGTTAACTTGGCTCGGCGTTTGGGAAGGTCTCCTCTTCTTGGCCTACATCCGGCAGCCTTCTTCGCACCCGTATCTTATGCCACTGATTGGGTTCATAATCGCGCTGTCCATTGATCGAGGGGTAGCGGCAGCCAACAGCGCGCTGAGGCCGGAACAACGGGCGAAACCGGAATGGGCCATGCCTGGAGTCGTCCTCCCAAAAGTAGTCGCAGCTACATGGGTGGTGCTCTTGGCTGAGACCTTCAAAGCACGATGGTTTGGGTGACTGATGAACATCCACCTAGACGCCCTTTGGCTGACCGCAATCGCGACGACTCTCTACGGCGGAGCGACGTTCGCCTTAGTTATCCAGCAATGGAGGGACAGAGTCCAGCGAGAGAAACACTTTCGGGAAGAGAGTGAGAGCCGAAAACTTGACGAACTCCACAGAGCTTTCTTTGAAGCGTATGGATATTGGATTGGGCACTATTGGGCTGCTGGTAGCGTGCCAACAGATGCCGCTCAAGTTGGCAGGCAGTTTGAAGCCGTCACGAGGTTGGAGTGCCAGTTGAGGTTGAACGGCTACAGGAAAGAAGCTCATGATCTTGGTTTAGCAACTCGAACGGGATTCGATAAGGTCCGCGAAGAGTTGGCTCATGTAGGAGTAGCGATTAAACTTCTACCATCAGACTACCGAGCATGGAGTGCTAGTAACTTTGCAGACCGAGGGCAGTGAGAAAAGCCGGCCCAGTCCTGAAAAAGTTGGGACTCGGGTAAAACGGGGACAGAGTTTATGCCTCAGACGCCGTAGTGCGCCTTAATCCACGCGGTCAGAATTTCCTGTCCGATGTGTGTGCCGACTTTGACGCCGCCTGAGACGACTTTCGAAGCGTTCCTTTTTATCCATTCATGAACTTTATTACCTGGTTTGTCGCCATCACTTTCAATCGCTTCAGTCAGTGTGTCCAGATCCTTTCTCTCTAGGCCTGCGCCGGTTAATGCATCATCGAGCGCCTGGCGGTCGCCGATGGTTATTACGATTTGTCGTTGCGACGCGTCCACATTCGCCTGACCGAACGCGACCGTCGTGTTGCCTCCGGTATTTTGGAAAACGATGCTTTGGATCTTGGTTGCCACTTCGCCCACCGCCTCTATACTACGAAGGTTGGTGTAGGAAGTGCCGAGTTCATCCTTGATCTGAAGCGCCATGCTGAGCGTCCGGTTGCGAATCGTGTCCAATACTTCTGCGACAGCGCTCGCAGATATTTCTTGCCAGGCAGAGTGACAAATGAACCCTCTCGACATCAGCTTGTCCTGATAGTAGGCGACCATGTTGGCGTTCCAAGGGAATGATAAAGAGCCGCCGGAAGGATTAGCTGCTCGCTCCTTGAGAACATCCACGTACGCCGTGACAGATTGCATTAAATAGACCCTTTCGGCAAATTCCCGGTGCTCCTTTTCAAGAACAACGGAAGGAATCACATGCCCGTTATATTGGGCGTGGAACGGGCCAATGAAATTGCCTTTGGCCGGCGCGGGGATGACCCTATACTCCGGGACATCCCTCCCGGACTCGTAGCCGTTGAGTTCCTGATTGGCCCAGGTCTTTAGCTGGTCATTCTTCAACTCGTGCCCCAAAAGCAGACACTTTCGCAGAATGTCAGGCAATGGTTGCTTACCGTCTATCGCTAGGTTAATGATGTCGTCGAGTAGTGCTGACATCGGAGTAAATACTATTACAGGTTTCGGGGCTGGTGGGGCTGGTCCGGCCCTCCCTATGCAGAAGAAACGGGCACCCTGCCCTCCTCGCGTTCTTTGCGAAAGAGTGGGTTTTTCTTCGGCTGAACTCACCCCCTCGCTCTAAACCGCCGCTGGCTGCGCCACTTCCTGTAATGCTGTTGCGAAGGCGTTGAGGGCTTGATCGATCTGCTGGCGGGTGATGATCAGCGGGG
>JABDBE010000138.1:0-121 GCA_013288805.1 Acidobacteriota bacterium
GGCGTGGACAACAAAGGCTCTCGCAAAAGCGTCTGTGTTTTCTTTTGAGGCTCAGACTGCGAACAATCCGCGCCGAAGGTATCAACCCCATTGGGCGAGTGTGAAGCAACATACCGCACCG
>JABDBE010000138.1:131-4934 GCA_013288805.1 Acidobacteriota bacterium
CTCGCCCAATCGGGTTGATACCTTCGTCGCGGATTGTTCGCAGTCTGAGCAACATACCGCACCGAAGTGGTACGAAGACGCCAAGCTCGGAATTTTCATCCACTACGGATTGTATTCTGTGCCGGCCTGGGCGCCCACGACCAAACTCACAAAGAGAGGGGAGATCGATTGGGGCAAATTTAGGCCCGACATGTCCGATTGGTTCATGAACGACCCTTATGCCGAATGGTACATGAACACCATGAGGATTAAAGGTTCGCCCACGTGGAAGCATCATATTGAAACCTATGGGGAGAAGTTCGACTATCTTGACTTCATTCCGATTTTCAATCGAGAGGTCAAGAAGTGGGATCCCGACCAATGGGCCGAGCTGTTCAAGGATATCGGAGCGCGATACATTGTTCCCACTACCAGGCACCATGACGGGTTCAAGCTGTGGCCTAGCGAAGTTCACAATCCTCATCGCAAGCCAGATCAGCAAGGCACGCAGCGGGACATCATCGGAGAGCTAGCTGCTGCGGTTCGCAAACAGGGCATACACATGGGCATCTACTTCTCAGGTGGATTGGATTGGAGCTTCACCGAAACACCTATTCTCACGCAGCAGGGCCTGAATGACCATATCCCGCAAAGCGAAGAATATGGTCGCTACGTCTATGCGCTACTCGAAGAGTTGATCCACCGATATGAACCTGACGACATTTGGAACGATATTGCCTATCCAAGAACAGGGAATGTGCTCCAACTTCTTGCCGATTATTACAACCTTGTTCCTGACGCCACGATCGATGACCGTTTCAAAGTGGCTAACGAACGACCCGAAGAACACACGAGTTCCACATTGACTGAACACGCGGATTACACGTCTCCTGAAGGAGTTTGGCCAGACAAGATTGTCGAGAAGAAGTGGGAGTCCTGCCATGCCGTGGGTACTTCTTTCGGCTACAACCAGAACGAAGGGCCCGAAGATATGCTCTCTGCGGGCCAGTTGGTCAAGATGCTGGTAGAGATCGTGAGCAGGAACGGGAATCTGCTCCTCGATATCGGTCCGAAGGCGGATGGATCGATCTCGGAGCTTCAGTTGAGCAGAGTACGCGAACTTGGCAAATGGCTCCGGACGAATGGAGAGGCAATTTATGAGACACGTCCTTGGGTCAGATCCGAAGGCAAGACGAGCGGCGGAGTACCGATTCGTTTCACCAGGAACGGTGATGCTCTTTATGCAGTTCTGCTCGACAACCCAACGGCGCGCGAGATCACTGTTGAATCGCTGTCGCTGAAAGAGGGCTCACGGGTTCAAATGCTCGGGGCGAGCGGCAACCTCAGCTGGACTTCAACCGGAGAGAATCTACGTGTGACCCTGCCTGGCCAATTGCCCGGAGACCATGCACACACGCTCAAGATTGTTCCCCGACCAGCTTGACCGCCGCGTGTCTATTCACTGCGGGAAAGGGGCGTGGGCCGAATTGCGAGAGATCGATCACGGTCGAGCGCAATTCGGCGTTTGTTTTGTGAGGTGACTTCAATTCTGATTCGTAGAACTGGCTGATCATATTGGGTCTTGGCGGTCTTCTCGCCAACAAGGAAAAATGCTAGAACCACGGTGCGCTTCCACAAAGATTCACCTGAATGCCCATCTCCGTCATCATCGCTGCCTTTGCGGCGAGCGCCTTCTCTGCAGTTTGTGAATCGGGCGCATAGGCGACGCTCAGATGATTAGCGCGATGACGTGCCATAAATTGGTCTCGATTGATATCCCGAAGCCGAACGTGCATGATGGGCCACTGTGGAGTCACCGCTTGCCATCGGCGCTGAGTTTCTGCTTCGGGTAAAGCGAGCACGTCTGCAAGCCCAAGGTCGACGTGCAGGCATCCTGTTTCGACGAAAACCCGGCTCCAAACAATCGAGCCTGGCTTGCAGACACCCTTAAGGGTGCCGCCACCCAATCGAAAGTACATTGCAGGTTGACGTTCGCTGATCGCCCCCCGGTATCCGTTCGTGAAATGCGAAGCAGGCGACGCGCCAGAGATCTGGAAGAGCCAAACGAAGTCGTCAATCCCGTCGCCTGAATAATGCTCGCCCCAGCGGACATCGTGCAAAGTAGTGGCCGGATCGATCTGTAGTGCATTCCAGACCCAATTGGTCACAATCGAGTCAAGTCCCGCACACTCATCCACTTCATTGAAATGCGGCAAAGGCTTACCTTGATAGAGTTCCTTTCCGTCGCGACTGAAAACGGGAGGCCTCTCCACATTATTCAGAAGACCCTCGACAAGATCAGACGCGGGCGTAACGTCTTTCAACCCCTGTTGATATTGAATACCGATCGCATCGCAGCCGAATTGATGGGCAATTCGCGTCGCGGCTATATACATCTTGCATTGTTCGAGGATCTGCCCGTCGGTCAGATCGGTGTCTTCAAATGATCCGGTACGAAATCGAACACCGCGCTCATCCAGCCAATTGCGGATACGTTGGGCTTCATCTATGGAGACCTCCTTCATCGCGGCCACTAGAGCCGACTGGCTCAAACGTTCCTTATAAACGCCCGTAGGGTTGAGCAAATAGTCTTCGATGATTGCGTTGTACATCCCCATGCAGCCTTCATCAAAGACGCCCAGAATCGCCTTGCGGGATCGGAGCGCATGCGCCAGAGCACGTCCCAATTCAGCTTCTTCAGGCGGCAGGATTCCAAGATCAAGAGCATGGACGTGAGTCAAATCGTGCCTGATTTGCCCTGTCGTGAGCCACTGATGCAGCCCTGACACGAAGAACTCATCGTCGAAGTTTTGGCTCCACAACGTCGAGAACGTCACGCCCGACTTAGTCAGGCAAGCATTGAGATTTAAGAGGCCGACAAGACCCGGCCACTGCCCCGACCAATTGCCAACTGTGAGAATCGGCCCTCGATGGTGCTGCAGTCCGGGCAGAAGATGGCCACTGTATTGCCATACCGCCTCAGCAACGACAAGAGATGACTCCGGGTGAATTCCGCCAAAGACGTCCATCCCCATGCGTTGGCTATAAATGAATCCGTGCTCGAGGATTGGATCGTAGGGATGCGCGCGTCGGAGATTAAAACCTTCGGCCGCGAAGGCAGAAGCAAGCTTGCTCTCCATTGCTTCTTGAACCGGCCAACATGCCCTGTTGGCCGATTGCCTCAGATCGCCATTGGCCACCAACAGCACCTCTGCGAAACCAGGAGCAGGCGCCGGCTCAAGCTTGGGTAGGAAATATTCCGACATCGAAGTCCCCTCAATAGATTCTGCAAGTTCCTGAATCCTACAATGTTCACGTTTTATCGATCCCGAACGCTAGACGCAATGTAGTTCAGAGTCAATCAGATAGGCGCGCTAGTGAACAATGCAATTCGTTATGATTCATTTTAGACCAAAATAGTGAACGAACGTGAAATTTTCGGCTTGACACCCTGACTTTGCTGCGCCTAGTATCCTGCGTATCCAATTGTTGCCTGAAAGCGTCACAAAAGTTCACTTCGGTGCAAGAAACAGTTCAGCAGTGATATTGCCGGGCATGACCGCTTGGTCAGCCCGGAACCAGCCCTCAGTCCGCGGAACTCAGGGGGGCCGCACTGCCGCACCTCGCGGACATGTACGACAAGTCGACGCGCAGGAAATATGGTGCGCAGCCAACAGTAAGTCTTTTGCGAAGGAGACCAGATGTCTGTACGCAACAATGTTGAACCTATTCAGACCGGAAAATCGATGAGCAGGACGCAAGCCTTCATGCGCACTCTTAGTCGTGTCGAGTGGCTGCGGTCTGTTCTGCTCGTGATCTGTCTCTTCGCCGGGATCACCAGTGGACGGGCACAGACCACGGGGACCCTTCTTGGGAAAGTCACTGACCAGAGCGGCGCGGCGATTCCTTCGGCGATCGTACGAGTCACAAATGCGGACACCGGCTTTACATCAAGTACAACTCCTACTGCAGACGGATCCTACATGATTCCTCTGTTACCCATCGGCCACTACTCGATTTCCGTCACATCGGACGGATTCAGGTCGTTCACCCAATCTGGTGTGCTCGTTCCAGTCGCCCAAGATATTCGGGTGGACGTAATGCTGGAAATAGGGCAGGTAACCCAAACAATCAACGTCAGTGGCAACTCGATTAACATCGACACGACTACGGCCACGCTGGGAGAGACGGTAGACAATGCGCGGTTGGAAGGTCTTCCGTTGAATGGAAGGAACGCCGCGAGTCTTCTCGGTACGCTGCCCGGCGTGTCCAACGTGAGTGCACCGGTGTACCAGACCTCTGTCCGTGGCGGCCCATCCTACAGCATTTCGGGAAGCCGAACCGATTTCGGGAATATGCAACTCGACGGCGAGACGATAACGGATGCACTCGCAAACTCAAATCAGAATCTTCCCACGCCCGACGCATTGCAGGAATTCCGAGTTCTTACCGACAGTTATGGTGCCGAGTATGGCAGGGCAGGCGGCGGTGTGATTCTGGCCGTCACCAAGTCGGGCAGCAATCAATTCCATGGGGCCGCCTGGGACTACCTCCGCAACGATGCGTTCGATGCGTTCACTAAATTCACCCCGGCTGGGACCCCCAAGCCACTTTTGCGCCAGAATCAATTTGGAGGAGATATCGGAGGGCCGGTTATTCTTCCAAAGTACAATGGCAAGAATCGCACCTTTTTCTTTTTCGCCTATGAGGGGCTTCGAATTCATCAAGAGGTCCTGACCATTACATACGTGCCGACAGAAGCAGAGCGGAACGGGGATTTTTCGGCCATATCCACACCGCTCACAGATCCGACCTCCGGGGGAA
>JABDBE010000139.1:0-4742 GCA_013288805.1 Acidobacteriota bacterium
AATCTTACTTTGGCGTATAAATCATCCGGCATTTTCATGTTTATGTTCGGCATTCGTACGCTCCAAAAGTTCTTCCGCTAGCTAATTCGCGGTCCACCCGCCGATACCGTGACTGTGTCTGCCTTTCGATGAGAAATGCTGCGAATTTTATCGTCTGTTGATCACTCGTAGATTTCTTAGCTCTGCTAAGAAATCCGTCCCCCCCCGACGTCCCCTCCAGCAAAACAATGGCCTTCCGGAACTGGCTCGGTTATTGGCCATAAGGGCGTTTTATTCGTGACCGATTCGGTGAAACTTCCTACAAGCCGACTTGCGCTAAGACTTGTCGTTATTAATACGGCCAACGTCCTCGAAACCCGTACTGGTTAGTTTCTCGTTTCCGGCAACTCAGAAGTTGTGCCGCTTGGTCTCATGGCTCTGCAGAGGGTATGTTTGCAAGCCACTGATGTTCATCAGGCAGCAGTAAGGAACTTTTCACAGTTGTAATTTTGGACATTATCGAACTCTAAGCAGGCATGGCCGCATAGCGTCGCTGCCGGTTCTCGACCACTCCTCAAAAGGCGCTGTGGATGGCCGCAATCGTCCCGGGTTCATGACATTGCCCGGGTCGAGCCCTCCTTTGATTGCAGCTAAGGCCATCACACCCACGGGCGAAATGTCATCAGTGAGCCACGGCAGGTGTTCGGTACCAACCGCGTGGTGGTGTGACACAGTAGCCCCGTGATCGATGAACGATTGCTGAACAGCTCGCTTCGCGTGTAGATATTGTTGCATTTCGCGCCCACGCTGCTGTCTGCAGGCGAAAGTCAGGTAGAGGCTTGCCCCGGAGTGATAGGTGTGGCTGATATGACATCCGACCCAGGGTTTTACCCCGCTCTCACCATCTAAGATCGCGGCGCGGAGAGCTGTGGTTGTCGCTCGATAGAGAGGGACGAGGTTGCTCCAGACCGTTGAAGTCTCGCTCACATCGGAGCTGATGCCGCGATCCAGGAGAAAATCGCGGATGTGGGGAAAATCATACTTGGTCGCCTCGAAGGACTTACCAGAACCGGGGCCCAGGTCCACCGCGCCGAAGCGACGGTAAATGGCGCTCACTTGACTGTGTTTACGAGAGACGTCGGCTTTGCTCCCCTCAAAAGTTGTGAGCATAAGGCAAGCCCGCGTGAGATCAAAACGCTTCAGCCGAAGGAACCCCTTCATAACTCCGCTCACCGCCTGCGTAAGCCGCGATGATGGCGGTTTGAAGGCCAGCGACAGTGCGGTCTTGTCAGGGTCATTCAAGCGCATCATTGAAGGTACGCACTCTTTTCGCACGCATTCATGCATGGCCTCGATACCCGCTTCGAAGTCGCGAAACAGGTAGCCATGAGTGCGGCGTAACTCCGGCTGAATATGAACTCGCATCGTGGCTTCGGTGATAACTCCCAGAGTTCCCTCACTGCCGATGCACAGATGGTTGACGTCGATACCGTTCGAGGACTTGGGAACGATTCGCGTTGCCAGCACGCCTGCGGGCGTGACCATGCGGAGCGCAATGACCATATCCTCAATCTTGCCGTACTTATCGCTCTGCATTCCGGCAGACCGTGTAGCGATCCACCCGCCGAGAGTAGAGTGCAAGAAGGAGTCCGGAAAGTGGCCGAGCGTCAGGCCGTAGCCCTGCAGTTGCTCTTCAAGATCGGGACCAAAGACGCCGGCCTCGATCCGCGCCGTACATGACTCCGTATCTACCGCCAGCACGCGTCGCATACGTCGCATATCAAGCGATACCACCATGCGTCGGGTTTCGGTCCGCTCCAGGCAACCGGCGATATTCGAACCTCCGCCAAATGGGATGACCGCAACATCATGGTGCGTCGCTACTCGTATCGTCATGAGCACGTGGTGCTCGTTTTCAGGGTAAACCACCAGATCAGGAGCACCCTCGGCTATGCCCCGCCGCATACGAAACAGGTCACGGAAGCCCTTGCCGTAAGCGTGGACCAGGCGCTCGTGACGACTACCGCAGATCTGATCGGCGCGCATCCACAAGCGCAGCTCCGATAAAAAGCCGTCAAGACGAATTGCCTCGCGCAACTGGACGGCTTCAATCGGCACGGGCGGCGTGTCTACGTCTTCTTCCACACCGAGTACTGCTTTGGCATAGGGCCACAAACCCGGATGGGCACTGGAGTTGAAGCGGACCTCTTCACCCCCCCATCCCCACCATTTCATATGCTTGGCCGTATACATGGCACCCCCTCGGATCTACAGGTCTGGACTGTGAAGCGGCGCACGCCAGACGCATCAAATGTCGCGCGGATGTTCTGCCTTCGACCTACCCACTCCAACACTCTGCCCCGGCCCATGATTTTTTGTCTTCTGGCCTCCCTGCACTACAGCAGAGATGGAAATTGTCGCCTGCCCTTCTTCTACAGACTGTTCAGGCAGTCCGATCACGTCTCCACGAGGAGGCCTCCGGCTCAGCCCGTGGATGCGCTGTTCGAGCAATTCGACAGCAGCCCTCCGAGCCCCACGTCCCCGCCGACAATCGAACTGATTCGATTTAAACCTAATGGCTTCTCCGAAGCGGACGGTGACGGTTCCCGGCCGTGGAATGAATTTTCCCTTTGCCAGAATGTCATGAGCACCCTCGATATGCGCAGGCACAACGGGTACCCCGAGGTCGATCGCAAACAGTCCTGCACCCTTTTTGAATGTCTGGATCGCGCCGTCACACGACCGCGTACCTTCTGGATAGAGAATCAGATTGCCGTGCATCCGCTGTAGAAACTCCTCACACATCGTCAAACTCCGCCGCAGCGATTTGTGTTGCCCATGGCGATCGATCGGTATGACATTCATGAAGCGAGAGACTAAGAATCTTCTCCTCCAGGAGGCAAAGAAATAATCACTGGCACCGAGCATTGCAAATGCAGAAAAGGGAAGCCCCGAAGCTGTCATCAGAACTGCACTATCGATATGGCTCGTATGATTGCTGCAGATGATGAACGGGGAGGCCGGAAGGTGATCCTGCCCGGCAACCGTCAAACGACAATAACAGATGAAAAACAGTCTACAAAATGCTTGAAACATGGCACTACCCGGTATCGGCGCGAAAAGCATGTCCTCCGCTCTGCCCCGGTCCGTCATTGGATGTCCAGTGTTGTATCGTTTGCTCCTGGTCAGGGGTGTGGTTCGTTCGCCAGAATCCGAAAGAATTTCTTGCGTTCCAGAGGCGACAATGACCTGCGAAAAACAGATGAGACCTCAGAGCGCGCGGCCGGCGGTTATTCTTCTCTCACACCTGAAGGAGTCCCCACGCCGTTTACTGTAGCTCGGTCTGCGATGTTGAGCAATCAGGAAGGCATGTAGGATACCTGTCACCTGAGGCGCACGACGCTCCTGAAAGCTGCCGGGCTACTTGAAATTCTCCCGCCAGGATCAGTGGGCCTCTAAAGCGCCATGCCGCCGGAAACTTCAATTCTCTGTCCATTGACCCAGCGATTTTCGTCACGAGAGAAGCGCCGCGATCATGGGTCCGATATCGTCGGGCACGCCAGCACGCCCTAATGCAGTCATTCCCGCTACACGCTTATTGACTTCGGGATTGTCTCGTACCATGCCGCCGCTGAAGTCAGCTTGAATCGCGCCGGGCGCGACCACATTCGCGGTGATCCCCGTGGACCCAGTTCTTTGGCCAGATACCGGGTCAAAACCTCAACTGCTCCCTTCGCCGCTCCGTAAGCGGAGCTGCCCGGCAGAGCGAAGCGGGCAAGCCCGAGGAAATGTTCACATGAGGTCAAGCCCACTGTAGCCGTGGAAGCCTAAATCAGAGCGACAACCGCGCCCAGCTTCCTCCGCAGCGAGCCACACGACCGAGTGCGAATTCAGAGTTGCGGAACAGCGTGTTGCTCCTCGAAACAGGACTTCAGATTCTTGAGGTCCACGGGAACACGGGCTTGGGCTCCTTCTGGACCCGCTCTAAGATATTGAACAGGCCACGATTTTGCCTGCCCTAGCTCCCGTGCCGCTCGCAGCGGCCAATACGGATCCCGTAGCATCTCGCGGGCGATAATAACGGCGTCCGCCTGTCCGGTAGCGAGGATGTGCTCGGCCTGAACCGCAGAAGTGATCATCCCGAGCGCGCCGGTCATGACTCCGCTTTCCCTCCTGATCTGCTCTGCAAAAGGCGTTTGATAACCCGGGCCCACCGGAATCGTGGCTTGCGCGACGTTGCCGCCGGAAGAGCAATCGATCAGGTCTACTCCTGAGTCCCTCAGTTGCCGGGCAAGCTCAATCGACTGCTGAATGTCCCAGCCGCCATCGACCCACTCGGTGGCCGAAATCCGCACGAACACCGGCGCCCGCTCCGGCCACGCACGTCGAACCGCGGCGACAATCTCCCGCAAGATTCGAGTGCGATTCTCAAAGGACCCTCCGTAAGCATCGGTGCGCTGATTGCTGAGAGGAGACAGAAACTCATGAATCAGATAACCGTGAGCGGCATGAATCTCAACCACTCGGAAGCCAGATTCGCAGGCACGACGTGCCGCCTCCCCGAAAGCTTCGACGATCGCCTGAATCTCTTGCTTGGACGCGGCCTCGGGCAAGGGATAGTGATCGGCAAAAGCGACGGCGCTCGGAGCAACGACTTTCTTCCATCCACCCTCGGTTTCAGGAACCTTGCCTTGCCCCTCCCATGGCCGGTAGGTACTTGCTTTGCGTCCAGCATGCGCCAGTTGCATGCCTGCGACGCTGCC
>JABDBE010000140.1:0-2619 GCA_013288805.1 Acidobacteriota bacterium
GGCTGCAGTTGTGTTTTCATGGGTAGCACTCGATGGGAGGCCGATCTCCATCCCGATCCAATGAACGCGCCCGAAACGACAAGTAGGTTGCCCGCCCTCGCGCAGCCGGTAGATGCGCCGCTTACCCGCGCCGCGATCTTCCTGTCCGCGACGATTAACCCAGGCTCTGAGAATCGCGATACCGTGCGCTCGTTCTGCGGAGACCTGGCCGCACTGCTGCGCGCGGTGGAATTCCGCGATCTGGAAGGAGGACTTTCCTGCGTCATGGGATTTGGATCCGACGCGTGGGATCGCCTCTTCGGTGCGCCGCGGCCGGCGGAACTGCACCCCTTCAGGGAGATTCGCTCCGGAGCGCGCCACGCTGTGTCCACGCCGGGCGACGTCTTGTTTCATATCCGCGCCAAGCGCATGGATTTATGCTTTGAATTGGCCACGCAGATTATGGCTCGTGTCGGGAACGCCGTTACCGCGGTGGATGAAGTGCAGGGCTTCCGTTACTTCGACGACCGCGATCTCTTAGGTTTCGTCGACGGAACGGAGAATCCGAGGGGCTCGGCAGTGGTCGAGGCCGTCCTCATCGGTGATGAAGATCGCAACTTTGCCGGCGGCAGCTACGTCATCGTGCAGAAATATCTCCACGATCTGGACGCCTGGAATGCGCTGTCTACTGAAGCACAGGAACGCATCATCGGGCGGACCAAGCTTTCCGACATCGAATTGGATGATTCCGTGAAACCGACTTCAGCCCACAACGCGCTCACGACGATCGTTGAGGACGGGAAAGAGATCAAGATCCTGCGCGACAACATGCCTTTCGGCCGGCCCTCGGAAGGTGAATTTGGCACCTATTTCATCGGCTACAGCCGTTCGCCCCGCACGATCGAGCAGATGCTCGAGAACATGTTCATCGGCAAGCCACCCGGCAACTACGATCGGATACTTGATTTCAGCCGCGCTGTAACTGGAAATCTTTTCTTCGTGCCGTCGGCCACGTTTCTGGAGAGCGTGGCCGAAGATCAAACGAACACAGACCAGCCAATAAAAGATCAGCCGGTAAAAGACCAGCCGGAAAATGCGGAGCCCTCAGCGTCGCCCGCATCACAATCCACTCCATCGGTGCGCGACGGTTCACTCGGCATCGGTTCTCTCAAAGGAGACAAACATGAATAATCTCCATCGTGAGCTCGCCCCTATTTCCGATTCCGCATGGGCTCAGATCGAAGAGGAAACTTCGCGCACGCTTAAGCGCTACCTTGCTGGACGGCGCGTCGTCGCCGTGCACGGTCCAAGCGGCGGCGGCCTCTCCGCAGTTGGCACCGGCCACCTGCAGACAATCACCGCCCCTGGAAAAGGCATCATCGCGAGGCAGCGCGAAGTGAAGGCACTGGTCGAACTGCGTGTTCCGTTCGAACTGGATCGCCAGTCGATCGACGACGTCGATCGTGGCGCGAACGACTCGGACTGGCAACCGGCGAAAGACGCCGCGCGGCAGATCGCCTTTGCCGAGGACGCCGCCATATTCGAGGGCTACGCCGCCGCTGGCATCGGGGGGCATCCGTCAAGGAACCAGCAATCCGATCATGACGCTCCCGGCTGACGTGCGCCAGTATCCGGAAGCCATTGCCCAGGGCTTGAGCCAGTTGCGTCTGGTCGGCGTCAACGGCCCCTACTCCGTGCTGCTCGGAGCCGACGCCTACACCGCACTCGCCGAGACCAGCGACCACGGATACCCGGTGTTGGAACACGTCAAGCGACTGGTCAACGATCAAATTATCTGGGCGCCAGCTATTGCCGGAGCTTTCGTGCTGACCACCCGCGGCGGCGATTTCGACCTGCACATCGGCCAGGATGTCTCCATCGGTTATCTCAGCCATACCGATGCCGCCGTCCGCTTGTATCTGCAGGAGACGTTCACTTTCCTCCTGCTAACCGGCGAGGCTGCCGTCGCGCTGGCTGCTCCCGCGAAGGTGAAAAAGGCTTAACACGAGGAGTCTGCTAACACTGAAATGAACGCGGATTTCTCGGAAGGTCTAACCCGCGCTGCCTCTGCGTGCGCAGCGTAATAATCGCGCTGACGCTTTTTCCATGCGTGTCCTAACCTGGACCAGCGCGGTAGAAGGAACCATAAATGTTGAAGAAGATCCTTCTGTTGTCCATCCTGATATCTTCGTGCGCGTTTGCGCAGGACAGTCCATCGGCTAAACCGAGAACCGTTGCTGAGAGCCTTGGGTATCCCGCAAGTTCGAGGCTGTTGATCATCCATGCTGATGATTTCGGAATGATGCAGACGGTCGATCGGGCGATCATGGAAGCGCTCGAACAGCACTGGGTTACGTCCGCCAGCATTCTCGTGCCGTGCCCGTGGTTTCCCGAGGTAGCTCAATGGGCGAAGACACATCCTGATGCTGACCTCGGAGTGCACCTGGCTCTGAATTCCGAGTGGGCCACTTATCGCTGGGGTTCGGTGTCACCGCAAGCAAGAGGATCCAGTCTTCTGGATGAAGACGGTTACTTGCCTTCGACCACTGAGTTCGTTGACGCACATGCCAAGATGGAGGACGTTAAAGTCGAGACCCGCGCCCAGATCGACAAGGCGCAAGCGGTTGGTATTCACATAAG
>JABDBE010000140.1:2671-4816 GCA_013288805.1 Acidobacteriota bacterium
CATAAGCCATCTGGACGCGCACATGGAGACGCTCTTTAGCACGGCAGACCTGCTCAACGTGTATCTGAGCCTGGGACGGGACTACAAATTGCCGGTGCTTTTGGAGCGCGGCCAGGACCTGCATGGCTTACAAGTCGCGTCAGGTGTGGCCCTCTTAGATCGCCACCTTCAGATTAGTCCAGGAGTGCCGAAGTCCCAATGGATGGACACGTACAAGAAGATGCTCGCCCCATTGCCCGCAGGGACATACGAACTCGTAGTTCACCTGGCATACGACAACGATGAGATACGAGAAGCAACGTCAGATGTTCCTGACTGGGGCGCGGAGTGGCGGCAAAACGACTTGGACATGGTGCGGAGCCAGGACTTTCGACAGTTTCTCCGGGATCAAGGGTTCATATTGATCTCCTGGAAGGATCTGGCGAAAGTGAGGCTTGCTGAAAAATAAGATTGCTGCGAAATGTCGGGACTTCTTCTACCGAATCACAGAAGGAGTATGCCAAAGTTCGCGGACTGCACCAGCAGTCCGACGATTCGCTGGTCTCGAAGATAGCTGCGCCGCCTCCGCTGCCTCAATAAACTGCCACGCTCAATGACGCCTCGGGGCGAACCGGACGCAATAGACGAGACCGAAGACCAAGAGCATCGCTCCCCACATTCGCGTGCAGGTTGAAAGGACCACGTAGACTCGTAACATCCGCATAACTTTGTTGCTCGACTGTCCGGGACCGCACCCGAACGGGCGCGGCACGTAAGGAAGTCGCTTCCGTTTTACCCGCCGACTCAATAAGTGGGTTGGCATCTCTGCGATTGAGAGGAAACAAATGCGGATCATGTAGCGATGCGGTTGGGTCAATCCGATATGCCGGGTCGGTCAGATTTAAACGTCATTGAAAGCGAGGAGCATAATGCGACTCGTCGGTCATCGCCGGGATCGAGAGGTGGCACGCTTAAATCATGGATCGACTGGCCGTTTTGATTGAGTGACTGCTGCGTCCAATCGAGCCGCGAGCGCAGCAAACGCGGTTGTGGGGCCGTTCCACCGCAACTGGTCAACGTCTTCGAAGAGCGCGATGTCGGTTCGTAGAGTTGCGAGCCTGCGAAAGAGCAGGGCACGATCCCGCTCGCGACGGAGAGTTTCCGCGAGCGCGCTCGCGTTGGAGGCATTCACCCGCCACTCGCGAGAATCCAAAGGGATGGATTCGAGATGGACAAATTTGGCCAGGACCGCGGCCGACGACTTCGCACCCCAGCCTCGCAGTCCCGGATAGCCGTCCGCCGCATCGCCCACCAGTGCCAGGTAGTCGGGGATCGATACCGGCGAGACGCCGAACTTCTTCATGACACCGGCTTCGTCCAAAATGACACGCGTCCGGCGATTCAGTTGGACAATCCGCGTGCCGCTCACACATTGGGCGAGGTCCTTGTCCGGCGTGCAGATGATGACCTTTTCGACGCGCGCATCCCCGGCAGCCGCAATCGCTCCCGCAGCAAGCGCATCGTCCGCTTCAAACTCAACCATAGGCCAGACGACAATGCCAGCCGCCGAGAGGACCTCTTCGAGGAATGGGAATTGTGCCCACAACTCTGGTTCGATGCCTTCTCCCGTTTTGTAACCCGGCCACAGTCCGTTGCGAAACGACTCGATAACCCGATCGGTCGCAACCGCGATGTGCGTGGCGCCACCTTTGATCATGCCCAGAACGGAAGCGAGGACACCCCGGACCGCGGCGACCTCCCTTCCGTCCGAATCCTTCGCGGATGGCAGGGCGTAGTAGTGCCGGAACAACTCGTATGTGCCGTCGACTAGATAGATTTCCAGGAGCAGCTCCAACACAAAATTATAGGACGGCTGCCCTCTCAATCAACTGAGATCAGAATCATGAGCGAGATCCCGCGTCCGGGTGCCTGGGGTCATGTACGCGCCCTCGCTCCATTCAGATCTTCTTTACCCGCAGAGTATCTGATTTTGTGCGTAACATTTCCCGACTGCCGAGCATCTAACGATTCGCAATCTGAATGAGCAAGCGAATCTCAGGAGGAAACATGCCACGCTACGGAACGTTGGGGGACTACCGATTCTCCGATACCAAGGATGCTGCCGCCGACATTCGTGGGGCCAAGATCTACGGACGGAATGATGAG
>JABDBE010000141.1:0-1339 GCA_013288805.1 Acidobacteriota bacterium
GACAGACTGCGGCAACGGCGGGAAGAAGTGCTGGATGCTTCGATCAAAAACGCAGAAAGGCGCAAAGCAAGCTAGGCGGAACAGCACGCTGGGTTTTTCCCGTAGACTCGGACATCACGTTATAGATAATGCGAGTGGCGCCAGAGACAACCCTTCGGCCTCAACCATCCAACGATCTCCTGGTTCGATAAGATGTCCGGCGGTAAGCGTTCCTGAACTGACGATTTCCCCATTACGCAATGGCTCGTCTGGGAAACGTCGCACGACAGCTGTCCCGAGTTCTGCGAGGCACAAGGCTGGATTCTTGAGGCTATTCTTGCCGGAACCTTCTTCCACAAATTCCCCGTTCTTGGACACGCGCACTTTCAATCGCGCAAGTTCATCCACAAGCGAGACGATAGAATCAGGTCGGACTGACAAACGCTCTCCGATTACGAGCGCCGCGTGCAGCCCGAAGGATGCAACGAAATCACTCGGCTGAAACTTCCATTCTGCAAAGGGGCAATCGATGATTTCGAATCCCATCGCCAGCCATTCCGTGGCTTCCAGCGCAGCGATGGCATCGAGGCCTTCCGTGGTGATCGGTTGTTTCAGACCGAAAACAATCTCGGGTTCGATCTTCAGCGAGCGGCGATGGGGGAGCGTCAGATCGGCAGTATTGTTGACGCTGTAATGCACGGTGTCGTCGTACATGTGGCCCCAAACCAGAGTTTCCAGTTTGAGCACACGCCACATGGCCTTGTTGGCGTAGCCAACCTTGCGGCCCACAGCTCTGTGTCCCGCTGCTTCGCGAAACCGCTTGAGGGCCGCTTCTACCGCATACGCGGTGTCGAGATCGAAGCCGGGGCGCGCAGAGGGAAGAATCGGGACCATCTGGTCCGCCTCTTGTGCGGAAAGCAGTTCCCGCGCCAGGCTTTCGACGTGAATATGCGACATATCTTTGGAAAAGTTCAATCGAATTTTGAAAGCCGGATCGGGAAACCTGCTGTTCCGAGTCTGACAACAGTGCGAAGCGAGACGTTGACCGGACTCATCGGGAAAACGATGATAACTTTATCATCAGAATAAGCTCAACCCAAAACGTCGTTCGAGACCTGATAAGTTTTGCGGGCTCGGGAGGAACTGTGCGAAATTTACTAGTCTTGGCTTTTGTTGTGGGAGTGATGGCTCTGGCTGTAGCGCAGCAACCCGCCCCACAATCCAAATCCGGCGGAAGCCGCCAATCCAGCAGCGTACCTGTTGACTCGGGTCTCAAGGAAATGTTCGAAGCGAAAATCAAGGCTGAGTGGGAGGCTATAAAGAATAAGGACAAGAAAGCGTATGGCGAATTGTTAGCGGA
>JABDBE010000141.1:1349-4682 GCA_013288805.1 Acidobacteriota bacterium
CTATCAGGGGGTCGAGGTCGATGGTCAAGGGGAGCGCACCAGGTTGCAGGCTCTCAATGAACTGGCGAATGGTAACATTTCCAACTACACGTTGTGGGGCTTCAAATTCATTCCGTTGTGTTCAGATGCATCATTTCTTATCTATGAAGTCACATTACAGTTTCCACCCAGATCGGTGGTGCGTTTTTCCAGGGTCTATATCACGGAGCTCTGGGTGAAACGCGACGGGCAATGGAAAGTACTGCACTATCAGGAAACTCACGTTAAGTGAGCTGAAAAGCAAGCCAACCTTTGCAATCATGCCGCCATCCCATGCTGCGGAAGGGGACATCCAATGGCAAAGACGTGGTTGGCTCTACTGCTGTTTTCGGGCAGCTTTCTTCTGGCGCAAGACAGCAATTCCAACCCAATGAGCCGGAACAATTCAAAAGATTCCAACGGACAGGTAACCGTGCGGGGCTGCGTCGACCGATCGAGTGGAGATTACGTATTGATCAAGCAGGATCCAGCCATGACTTACGAACTTCACGCCACTGGCAAAACCAAGCTCCGCCAGTACCTGGGGCAACGAGTGGAAGTGACCGGGACACAATCACCGTCTTTAAGCACCAGCTCTGACGCCATGGCCAAGATGGGTTCTGCAGCTTCGACGACGTTAACCATCAGCTCGATCAGGACTATCGACAAGGAGTGTCACGAAGTCCCGGCCAAATGAAGGAAGGCCTTAATCGCACTCTGGAGGCATCGACTCGATCTCTGATTCGGAGTCGCACGGACGTTTCTTCTTGGCAGGCTCCAGCAATGCTGGCCGGGTGTAGCGCAACACCCACAGCCCCTCGTTATTGGTCAGGTAGATGAGGCCGTGTCCGCCATCGGGCAGCAGGCTGGTGACGCCGTTGAATTCCTGAAGGGTTTTGGGGTTGTGCGGATCGCTTAAATCCAGCACCCGCACAGTCTCCGTCGGATGGTTGCTGCTGGCGAGCGTGGTCTGTTTCTTATCTGGTGATTCTGCGATGGCAACGTCAGGGCTAACCATCTCAAGGTTTCCTGCGGTAGCTTGGTTCGATTCGGCGGTTCGCTTCAGCAGAGCCGGCTTGTCGGGCTTGCTGACGTCCACGATCATGAAACCCTGCTTGGAAGCCTGCTGCACATAGAGGTAATTCTTCCCATTCTCTCTCTGCAGCAGCATCTGAGTTCCCGTCGCTTGCGGGAGTGTGAGATGGGCAATTACCGTCGCGGGCACATCGGTTGGCTTCTTAGGAGGTTCGTCCTTAGCGAGCGATAACGTTGCAAGAACTGCGAAGGACATCAAGAATGCGATTCCACTGGGTAGAGCAACCCTTCGAATACTCTGCATAAGTCACACCAACTTCGGGTCATGCCTTCTGCGTGAACTATACCACAAGGATTCAGCGCTTCAGTTCAAAACTAAAGCGACTTTCATTGCGAACCCCGGATGATTTGCTGGCACATCCGAGGTTCGCAACGCTTGCCCTTCACGACTTATTGTTGCGCATAGACGCCGATGCAGCCGTTACTGCTCTGCGAAGTACAAATTCCACCCGCCTGCAACGGAACAAATGCGTGGTTAGTGCTGGAGTCAACCGCGATGCTGTGTGAATTCGCATTGGTCGTGACGTTTTCCAGCCAAGTGTTGGTGCCGGCATCGATGACGCCCATGACCGGGCCGTTGGGCATATCTCTCGCTGCTAAGTAATATCTGTTGTCGCCCGAGTTGTACCATACCTCGTCGACGCCGCCTACATTCGTGATTTGGGTGATGATCGCGCCAGTTGTGCCGTTGATGATGTACTCGTTGGGTGGGAACGCTTCACCATCGTGGTCCGCGCAACCTACCAGGAAGTTATTGCCCGGTCCCTGAACAACGCTGGTTGGCATGCAATTGGGCATCACAAAACTGTTGACGACTACCGGTCCATTGGGGTTTCCGAGCCGAGGATCGATCTCGTCGATGCTTCCAATGTTGGTGATGCCAATGGAATTTTCGTTTGCTTGCAGCAGGTGACCGGTATTGGGATTCCAAACCATCCCGCCCAACCCTGCGGGCGCTATGGCCCCGGCACAGGTGCTGCCTGGCGTGGCTTGATTACAAAATGTTCCCAAGGTTTGATCGACGATCGGTCCGTGATGGCACGGAATCGTGTAGGTGCCTCCGCTCGGCCGTACTCCCGAGAGCCCCGGAAGTCCTAACGCGTTATTTGCCGGTCCCCCCGAAACGCCACTGAAGACGTGGGGGTTGGAAGGATCCGGACAGGGGAACGTGGCTCCCACGGTGTCGACTGGGACGGTTGTGCTGAGCCCAACTCCTCCGGAAGCCCCGCCACCTGCGCCGTCGTAATAAATCTGCCCAATGATGCAGCTCGGCGGATTAAACGAAGTGCCAGCAACTCCCGGATCCAATATCGGAGACGGTTGGGGGATGGCAGTACCTGATCCTTGGAAAGGGTAGTTAACACCGTAGTCTGCAGGAGTGAACCCGGCGCCCCACGGACCGTAAGCCAAGGTTGGGTCCAGCGGAAGGCAGTGCTGCTGTGCGAGAGTCCCAGTCTTGTTCACGATATGGGACATGTCGATGAACGTAACAAAGGGCAGGCCCGGATCGCCGTTAATGACGGCCAGAACCTGGTGCACGGGATCGTACGCCATTTCGTCAGCGCGGTCGTCTCCGCAGGTGGCAGCCGAGCCGGCTTCTCCATTCCAGGAAGCGACACATGGGGCGATCCCTAGCGGACCGTCATAGTCTGCCGATGTGCCAGTTGGTATGGTGGCGAGCACGTTGGGCGGGGTCGGCGGACTCGTGGTGAGGTTCATCGTGCTGAGATCGAAAACTACGACCCCGGCATTGCCAATCGCGGTAAATAACGTTTTACCGTCCGGGGTCACTTCTTCGCCGTCGGGCCCCGACATTGGATTCACGCCGTTGGCCCGCGAAGCGCAGCACTGGGCCCCGGGGAACCCGCCGAACTTACCATTCGCGCCGAAACCCGAGATCAGGTGAAAGGGCGCGTTCCGGCATCCGAAGCGGGTGAAATTTCCAACCACGTCGGTGGTAGGAGGTATGCTGGGATCGCATACGCTGGCCTGGTTCCCAGCGGCGGTCACGGCGTTCACGCCTTGGATTGCATTGACCGCAACATTGTTGATCGTATCCACGACCACCACGGCCAGACCAATGCGGTCCGAAACGTAATCCAAGTGGGTCGCTGAATTAATCCAGCTTATGTCGAAGGAGTTGAACGGACCGCCGGGTTCGCCGGTGGGATTGTGCTCGGGCACCGTGATGTTAACAATGTCCGCGTAACCGTCGGCGGT
>JABDBE010000142.1 GCA_013288805.1 Acidobacteriota bacterium
ACCTCCGTCAACGCCACCGCGTTGCTAAGCCCATTCGCGGACTGCACGCCCAGCCGAAACAGGATGTCGATGGGCAGCCCACCCATGGCCAGTGGTATGAGATCGGCCGGCGACAATGGCTGGATGAAGCTTTGTGCAAACTGCTCGCCGGAGAGCGGTTGGAATGTGAAGGTCGGACTCTGCTGCAGCTGTGCCGACGCGCTACCGCTCAGGAAGTTGCTGGGGCTTAGGGTCTGGAAGCCGCCTGTTACGTTGCGCTGAAGTTGGTAGCCGGAGATGAGCTGCGTGGATTGAAGCAATGTCGGCGTATCGCCGTAACGTATGCGCACGATATTGAGGAGCGTCTCGCTCTTTTCGGCGTCACCTAAAGTACGCGAATAACCGATCTGATCGTCATAGAAACGTGAGCTGCCGAAATCGATGCATCCAGGCAAGCCTATGCAGGCCGAGACCATGATAGCCGCTGTCAGGACTCGTCCATTTAGCCGTATGTGCGTCATGCTCGGTGACTTAACCAATTTCCTGTCCCTTGGTTCATCACTTTCGAGGGAAATGTCGCGGCTGCTCGCGTCGATCTCAGTCCGCACGCCGGGTATAGCGGGAGTCGCCAACATAGCGATGAAGATACGCAGCGCTAGAGCCCAGCCATCAACAGTGACGGCGAGGCAATCCTGAACGACGGACTGGCGCGGCGACAGGGTACTAGCGGCAGACGAAAATGAAGATACGCTTTTTTCTGCATTCCCTGATGAGCAAGATTCAGTAATTGTCGCGTCGTATCGTTGCGATACGTGGCCGCTTAGCGCGCCGCCAGACGAGGTGGGCTAACCCTCCGCCCTGCATCCGCCACCATCTACGGCGCCGGCAACACCGAGCGGTGGACTGCCCGCCGGGATCCAGGCGTCCGGCTGGCAGGGCAGTAAATGCCTGTAGAAGGCGTCCTACACCTCGGTCGAGCCTTCTAAAGCATGCGGCAGCTGGTGCATATCGTGGCTATGCCAGCGAGTATCCGCATCGTAGCCGTCCTGGGCAACGGCGCCGACAGCGGGCCGATCGGCAGGATCGACCAGTGTTTCGACGGGTGGGGGCACATGAGGGGATCCCCCAAGCGGTCTTGCATTAAAGCAGATGATGATATGTCAACGTTATGGTTACTAACAGCAGCGTCGTTACATACAACGTTGTTTTATACCTGTTGTCGTTTTGTATTGCGATGCTAGATGCAATTCCGGTCAAACTTAAAACAATCAGTAACCATGGCCATCTAATAGAACGATCTATACTCCAGATAAGAATGACTGCTCCGAATAGAAGAAGCGCTTCTATTAGGATGAGCAGTGCGACGAGAACTGCGAGTGGTGCGTCATTCTTGATCCACTGGGCCATAATCTTTCTCCTATCGGCGATAAGATAGGTCCTATTGCTTCTGGTTCAAATTCGAATCCGAGATAATCAGGAAAAGTGCACTAGAAGCTGGCTGACATAGCCAAATAAGGCTGCGGCGCTGATGAATATCGCCAGCAAAACCACGAAAATATACCAAAGACCATTGAAACGACGAGAGAAGCGGACGAGAGGGAGTAGAATAATTGACCCAGGCCTGATGCGGGCTAGGAATATCTGAGTCGACATATGTATGACTCCAAAGCATATAATGAATAGGAGAAACGCTAGGACGATTTGTGCGGTGATTTGGCCGAGAAGCCAGGGTATATCGCCGGTTTGTAGAGTGGTAATGATGGCGCCCACGAGCGGTGTCCCGCGAATCATGAACCAATACTCACGATTTTCGTCAGCGATTTTGGACAGTCCAATAATTGCTACACATCCGATCAGCAATATCACGACGTGTCGAAACCAACTCCAATCGCGGCCATGGTGTTGAAAAATACCGATAGCGATGTTGCCGACGGTAATGCCAACAAGAATTTCTGCGGCCACAGACATTGTGTATGTAGGCAGTCTTGAATCTATCATATATCCAAAAAATATTCCCAAAATGACTATGCAGCAGGGTGCCAATATCATGTTAGAATTTTGATCATCGCCAACTTTCTGGTTGGCATTTAACTCAACTGAGGAGCCATACACATACAGGTTTTCTATTTCAACCGAAAGTAGATCTTTTTCTACTTGCGGGCGCTTTGTTCTAACGGCCGAGGCCCATAGGGCCGCCCATAGCAGGCCAGCTATGGGCGAAATGACAACCGCTTGCAGCAGGGAATTGTATAATGTCCCGTTGGTATTCGAAATAAGATCGTACATTGGATCCAATCTGAAAATTGTGCTGGGCTGACCAATAGGTTGACGTCTTCTAGACTGGCGGGTCCGTCTGAAAGTGCATCAATCGCTTCCAAGTGCCCCCTAGTTGACTTTAAGGGTAAGCGGTGAGGACCGGGAAAAATACAGCAGGATCGACGATATGGTGCCCCAGTAACGCCGCAGCATGCTTTGTCGGGTCGACCTCCCTTGGCCAAAGATGTCTTTGTCATGGGTTAAATGATGGTTTGGAGCCCCTGCCGTCCGCGGGCGTAGGTATCAAGCTGAGAGCACTCTCGAAAGCCGTGCGATATCCTGCAGCACAGCGTTTTCTTTGATCTTCTCGTTGAGTCGAGATTTCACCACATCGCCGATGCTGATCAGGCCGGCCACCTTGCCGTCGTTAACGACGGCAAGGTGGCGAACTCTGACATGCGTTATCACTGCCATGGCATGCTGGATCGAATCTGCCGGAACGACGACAGGCACGTCGACAACCATGATCTCGGCGACTTGCTCGTCCAGAACGGTCGCGCCCCGCTTCGCCAATCCGACCATTATCTCCCGTTCGGAGATGATACCGAGCAATGCAGCACTGCCGAGCCATGCCGTGCCCTCATTGGCCATTTCCAAAAGCGCAGCGTCCTCCTCGAAAACGAGCAGTGCGCCAACATTATATGCGGCCATCAGCCGAATCGCTTCGCTGACGGTCACATGTCGGTCGACGGACCTGACCAAGTCCCCTTTATGCCGCAGCAATTCGGCCACCCGCATAATTCACCTCCTCGCTTCAGCCCTCCCGCCTCAACTCCTCGACCGGAACTGCACGCGCTTCAATAAAGCTAGTGGTTATGCAAGCCACTGAAAATCCTCTTTCTTTTGCGTGCCCTGATGAAAATAGCTCATGAATCGGTAGGCGAAGCACGCCCATCATCTTTCCCCATCAAAACAGCAAGTCCCCAGACTCGCGGTGAGCGACCTCGATTGCCTCGCGAGTTAGAGCTCAGACGAATAATACACCATCAATAGGTATTCTCTGCGACCGCTAGAACTAGAGGCCGAGGATTTCGGGATCGTGCCGTGAGCGAGGCTCGCTCTACTACTCCCGTTAGCATCCACTACTGAATATTTCTCAATACTGAATACGGTAGATATGGGATTGTTATCTGACGGCAATTGCTCTGTTCTTGTATTGAGGGGCCTGATAGGCCGGGAGGCTTGTGGCGGAAACCTGCCCATCCCGGCAATACCAGGGCCCCGCGGACAGAAGCGGAGCTACCTTCGTGTTAACGGTGCATCACCTCGGCAAGTCGCAGTCGGAACGGATCGTGTGGTTATGTGAAGAGCTAGAGATTCCTTATCGGCTTTTGCACTATTCGCGCGATCCCGTCACCCGTCTCGCTCCAGCCGATTATCGCGCGCTTCATCCGATTGGCACGGCTCCGATCATCACCGACGGCGCGTTAATCCTCCCTGAAAGCGGGGCAATCATCGAATATGTTATTGCCCGATATGGCGGCGGCCGATTGAAGGTCTCGCCCGAGAGCATCGACTTCCCCAGCTATTTATTTTGGTTCCATTTTGCAAACGCGTCGCTGCTACCGAACCTGACGGCGACGGTTCGCGCGGCGGTGCGGAAGCACGACAACGCTGTCGATGTTCGCCCTTCACGGGTCGATCGCGCCATGTCTCTTGTCGAGGCCCGGTTGGCGGAAACGAGATACTTCGCCGGAGAGCTATTTTCCGCGGCTGACATCATGATGTTCTTTCCATTGACCACTTTGCGTCATTTTCGACCAATGGAGTTGACCGGCTTCCCAAACATCCGCGGTTATCTGAAGCACGTCGGCGAGCGGCCTGCATATCTCCAGGCAATGAGAAAGTCGGATCCGCACATGCCCCTCATGCTGGCTTGATGAACCATGCAGCCGGTGGCGAGCTTGCCCCATCGTCGAGGATTGCAGGTCTCAATCGAGCAGGCCCGCTGACTTCAAAGGAAATGCTCGGAGGACTTCTCGTTCCCCATTGCCGGCCGCCAGATCCAAGCCACACCGCAAGTTCGGAGCCTGCCACCTTCTACGTTGCCGATCGATGGCCGGGCACCACGCAATCCGAATTCAGGCGTCACTGTGGCCGAGCAAAAGCCATCGAATTACCAACAATCGAAATGCAAAAAGTAGACACTCCAGATGCCTAGAGGCGCAACGTTTGCACCGTCTGCCGGGAAGGGCGCGATGGATCGCGCGGTTATTACCTTCTGCGTGATCGTGGCGACGCTCATGCAGTCTTTGGACAGCACGATTGCGAATGTGGTCTGCCCTATATGCGCGGGACGATGGGGGCGAGCCAGGACCAGATTAACTGGGTGCTGACCAGCTACATTGTCGCGGCGGCGATCATGACCGC
>JABDBE010000143.1 GCA_013288805.1 Acidobacteriota bacterium
CTAGCGCGTGAATGTCGAAATGCATCCCACTGGCCACGAAAAACATGGGGATGAGAAAGCCGTATCCAATCGCTTCCAAACGATGGACGAGCTTGGTCCCCTGAATTCCTTTGCTGCCCAGGGAGACGATCATTCCGGCAGTAAAGGCGCCAAGGATCATGTCCAGGCCGAACTTCTCGGCAATGGCAATGAGGAGAGCGAGCACGAGTATCGCAATGCGAACTGGCAATTGGCTGGTGGAATTCATGGTGTCTGCGAGAAAAGAGACGATGCGTGGGGTCTTGGGAAGCAGCGCGATGCCTGCAGCCAGCAGAGCGAGTACTACGAAGAACAGCATGAGTGCAGTCTGGATCCAGCGGGTGTGCTCGCGGGTCAGAAGCACGGACAGCAGCACAATTGGACCAAATTCTCCTATGGCTCCGGCGGCGACCACGTAGGTTCCGAAGCGCGTGCCCAGTTCGCCGGAATCGCGCAGGATAGGCATGAGGGTACCCATGCCGGTTGTGGTCAAAGCTACCGCGATCAAGAGAGGAGCTTGAATGAGGTGGGTCCAATCGAGGAGGGCGGACATGGCAAAAGCCACGACGACCGAGAGTCCCCAACCTGTGACCGCAAGCTTCAGGGGCTTTCCTCGGATGGCTTCAAAGTCGAGTTCCATTCCGCAGAGGAAGAATAAAAAAATCAGGCCGAGGTAGCCCAACATCCCAAGCATGCCCGTGGGCGAAGCCCATCCGAGGACATGCGGGCCGACGACAATGCCGAGTCCGACTTCGACGACGACCATCGGCAGGCGCAGCCCGATGGGTATTTCGGAAATCAGTGGCGCGAGAACCGCGATGAATGCGGTTATGAAGAGAGCGGCGCCATTGAACTCCATGTTTCCTCTCCGTGACGTTGACCGATCGAAGCTTGGATGGATTCTTGAATGGCAGAATATGAGATTGGTTGGCGGGTAAGTCAAGGAAAATGTGCGTTGGCGATTTGCGGTGCTATTCCCGACTCAATGTGCAGCGGAGCTTTTGCTCCGCTTGGACCCTTCGACTGGGCTCAGGGCAGGCTCACACGGGGCGCCTGTCCCCACACGATTTTTGGTGGATGGACGGCTTCGCCTGTCCCTACACGATGGAAGACCTTCTACTGGCGAGAGGTTGAGGCACCTGCGGCCAGGTCTCTGAGTACGCCTAGAAAGCCAGCGGCGGCTTGCTCGTCGGAGAGCGCTTCGAGGTCGATGGTGGCAGCTAGATGCGGGGATTCAGGACGGAAGCGCACGCTGAGCAGGTTATGTCCGCGTGAGGTCATCAGGGTATTGATGACGGGCGGAAGCTCTTGTTTCCATTGGGTGCAAGTGGTCAGTACAACCGGGCCGGGACGCACGATGGTCCAGTTGCGTGATTTTCGAATCACCTTGTTATCGTTGTGAGTGAGCCAACGATGGCGAAGTACTTCCAGGCGGATGCCGGGGGCGCAGTCGAGATCGGCTTCGAAGGTGAGCGTTTCCTTTTGTTTGTGCCAGATACTCAACACCCACTGGATCGGCATTGGGCGGGGCAGCAATCGGATGGTCACCCGGGCGTTCTCAAACCAGTGGGTGGCGAATCGCAAGTGCGCTTGCACGCGGGAGGTTCCAACCCATCGGGCGTCGGACAGTTGACCGCGATGGGAGCAGGCCGCTTCCACCCAGTGCAAGGCCTTCGCCCCACGCCGACGGTTGTAGCTGGCGAGGCAGAGGAACCACAAACCGACCATGGCAACCGCGGCTGCGGCATCAATGAGGAAAAGGCGGCCCACAAATGTCTCTGATGCGAATGGTACGTCCGAAGGTGCAAGTAGGCAACAGTTTCGGCGACTATTTTTGAGGAAAACTTAACCCTTGCGGGATCAGTGGGAAGGCCGGAATATCTGAAGCGACACGGCTACAATAACGGGGTGGAATTTGCACTGCGGGAGTTTCGGCGTGAGGACTTTGAGAGTCTGTGGCGCATTGATCAGGAGTGCTTTGCGCCCGGGATCGCATATTCCCGATTGGAACTGGCCGCCTACATTCGATTGCGGGGAGCTTTTACTTTGGTTGCAGAGCCAACGGCCAGCGGACTCAAGAAGCCGGGGAACAGTGGCCCAAGATTCACGGAAAATTCGCCAAAGCTGCTGGGTTTCATCGTGGCGCAGGTCACGCGGCGGGGCGTTGGCCATATCCTTACGATTGATGTGCCATCAGCGAGCCGGCGTTTCGGAGTCGGTTCGAGGTTGCTGGCGACGGCTGAGGAGCGTTTACGCGTGGCGGCGTGCCATAGTGTCGAGCTGGAAACAGCTGTCGATAATGCAGGCGCTTTGGCTTTCTATAAGCGGCATCAATACTGCGTGGTGAAAACCATTCCGCGCTACTACACGAATGGAGTGGATGCGTTTGTCCTGGAGAAGGAACTTTAGGACGATCGGCTCTGCTTCTCCGGCGGACCGCGAGCCATCGTTGGCGGCGTAAGATAGTTGCGGTATCGCGTCTGTCCCGCCATATGAAAGTTGCAATCCAAGGTGAAGCAGGTTCGTTCAGCTACGAAGCAGCGAAGCGCATGGTTCCGGGTTGCAGTATCGTGGCGTGCGCGCGTTCCCGAGAGGTTTTCGATCGGCTCGAGCGCGGCTCCGTCAACGCGGCCGTGATTCCGATTGAGAATTCTCTGGCGGGTTCGGTAGCGGAGCACTTCGATCTGTTATTGGCGCGGAATGTTTCTATTCAGAGGGAATACCGTTTGCGGATCGTCCATAACCTGATCGCTGCGCCAGGAGTGAAGATGAAGGGTATCCGGCGGGTGTACTCGCATCCGGTGGCGCTCGATCAGTGTCGGGACTTCTTTCGGGCGCATCCAAAGATTGAAGCGATGCCGTTTTATGACACGGCTGGCAGCGTTAAGCACGTGATGGAGAATGGATTGAACGACGCAGCCGGGATCGCGGGGCGCCAGGCTGCGGCTGTTTACAAAGGCCGGATATTGGCGGCTGGTATTGAAGACGACAAAAAGAATTTCACCCGATTCTTTCTCATCCGCAAAGGCCGCCGCATCGTTCCCGGCGGGAAAAAGACGTCAATCGCATTCCGGGTAAAGAATGTGCCGGGCGCGCTGTTCAAGGCGCTGAGTGTTTTTGCGCTGCGAGACATCAGCCTGACCAAGATTGAATCCCGTCCCATGCGGGGGCGGCCGTGGGAGTACGTCTTCTACGCCGACCTCCTGTGTGGGGACGACAAAGTCGCGCGCAACGCGCTGCGGCATCTGGCGGAGATTGCGAGTCCAGTAAAAGTGCTGGGAGTGTACAGGTCGGCCTGAAACAGGTCGGAGCGAACGTCCTGTACCTTTGGTTTAGTGCAAAGCGGGCCGGGAAGGTTTAGAATTTAATTCGTTCACGAGGGATCATTTTTGGAGGGTCGGTTGCATCTTCCGGCCTCCCTATGTCATCAAACTTGAGCATACTACACTCAAGGTGAAATCATGGCACAGTCATCGCGCTCTGAGCGCACTACAAAAGAAGTGAAAGAAACGAAAGAAGTCAAAGAAAACACAACGAATAGCGAGCCCGAGGACCGGGCGCTGCCGGTTCTGCCAGTACGGGACACGGTCCTGTTTCCCCATGCGGTTCTGCCGCTGACGGTGGGTCGGGAGAGCTCCGTCCAGCTGATCAATTCGCTAGGTGAGGACAAGACCATCGTTGTGGTCGCGCAGCGAGAAGCTCGCGTGGACACGCCACAGCCTACGGACCTTTATACGGTTGGAACTCTGGCGGTGGTCCACAAAGTAGTGAAGATGCCCAACCAGAGCCTGTTTGTGTTTGCCGAGGGTCTGGAGCGGGTGAGGTTGGCAGAATTTGCTCAACTCGCACCTTTCATGCGGGCGCGAGTGGATTCTGTCCCTGAGGCCATTCCGCCGAAGAGTTCTGAAGTCGAGGCTCTGCAGCGAAACGTTCTGACTCTGTTTCAGCAGATCGTAGCGGGTTCGCCGACATTGTCGGATGAGTTGTCAACAGTGGCGATGAATATCGAAGAGCCCGGCCGGCTGGTGGATTTTATTGCCTCATCGCTACCGTCTCTTTCGACGGCAGACAAGCAGGACACACTTGAAACTACGGACGTTCGGGTTCGGCTGGAGAAGATCAATCAACATTTAGCCAAGGAGCTTGAAGTCCAGCAACTGCGCAACAAGATCCAGTCCGAAGTGCAGGATCGCGTCCAACAGACGCAACGCGAATATTATTTGCGCGAGCAAATGAAGGCCATCCAAAAAGAGCTGGGTGAGCAAGATGAAGGAGCGCGGGATACAGAAGAACTCCGGCAGAAAATTGAATCCGCGGGGATGCCCGATGAAGTGAAGAAAGAGGCGTTGAAAGAGTTGGGCCGGCTGTCGCGCATGTCACCCATGGCGGCGGACTATTCGGTTACGCGCAACTACATCGAATGGCTGGCGGTGCTGCCGTGGGCGAAAACTTCCGGCGGCGACGTGGACATTATCAAAGCCAAGGAAGTGCTCGACGCGGATCACTACGATCTGAAAAAAGTGAAGGATCGTATTCTCGATTATCTTTCCGTGCGTCGTTTGAAGCCTGGAATGAAGGGACCGATTCTTTGCTTTGTCGGACCTCCG
>JABDBE010000144.1 GCA_013288805.1 Acidobacteriota bacterium
ATTATCCTTCAACCCGTGACCGCCACTTGCGGCTCTTTGCAGTATGCCGCCACCGCTCTTTTCAGCGACGGATCCACGAAGGACGCGAGCAGCTCCGCCACCTGGACATCCTCGAACACGTCCGTAGCTGTGGTTAGCAACACGGGGTTGGCGTCGGGAATCGGTCTTGGCACCACGAACATCGGCGCCACCTTTAGCGGAATTTCCGCGACCAGCGAACCTTTGCTGGTGGATCAACTCAACTCCATCACGGTCTCGCCTTCCACTGCCAATGTGCCACAGGGCTCGACTGTACAGTTCACCGCCATAGGCAACTTTACCTTCGCCGCCGGTGGCACCAGCGACCTCGACGTTTCCAGCCAGGTGACCTGGGCCAGCAGCAACACCGCCGTCGCTACAGTTGACAACACCGGAAATGCCACCGCCGTCGGCCCGGGTGGCCCCATCAACATCACCGCGACCAGTTGCGACGGCATTACGGTCGGCACGGCGAAATTGACAGTCGGCGCGCCCGCAGCCACCTCACTGGTTGTGACGCCCGCCACGATCACCATTTCCACCGGCACCACCACGCTTTTCACGGCGATGGAAATGTTCAGTGACGGCACACTCCACGCTCCGGCTAACCCGGTCACCTGGAGTTCCGGCACAACCACAGTAGCCACGATCGACCCAAATAGCGGCGTGGCCCTCGGGGTTACCGCCGGCACACCCCCCGTCACCATCACAGCCACCGAATCGACTTCGGGCCTTACGGGTACCGCTTCACTTACCGTGCAGGCCGCAACTGCAAGATTCGCCTACATCGCCAATATCCAGGGCAACGGAGTCGGCGGCGCTCTGGGCAGTGGCTCCATCTCCGCGTACAGCGTGGATGTGACGCAGAGTACTCCTTTGACTCAGATGACCGGATCGCCGTTCCCAAGGGACAACCCGCAACAAGTGCTGATCCATCCCTCCGGCGATTTGATGTACTACATCAATAAAAGCAGCCGCATCCTCACGGAGATTATTACCCCCAGCACCGGCAGTTTTGCGCCACCACTTCCGGCCCGTCTGCCATCCACGGCAGGCGGTGGCGGAGTCAATGTCGGTGTTATCGACCCGCTCGGCCGTTTCATCTATGTCATCGACGACGGCAGTAGCCTTTCATCTCCCACCCCCACAATCTACGGATACTCCATTGCGCAAACCCAAACGCCATCCACCAACGGCGTGTTGGCCCTGATTCCGGGCCTTACGGCTTATACCGACGTGACGCTGAGTGCGCCAACCTGGGTGATGACCGATCGTGCAGGGAAGTACCTCTACGTGGTCAACGATGGCAACAGCACTATCAGCGAGTACAGCATCACTCAGACGGGCGCTAATGCGGGTGCCTTGACTCTGCTCGGCACCATCGCAACAGGAGACGGGACGAACTCTCCGCTGTATGGGACCACCGATGTGAACGGACACCTCTTTGTCGGAAACTTCGGTACCGTCGACTCCGTGTCCGCCTACAGCATCGATCCCAGCAGCAGCGCAACCCCGGGCCAGCTTACACATGTCGGAGACAAGGTGATTCCTACCGCGACCCAGACCATCAACGTCCTGACCGACCCGACCGGGAAGTTCATCTATATATTGGACCAAAACGCGGCGAGCTCGAGCTCTCCCGGGCAAGTCTTTGCCTATAATCTGGATCCTGCTACTGGTTTGATTGGATCTCAAATCGGCACCACGGCCCAACCAACCGGCGCCACACCCCTAGGCATGGCGATCGACCCAACGGGGGTGCTATTGGCCATCGACAACAACTTCGATTCCACCATCTCGCTGTTCACAGTCAGCACTTCGACCGGCGCGGTGACGCCTACCTCGCCGCCCACTGTGCCCACCGACAAGATTCCGCAATTCGTGGTGTTCTACACCGCCGCCTCGGATCAGTGATCTCGAGCGGTAAAACATCAAAGGGGATGGCCGCGGCCATCCCCTTTTTTTATTTGTCGGATCATTGACTTGAGCAAATCAATCGTTCGGGCAGAAAGAGCTTTGCGGATTGCAGCAGAATTAATTTCGCAGAATTGTATTCGAGAAAAAGCGTCTCACTCGCCGTACGGAACCCAGATATTCTTCACCTGGTGCGCGTGTTCCAGATACCACCGGCCCTCGCTCTGCGGATTGTCGTAGAAACCGATGTGGCGTCCTTCGTTGGTCCAAACCTGCTTCAGATTGCCCACGGAAAGCGCCTTCGCGCTCGCGCACATTTCGGCATCGCCGTAACACCAGATGCCGTCCAGATCATCGTGTTCCGCCAGCACCTTCAATAATTCCGTCGCGCGCCCGGCCACGATATTAACGACCCCTCCCGGCAGATCGCTCGTTTCAAATACCTGGTAAAGGTCCCCCGTGATCAGCGGATACGTCTCCGAGGGCACCGCTACAACTGTGTTCCCCGAGGCAATCAGCGGAAGCACCAGAGTAAAAAAACCAAGCAACGGAAATTCCCTGGGGCAAACCACCCCAATCGTTCCCACCGCTTCGTTCATTGCAATCGAAACATTGCGCATCGGCGGATTGTGCACCGAGCCGTCAAACTTGTCCGCCCAGCCCGCGTACGAAAACAGCCGTTCCACGCTGCGCTGCACTTCCTCCGCGGCCTGTTTCTTCCCCACCGCCGTGGCCAGCCGCCCGGCAATTTCCTCGCTGCGTTGCGAAAGATTCTCGGCGATGTAATAAAGCACCTGCGCGCGGTTGTGCGCGGTGGCCTTGCCCCACGATTCCGCCTTGCGCGCTGCCTCGACCGCGTTGCGAACGTCCTTGCGGTTCCCGAGCGGCGATTCGCCCAGCAACTCGCCCTTCTTTCCACGAATTTCGATGCTGTAGCCGGAGTCCGGCCTCACCTGCTTCCCGCCAATATAAAGTTTCACCGTGCGATCGATGCCGGGATTCGCCACTTCCGCGTGATCTTTCTTCCCCGTTCCGTTCTTTTTCAGCGCCGGGGCTTTGCGGAACCACGTCGGTTCCAGATATTCCACAAGGCCTTCCCGGCCTCCTTCGCGCCCATAGCCGCTTTCGCGATATCCGCCAAATCCGCAAGCCGCGTCAAACAGATTTGTGCTGTTCACCCACACCACACCGGCCTTCAATTGCGCCGAAACGTGCAGCGCTACGTTGATGCTCTCGCTCCACACGCTCGCCGCCAGTCCGTACACCGTATTGTTCGCCAGTTCCACCGCCTCGCGCGGCGTCCTGAACGTCATCGCCGCCAGCACTGGCCCAAAAATTTCCTGCTGCGCCACGATCGACGTCGGATGAACATTGCTCAACAGCGTCGGCTTGTAGTACAGCCCGCGCGTCGGCATCAGCACTTCCGGCTGCCAACACGTCGCGCCTTCGGCGATTCCCTGCTTCACCATCCGGTCAATGCGTTCCAGCTGCACCCGCGCAACAATCGCGCCGATATCAATCGCCTTGTCGAGCGGCGCGCCCACCCGCAGCGTGCTCATCCGCGCCTGCAGCTTGCGCGTCATTTTCTCCGCGATGCTTTCCTGCATCAGCAGGCGCGAGCCCGCGCAGCACACCTGCCCCTGGTTGAACCAGATGCCGTCCACCAGGCCTTCCACCGCGCCGTCCAGATCCGCGTCCTCAAAAATAATGAATGGCGATTTTCCGCCCAGCTCCAGCGAAAGTTTCTTATGCGTCGTGGCGGTTGCTTTCCGAATCGCGCGACCTACTTCCGTCGAGCCGGTGAACGCAATCTTGTCCACGTCGGGATGCTTCACCAGCGCTTCGCCCGTCGCGCCGTCGCCAGTCACAATGTTGACGACGCCCTTCGGCAGTCCGACCTCGTTGCAAATTTCCGCAAACGCCAGCGCGGTGAGCGGCGTATATTCCGCGGGCTTCAGTACTACGGTGTTGCCCGTCGCCAGCGCCGGCGCGATCTTCCACGCCAGCATCAGCAGCGGAAAATTCCAGGGAATGATCTGCCCGACAACGCCACAAGCCGAGTAACCGGGAAATTCCTGCTCCAGCAGTTGCGCCCAGCCCGCGTGATGATAAAAATGGCGCGCCACCAGCGGGATATCAATGTCGCGGCTCTCGCGAATCGGTTTCCCGTTGTCGAGTGTCTCCAGCACAGCCAGCCGCCGCGAATGTTTCTGCACCTGCCGGGCCAGCGCATACAAAAACCGTGCGCGCGCATGCGGCGTCAGCTTCTGCCAGCCGGGCAGAGCCTTCCGCGCCGCTTTCACCGCAGCATCAATGTCCGCAGCGCTTCCCTGCGCCACTTCCGCCAACAACGTACCGGCCGAGGGATCCGCCGTCTCAAAATATTTTCCTTCCGCCGGAGCGCGCCACGCGCCGTCAATAAAATGTCCGAACTTCCGGTTATGGCGGTCCAGCCACACCAGCGACTCCTTCGGATCTTCCGGCGCCGGGCCATATTCCATCGTTCTGAATTTTTCGACGATGCTCATTTCGTTCGTGTACTCCTCTAAATTCGCAGCGAAACTCCGCTGGCAATTCTACGCCTGGGCTTCCTTCGCCTTCTTCTCCCGCATCCCCTCAATGCGCTTCAGAATAAACTTCAGCCGCTCCCGCCCCCATTTTGTCCCCATCACGACTTT
>JABDBE010000145.1 GCA_013288805.1 Acidobacteriota bacterium
GCCGGTGGACCTGAAGCACCCAGCGCAACCAGTGCTCCTTTCACCACTCTCAAGGTTGCGAAGCTTGCCGACACCAGCCTCGCCACCGGATATGACAAGTACCTCCTCACGGGCGCAACGGGCATTGTCGCGGGCCAGGTCGACACCCGCATCACAGACGCAACCTCCTTGCGCGAAGGCGTCTTCCAACTCACGGGCCCCAAGATGCCCTACGATGCCTATACCAACAGCCCCGTTCACCGCTTCTTCCAGATGTGGCAGCAGACCGACTGCAGCATTGACTACTCCACCAAGGACAACCCCAGCGGCTGCTTGAATGACCTCTTCCCCTGGGTTGAGACTACTATCGGCACTGGCAGCAACGGCAAGACGCAGCCTAGCCCCTTCACCGACACCACCACCGGCGAAGGTTCAACCTCCATGGCCTTCTACAACATGGCGCAGGGCGACGCTCCCTACTTCAAACAGCTTGCTGACGAGTACACCATCAGCGACAACTTCCACCAGTCCGTCATGGGCGGCACCGGCGCCAACCACATCATGTTTGGCTTCGGAGACGCCATCTTCTACACCAACACCAGCGGCGTTGCCGTTCCTCCCCCAACCAACCAGGTCGAGAACCCCAATCCACAAGCCTCCACCAACAATTACTACGATCAGGATGGTTACAGTGGCGGCAGCTACGTCAACTGCGGGGACATCAGCCAGCCCGGTGTGCCGGCAGTCACCAACTACCTCCATTCGCTCAAGCGCCCCGTCAATCCGAACTGCGTGAAGGGTGACTATTATCTCGTCAACAACTACAACCCGGGCTACAACGGCGACGGTACCCTCGCCTCGCAGTACTCGCCCTTCACCATCCCGCCCACCAGCCAGAAGAGCATCGGCGATGATCTTGTTGCCCACAATGTGCCCTTCAAATACTTTGGCGAAGACTGGGACCTTTACGTTACCGATCCTACCGAGTCGAACAGCTTCGATGAGTATTGCAACATCTGCAACCCGTTCCAGTACCAGACCCAGTTCATGGGCACCCAGGCCGCACGCGAGACGTACATCGGGGACACCACTGAACTCTACGAAGATATCGACACCGGCAATCTTCCTCCGGTCTCCATCGTCAAGCCCAGCGGCTTCAACGATGGTCACCCTGCGTCCTCCAAGCTCGACCTCTTCGAAGGCTTTACTAAGAAAATCGTCGACCAGGTCAAGGCCAACCCGGCTCTTTGGGACAACACGGTGATCTTCGTCACCTGGGATGAGGGCGGCGGATACTATGACTCCGGTTATATCCAGCCCGTCGACTTCTTCGGCGACGGTACTCGCATTCCTCTCATCATCGTCTCGAAGTACTCCAAGGGTGGTCACGTCTCGCACGAGTACGGCGATCATGTTTCGCTCATGAAATTTATTGAGAAGAACTGGAGCCTGCCGCCGATCTCAACTCGCAGCCGCGACAATCTGCCAAACCCGGTCCAGAAGGCCACCAACCCCTACGTCCCGACAAACAGCCCAGCAATCGGCGACCTGACGGATAACTTCCAATTTCCCTCTAACTAGCAGGAAGTAAGAAGTAACTCGGACACTTCGACGGCCAGCTTCTCCTGGCCGTCGAGGTGATTTTTCAAGAAGAATCAGCTATGAATAAAATTGACAATTCCTTCCATCGCATACTGAAATTGACTGCAAAGCTCCTTCCCTCTACCCTGCTTGCCGTCGTATCGGCGTCTATCTCGTCTACATACCTTCTGGCAGTCACGTCAACAGCTCTGGCGCAATTTCATGTGCAGAGCCAGTGGAATCTCGGTGGCAAAGGCGGGTGGGGCTTCCTCGTTCTCGACGCTCCGGCGCATCGCCTCTATATCCCGCGCACCAATCGTGTCATGGTCGTCGACACAGTTACCGGCAAGCTCCTGGGCGAGGTCGAAGACATGAAGAACATTCGCGACATCGTCCTTGACGATTCCGGCAAATACGGCTATGTCACCGACGTGACCGACGGCAGTGCCGGTTTCGTCCGCGTCTTCGATCGCTTTACCTTGAAGCTGGTCACGTCGGTTCCCACCGGCGCCATCCCCGACGCCCTCGTCTTCGATCCAGCCACCAAGTCGGTCTTCGTCTTCAACTCGCGCGGCCACAGCGCGACGGTCATCGATGCCGTAACCAACCAGGTCATTGCGACCATCCCTCTTAGCGGGCGCCCCGGTTCTGCGGTGACCGATGGTAAAGGAGGTGTCTTCGTGGCCCTCCCTGCACTCGGTGAGATCGCTCTCATCGACACCGCCGCAAAGAAGGTCGCAGCATCCTGGCAACTTGCACCTTGCACCGGCCCTACCGGACTCGCCATCGACAGCCCGGGCCGTCAACTTTTTACTGCATGTGAAGACCACAAGCTCGTCGCCATCAATGCAGATACAGGTCATGTCACCGCGATCGGCGATGCTCCGGCAAACTCGGGCGACATCGATTTCGATTCCACGCACAACATGCTTTTCCTTGCGGACGCCTCTGGAACTCTGACCATCCTTCACCGCGACTCGCTCACTAAATATTCGAGGCTCCAGAGAATACGAACTCAACCCGGAGCCAGAACTATGATCGTGAATGAGCAAGACGCCAAAGCCTATCTTGTAACTTCTAAATTCGGACAGAATTCTACGGCTGTATCCGAAGAGCTGCAATTTCGCCCAACTCCAGTTCTAGGCACATTCGCAGTTATCGTAGTAGGACGCTGAAATACGGAAGATGCCATCGCTTCATGCAGTGGAACAGGCCTCACTACCCAGCGACGTAGCTGCGCAAGTAACACATCTGACTACAACGTCCAGCGGCGTCTCTAGAACCACGGTTGCATAAATAACTTACTTCCGCAGACCGGAGATTACTCACGAAACCTTCTCGGAGTGATAAATCGCCGAGTCACTCATTGAGACTCGGATTAGTAACGCTAAGTCGACTTGTCGGAAGTGACCGCCATGGCTGGTACCATGGCAGCCATGAACAAACTTGCGCCATTCTTCTGGTTCAATGACAACGCCGAAGAAGCCGCTGAGTTTTACCTTAGTGTCTTCCCACACGCGCGCAAGCTCGATGAGCTGCGTTCCAAAGGCGTCGGTCCCTAGACCGTCGACAAGATTGCCACTATCACGATCGAGCTTGAGGGCCAGGAGATGGTCTTTCTCAACGGCGGCCCCGCGCTTGACGGGGATGATCAAGATGGACCTGCACGCGCTAGAAGCCGCCGAGAGAGAGAACTGCGAGCCCTACTGACCGGATTGCTTCCCAGAAGAGCATTTTATGCGCACTGATCAGATACTGATGTTCGCAGACTAACTCAACCGTTCTAGATAGCAGGCGAACCGATCGCTTTAAGCAAAATATCCACAAGCTGTGGGCTTGCGTTAGTCTTCAGCACAAGATATGGTGTGTTCATTCCACGGTTTCTCCGCAAGGAGAATGAAAAGGGAATCCGGTGAAAGTCCGGAACTGCCCCGCAGCGGTAAGCAGGTACGAAAGCCCAAGATGACACTGGAGCGGCAACGCTTTGGGAAGTCTGGCGAGTAGGGTTGAGCCTGCGGAGTCCGAAGACCTGCCATGGAACATTCGCTCGCGCCTCCGAGGGGAGGCGAGGTGACAACGTGTTGTTCTTCGCTCGCAGCGAAGACATGCTGTTGTTTCTTCGCAACGCTTCTGAGGCCAAGGAGATTCATCCATGGCCGCTACCGCAGATACCACCGTCCAGACCACACTCGCTGACATTACCCCCGGCTTCCCTGTAAGGGAAGAGATGCCGGTCATGCACGTTCGAAAACGCAATAACGGGCTGGAGCCCGTGGATGTCAATAAAATCGTCCGCGCTGTGCAACGCTCTTCCTATGGCCTTACCCATGTGGAGGCCATTCGTGTCGCGTCGAAGACGATCGGCGGTCTTTACGACGGCGCCACCACGCGCGAACTCGATACCATCTCCATCGACACCGCCGCCTCGCTTATCGCCGAGGAGCCGCAGTACTCGCGGCTCGCCGCACGCCTGCTGCTTGCCACGATTGTCAAAGAGGTCTCCGGGCTCAATCTGCACTCATTCTCGCAGGCCATTGCCTACGGCCACCAGGAAGGCGTCGTCTCGAAGGCAACTGCCGAGTTTGTCCAGACACACGCGCGCAAGCTTAATCACGCTATCGACGACACCTTCTCCGACCGATTCGAATACTTCGGCCTGCGCACTGTCTACGACCGATACCTTCTTCGTGACCCGATCTCGCGCACCATCATCGAAACCCCGCAGCACTTCTTCCTGCGCGTCGCCTGCGGACTCGCGGGCTCTCCGTATGAGGCGATCGAATTCTATCGTCTCATCTCCTCCCTCGATTACATGCCGTCATCGCCTACGCTCTTCAACTCCGGCACAAAGAACGCGCAAATGTCGTCGTGCTACCTGCACGACTCCCCCCTTGACTCGCTCGAAAGTATCTATGACACGTACAAGAACGTTGCTATGCTCTCAAAATTTTCAGGCGGCATCGGGCTTGCGTT
>JABDBE010000146.1 GCA_013288805.1 Acidobacteriota bacterium
TCAGGAGGAAAAAATGCCCGTTCCGGTAAAATATGTGACTGTCAGCGGTACAACGTTTGAAATTTCAGGTATCCCATTCGGAACGATTCCTGTCTGGCAGTTGATAAGCAAAGATGGTGAGAAGCTTACTCACGGTTCGTTCTATGCGCTGTCCGACGCCGATAAGGTTGCCCTTGCGGAGCACGTTGAGCATTACGTCGCGGACTTGAACGCGGCATAGGTTCTCGTCGTTAGCAGACGCAGGTTGCGCGATGAACAGCGGCCTGACCTTAAACATTGCCGATGAAGCGGCACCACTGGATGGCTGGGTTGACGGATTCTGGCACCATCTGGACGCTGCTGCTGCACCATACGTTGAGAAGCGCTTTGCGGCGTTCGTGCGGCAACGTGCGGTTTCTAAATGGATCATCGCTACGGATTTTTGTATTCGAGATCAGTCCCGACCAAACGATGCGCTCGTTTTTGTCGTATTGCCCGCGGGCGACCGATATGAAGAGACGCTGCGGATGCTGGAGGCTCTTCCAGCACGCGATCTCAAGGATGTCAGCCGCATCCCAGCGGCGATCCAACGCGTCCTCACCGATGGGCGCGTATTTACGTTCTGCCTTGTAGCAGACCGTCATCGCCGGCTGTTCGAAAATGCGGCGCAAGCACGAACAGCACTCGATGATTCGATCGCGATTGTCGAAGCGATGAAACATGGGCCAGCGTCAGATCAAATTCTCGCGGATATGCGAGCGATGCGCGTCGAGGCGGGAAAGACAAGCCTGAACCTGCGGCTGATCGAAGACATCGTCATCACCGCAGCAGCGGCCGCCTACGTAGCCGCACTGGCGGTGAAACATGGCAATGCGGAGCTCGTGGGTTGGGTGCCGGATCGCGATAAAATCACGGAAGCGTATCGGGGCATCGCAACGACCCTTTACAATCTAAACGTCACGGCGATTTGCGATCAGTGGAAACTACGCCCACCTGTCATTGGGGTATTTCACCAAAAGAGCGATAACCTTTGGTGCGATCCCTATATCAGGCTCGCTGATTATATTGCGGGTGCGGCGGCCGCGTGGGATCCGCCACACGCCAACCGCGTCCCCGCGAAAATTGCGACGCTGGTCAGCAAAGTTCTCGCTGACAATCGGTATTTAGGCATGTTCCGAGTGGCCTTTGCTCATGTGGGCGAGCGACTGCAGGTGGAAATTCGGCGCGTCAAAATTCGGCCGCGAGGGAATTTAATGCAGAAGGTCAATCAGGCGCCGGCACTCCTCGGCCGATCGCGGGAGCTGCGCATTCTTATCGATGAAGGTGGAGTCTAATCCGGTAGAAATTGGGTAGGCAATCCGGTGTAATCGGGTAGGCGACGGCTCATGGGCGTGATGAATGGCATGAATCGCGAGTACGGTCGCGGCACACTGGCTTTTGCAGCGGCCGGCTGGCGTCAGACATGGAAGCTGAAAAGCGAACATCGCTCAGCGCGCAATACGCCCAGCTTTGATAATTTTTTTACGGTTAGCGATCCAAGAGTTGGAGGGCGACCGTGACGAGCTCTGCCGGCGATCGGGAGGTTCCGCTCGATGAATTACTCGCGTTGAAGGATTTCGATGCGCGGCCGGTTCCGCAGGCGGTGCAGATCATAGGGGTGCTCGTTGATCTTGCCGGTGACGCCAGAAGCGAAGCGGGTCTAAACCAAGCCTTCGCGTGGGGCGAGGCATTGGCCTCGCGCTCGCTGGACGAAGTACAAAAGGCACAGCTCTCCTACTTTCGCGCAAACCTTTGGGCTCATCGAAGGCATGCTCGACATGCTGACAGGGCGATCGCCTGGCAGTGGGAGCAGCCCGAACTCCAAGAAGAGATGTTGGAGCTGCGGCGCGCTGTAGGAAGCGAAGGTTTCGGCTCCTTCGATCCGCTGCTTCAGTGTGCGGTATTGACCAATCTAGGCGGTCTTCTCAACACGGTCGGTCGTTTTGTTGAGGCGCTCGAGTACTGGCGCCGGGCCCTCGAGATTAATTCAAAGTTCGGAATGGCTTGGGGAAATCGCGGCGTCGGCCTCAGGACTTATGCGGTCGCGGCCTATGATCCTTGGCATCAACACATGCTTATTAACGGTGCTTATGCGAGCTTCAATCGCGCATTTGCAGATGAGATTATATATAATGTCGGGGACGGCCCCTCGATCGAATATTTCCTCTCGGAAAGAAAAGGGATCGAGGAGCGTGTCGAGGTTGGCCTTCTGCATGAGCCGCCGCCCCCGACCACCAGCGAACCGGGGCGCTCAAAGATCGAGCGCGCGCATCGTCGCTGGTGCCTCGATGAAGGGCTTTTCCTAAACCCGATTAACGACCTCGGCGGGGATGGAACGGCCGCCTTAGACGACCTTTTGCTGCCGAGCTTCGTCGCGCCTATCACCGAACCCCCGAGCCTCATGGGCTTCTTCAATCAGATAAAGCAGGAGTATGTAGCCGCCCGGTGGGCAGCCTACGAAGGGATCAGGCAAAAGCGATTTCATTTCGCCGACCGCGACGTCGAACTTTATAACACGCTTGATTATTCGAGCTACTCGATGGCAGTCGAGCGCACGCGGCAGGCATTCAGATCCGCGTATTCGATATTCGATAAAATCGCCGTGTTCATTAATGAATATATGAAGCTCGGACTACCTTCCAAGTCGGTTTATTTTCGAGGCATCTGGTACAAAAATGGAGACGCCAGACAGAGGATATTATCGGACGAATTCACCAAGATTGAGAATCTGCCAATGCGCGGGCTGTACTGGCTTGCGAAGGATTTATATCAGGAGGGATTTCGGGATGTCACCGAACCCGAAGCCCATGCACTCCATGAAATCCGCAATCAGCTAGAGCATGGGTACCTGAAGGTGCACGAAATTCTGATCCCGCAACCCGCCGAGCTGAATTCAATGGACGCCATGTGGAGGGATGCCATGGCGTATTCCATCCAGCGGGAAAATTTCGAGGTAAAAACACTCAGGGTCCTTAAGCTCGTGCGGGCGAGCCTGATTTACCTCTGTTTCGCGATGCACCGTGAAGAGGCCGTCAGGCGTAAAGATGATGGCCGCTTCTTGGCTCCGATGGAGTTGGACATTCTCGACGACAAGCGGAAGTATTGAAGCGATGCGAATGAAGGCGCGCCCGCCGGCACTCCGACTGACCCAAACCCTATTCGGCAAATGAAATCTCAGACCTTCTCATGCGACGAGGAAGCCACTGCCTATCATGAGGCAGGACACGCTGTTGTCGGCGCACTTCGCGGACGACCACCTATTTTCGTCACTATCATCGCAGACGGCTACGTTGTCGGTAGAAACGAGTTTCCAAAGGATTGGGAGCCTGAATTCACAGGCTATATGGGCGACCCGCCGGAAAAGCGCACCTACATTGAAACCCGGCTTTTAACTGGTATTGCCGGGACAATAGCGCACGACTTGCGATTTCCCGAGCGTGCTCACGACGAAGGTGATGCACACGACGAACGATGCGCTCGTAAAGTTATTAGTCAGAACGCGAGTTGGGCAAGCGGCAACCGCGACGAATATTTTCAGCAGCTGCAAGAGGTGGCGCGCGGTCTCTTGCAGACACACTGGCCGTGGGTTGAAGCGGTCGCGCGCGCACTCATCGAACGAAAGACCACGTCGACGGCGGAGGTGATGGAGCTACGGCCTTTTGAATGATCCGTGTAGATATCACGCATGATAGCGTCCTTTATCATTCGTGCTGTCCGACACTGTCTTCGGGCAATTTTCCGTTGTATTTTCGGCCTTTCGGCCCTGTGCCGCGACAACGACGGCGCGTCGTACGAGGTTGAAGGTCCGAACGAATGACATTTGCGCTTTACCGGCAATATCGACGAGCCCTGAAGGCCACCCCAGTGACCGGCCGAGTAATGCCCTACAGCTGGGCCGTTTTTCCTAAAACGATCTCCGCAGAGTGGATGGCTTACGGCTGGATGCTCGAAGAATTCCCGCGTGGGCTGGCGAACACCATCAATGAGCTGACGCGCCTCGAGCGCTCACTAAGGGCGTGGGCGACAGTGCTTGAGCCGATGACGGCTAAGCAGAAATTTGACGCCACCAGCGAATTCATCGACGCGCCGGCAACGATTGCAGTGAACCTGCCCTATGTGATCCGAGCACGGTTTGCATTCGCAGTGACGCACCTGAGCCACCAGGTAAATCAGCTAAAGGATTCGTCGTGGCGCGACGAGCTTCCGGATGACGAAAAAATCCACCTCAATGAGGCGCGCACGTTCGGGGGCAAATGGTCGACCTATTTGAGGCTGCACAAGCGTCTCGAACGCATTTCTGGGAAAGATTTCACTATAGCCACCCAGAACTTTCGCAACGTCTACACTCACCGGCTGGAACCGCGGTTTGTGGTCGGTATCTCGCAAACCGTGACACGCGAAGTCGTCAAGGGCCGTGTGCAGTATGGATTTGGAGGAAATCCCCCTCTTGAACT
>JABDBE010000147.1:0-219 GCA_013288805.1 Acidobacteriota bacterium
CAGGCCGCGCCAACCGCCGCGCTGCTGGATCCGACTGGTGAGATCGGCCATCTCTACGACGCGAAGACTTCTCCGCAGATGGTGGTCATCAATCCCCAGGGCGTCGAAATTTACGATGGCGCCATCGACGACAAACCGACAACCGACCTGCAGGACGTCCCGAATGCGACGAATTACGTCAGCCTGGCGCTGGAGGCGGCTATGGCCGGAAAGCAGGTG
>JABDBE010000147.1:296-4386 GCA_013288805.1 Acidobacteriota bacterium
GCAGGTGCAGACGCCCGCGACGCGTCCCTACGGCTGTTCGGTAAAGTACGCGGGTTCGAGCCACTAACGCCGGGCACTCGGAAAGGCATCCGTTACCAATTTTCGCCCACGGTTGACGCGTGCGCGAAAGGCGATTAAATTAGAAAGGAAGAATCGTGGCTGCCGGGAGAGCCGGAGATGCTGCGATTCGTTTTTCCTCCCTACAGCTGGGAGATCGTCCAACGGTAGGACTCCAGATTCTGGATCTGGCTATCTAGGTTCGAATCCTAGTCTCCCAGCCAATGTTTTCAGTGAGTTAGGAAACGTGCCTAGGAGCACGGCCACTGACGGTGGTTGCTGCTTGGCCCAGCTGCGTTTTGGGAGCCGTCCATGTAGTAACAGGAGCGGGTCAGCTTCCGATTATCCGCACGACTTATCGGGAGTTGACCGCCGTGGGGCAACCAGATTTGACTTCAGCGTCAGGTTCTAGCCGAATATTTATAGTTTTTTTCTCTCCCGGCGCAAGCCGCGCAGGCTTTGCCTCTGCGTGGTAGACTGTTCCGGGGTAATACCAAGTCTTGTAGCCATCGAGTGAAATTTTCACCAGGATATTTGTGTCAGAAGGAATCAGTAGTTTGTAATGCGGTTTGACCCACCCGCTGGCGCTCAAGAAATTGTTTGGTTCTGAAGCTCGTCTGAATTCAACACACGGACTCAAAGGGGCGTTCGACACTGCGTCAGCCACTGTGCCAAGCAAAACTGCTCCCTTCGGCCCAAGTCGAATTATGACGGTCTCAGCAGGATGGTCGGAGGTCAACGTTATCGTCTTGAACTTACCGTCGCTGTAGAACTGCGTACCCATGTCGGGATAGTCCTCGTCTTCCTTCTTCGCAGCGACGGCAAATTTTCCGAACCAAGAACGGGGGATGTGAATCGCAAAGTACCCGGTTTCATCGGTGTCGGCGTGAGGAATAATCGCACCCATTATTGTGCCACTCCAGGACCACATATTTCCCGCGATAGTCCGAGAGGCGAACGGTCTTGCCGTTGCTCGCCGAAGCGGTGAAGTCCGGCGCCGCCTCTCCCACTTTCGCAGCCCAGATCAACAGCGGAGCTGCGCACAGCAGGAGACCGGTCAGCATCGTGAATAGCATCGAGCGTTTCATTTCTAGAGTTCCTCCTTCAAAGATTGTGCCGGGTGGATTCCCATGCCGTTATCGTATCTCACCGCGCCCTACTTGCTGAGAGGCACATCGATCAAGTATGCCTCACCGGCGGAAAGAACCAGTACGCCCTTCAACCGCTCCAACGGTTTCAGAAGCTGCTCCGACTTCCGCAGCGTCAGCCGAAAGCCATCGGCATCAGGGAGCACTTTTTGCGGTGCCGAGTTATCAATCTGCGATTCGGCCAGCGGGAAGAAACTCGCCTGACTGATTTGGCGCCCGAGCTTCCCGGTAAGCACGAAAGATCCGTTTGCCTCAGTCACGCTAAATTTCCAGTTCCCCGGCGCTGCGCGCGGCAGAGACTTGCGCGTGGCAAGGAACAAATCCGCTGTCCGAGGATCCGGCGCGGGGACCTGCGATTTGATGGGCAGCGTCAGGGAGAGTTGCGCCTTACCCGGGATGCACGTTTCGCGGCAGACCAATACCTTCACCTCGGCGCCGAGCCGCGCCGGCTGCTCCGCAGCCAAACTGGTCTCCGCATGTATCGGCACGAGGAGCGTCACCGCATCCTCGTAACCGAAATCGACAATACTGGACGTCCCGAGGCGCCGCGGCGCAGGCCACTCGATGGCCCCGGCGGTGAGCCCCGCCGGCAACTCCCACGTCACGCGCGGCGGCTCGCCCGAATCGCCGGGATTGCTCCAGTAGATATGCCAGCCCTTCTCGAGTTGGAAACGCAATCCTAGACTTACCGTATACCCGGCCGCGACCCATTGATTCTCAGCAATGAGCTCCAGCGTACCGTGCGGGATGGGCGTGCCTGCCGCATGCACGCTTCCTGCGCAAAGCAGCAGGGCCGCCCCAAAAATAAGAGCCCCAGCATAAGCTGAATTTGGTTTATGCGGTCGCATGCTTCCCATTGCTGTACAAATAAATCACAAAACGTCTAGCTAGCTCTTTCCTATCTGACGGCGCCCACAAATCATTAGTTTCCTGAACGATCAGGATAACCATGCCCCGGTTTGTAGCGTCACGCGATCTCTGGCAAGCAAGATCTCTACCGCAATCTCCCTGCTAACAAGGATTCGCCTTCCCCCGTCCATATACCCAAAGCGACCGTCGCGTCTGCCGCCTGACCGGGCACGCGCAAGGGGGGACTCGTGTTCTCATTCGTCCAGGACCTGCGCTACGCGCTCCGCATGTTGTTCAAAAGCCCCGCTTTCACGACCGTTGCCGTGCTGACCCTCGCCCTAGGCATCGGCGCGAACGTCGCCACGTTCAGCGTGGTCTACGCCGTCGTGCTGCGCCCGCTGCCTTTCCCCCATCCCGACCAACTCGTCCGCGTCTTCGACGACCTTCGTGGCCCCAACGAGCAGGATGTAGGCATGTCCGCGCCGGAGCTTTGGGATCTGCAAGATCGCTCGGGCGTCTTTCAAGAAATCTCCGCCGTAGCCCCGAGTAATTCCGCGGTCGCTGGCGGAGAGCGCACCGTTCGCGCCGAAAGTCTAGTCACCAGTCCCGATTACTTCACCTTGCTGGGCGCCAAGCCGCAACTCGGCCGTGTCTACACGGCGCAGGATAGCGCGCCAGGATTCCTCGAACCGGTCGTTATCAGCGACGGTTTTTGGCGCAGCTATTACGGTTCCGACCCCAAAATAATCGGCCGCAAAATGCGCCTCGACAATGACATGTACACCATCGTCGGAGTAATGCCGCCAGGCTTCCGTCATCCCGGCCCAACGCTGAACACCGACGTGGAAGTCTGGGCCGCTACTGGGTTCAACGCCGCTCCATTCCCTGTTCCCGCGGACCGCTCCCAGAGAATGCTTCCGGGCGCCATCGGGCGCTTGAAGTCCGGTATGACGGTCGCTCAGGCGCAAGCGCAGCTCGATTCCTACATCGCTCAACTCAGTCGGCAGTATCCAACGGAGTATCCCGCTGCCTCCAAATGGGCCGTGCGCCTTGTTCCTGTGAAAGAAGATCTGGTCGGCTCACAGCGAACCGAGCTGTTCATCCTCCTCGGAGCGGTGGGATTTGTCCTGCTCATCGCCTGCGTGAACATCGCCAACCTTCTTCTAGCCCGCTCTTCCGGAAGGCGCCGCGAAATTGCCATTCGCCTGACTCTGGGTGCAAGTCACGGCCGCTTGGCGCGCCAACTATTGACCGAAAGCACTCTCTTGTCCCTCATTTCCGGCGTAGTAGCCATCGTTACAGTTCTCTTCCTGAAGAACGCGATCCTTAGCATCGCTCCCGCGGATATTCCCCGGCTCAACGAAGTAGAAGTCAGCGCTGGAGTACTCCTTTTCGCTTTCCTGATCTCCCTACTCACCGGCGTCCTCTTCGGACTTGCGCCAGCTCTGCAAGCCGCCAATCCTGATCAGGTCGAAAATCTGCGCGAAGGCGCTCGCGGCTCGGGAACCGGCAGACGCCATACTCGCCTTTCGCGCATTCTTGTAGTGTCGGAGGTTGCGCTCTCGATTGTCTTGTTGGCCGGCGCAGGCCTCCTGCTTCGCAGTTTCTGGCGCGTCCTCGAAGTTCATCCCGGATTCAATCCCGGCCATCTTACGACCGTGCAAATCTGGATTCCCATCTCCAACAATCCGGCCAATGATCCCTATAGCGTCGAAGAGAAGCGCGCCGATTTTCTTCTCGAAGTCTTTCGCCGTGTCTCCGCCCTCCCCGGCGTCGAACAAGCATCCATCTCCGGCAACGACACTCTGCCTATGAACTCGGGGCGAAACTACTCTCCCTTTTCCATTCAAGGGCGCGCAACGGAATCAGAGCGCGGCCCGGTTGCGGACATTGCTGTCGTCGATTCCCAGTATTTTCACACCATGGAAGTCCCTGTGATCGCGGGACGCAATTTCACCGTCCTCGATACCTACAAAACCCAGCCGGTCGCCGTAATCGACCAGACCCTCGCAAAACAGTATTGGCCCAATGAAAAT
>JABDBE010000148.1 GCA_013288805.1 Acidobacteriota bacterium
ATTCTTATCGGTGGTTGGAGGATTCGGATAGCTCGGAGACGCAGGAGTTCGTTCGCGCGGAGCTGGCTTACACTCGCGGCGTTCTTGATCCTCTGCCAGGCCGGAACCAGATCAATCAGAAACTCACGGAACTGCTTTCCATTGGGATCATCGGCACGCCTCAAGTCGGTGGGAAATATTACTTTTATGTTCGGCGCGACGGGAAGCAGAACCAGGCCGTGCTTCTGGTGCGCGAAGGGGTTCACGGGAAAGACCGGACTCTTGTGGATCCGAATCTGATGTCTACGGATGGCACGGTTGCGCTGGACTGGTGGGCTCCTACGGATGACGGAAAATATGTTGCCTACGGCACGTCGTCCGGCGGGTCGGAAGAGAGCACGCTGCGAATCATTGAGACTTCGAGCGGGAAGTTGTTGCCCGATGCGATCGATCGGGCGCGGCACGCCAACGTGGCGTGGAAAAAAGACGACTCGGGATTTTATTACGGACGCACTCCGAAAAAAGGGGATGTACCAGCAGGAGAAGAGGTTTATCACGTCAAGATTTTCTATCACGCGCTGGGCAGCGATCCGGAAAAAGACCCTTTAATTTATGGCGATCGGCTCAAAGCGCAGGATGTGCCGGTGGCGCAGCTTGCCGACGATGAGGATCGCTGGCTGCTGATCAACGTATTTGAGGGCTACACGAAGAGTGAGATGTTCTTGCAGGATTTGAAGGCGGGAACGCCGCCGGTCGAGGTTACGAGTGGGAAAGATTTCAACTATACGGGGGAAATTCTCAGGGGCCAGCTTTACATTTTCACCAACGAGGACGCGCCACACTATCGCGTGTTCCGCGTGGATGTGCAGAAGCCGGAGCGTGCGGGTTGGCACGAAGTTATTCCGGAATCTGATGCGGTGCTGAAGAATGTCCTGATCATCCACGAAAATCTTTTTGCTGTGTACGAGAAAAACGCGACTTCACTGTTGAAGATTTTCGCGACGGATGGACGGTTGTTGTCAGACGTGAAGCTGCCGGGGTTGGGATCGATTGCGGGAGTCGGAGGGCAGTGGAACAGCGACGAGGCTTTTTTCGGATTTCAGTCGTTCACGGTTCCGCCCAGCATTTATCGCATTGATTTCAGGGAGAACCAGGTGCCCGAGCTGTGGGCCCGAGTCGATGTGCCTTCGATTGATCCATCGGCTTACCAGGTCGATCAGGTTTGGTTCTCCTCGAAGGATGGAACCAAGGTTCCGATGTTCGTTTTTTACAGGAAGGGTCTGGTGCTGAACGGCAAGAATCCGACTTTGCTGACGGGCTATGGTGGATTCAATATCAGCATGACTCCGAGCTTTGCGGGAGATCGTTATCTTTGGCTGGAGCATGGCGGGGTGTTCGCCGTGGCTAATTTGCGCGGGGGTTCGGAGTTTGGAGAAGAGTGGCATCGAGCGGGGATGCTGGATAAAAAGCAGAATGTTTTTGATGACTTTATTGCAGCAGCTGAGTATTTGATTGCGCAGAAATATACGGATAGAGAACATCTGGCGATTCGTGGCGGGTCGAATGGAGGATTGCTGGTGGGCGTTGCGTTGACGCAGCGTCCCGATCTTTTTCGGGCTGTGGTGTGCGCGGTGCCGTTGCTCGATATGCTGCGCTACCAGCATTTTCAAATTGCCAAGCTTTGGATTCCTGAGTATGGGTCGGCGGAGGATCCGAAGCAGTTCGATTTTATTTTTGCTTACTCGCCCTATCAGCACGTGAAGGCGGGATTGGAGTACCCGGCGATTCTTTTTATGACGGCGGAGAGCGATACGCGGGTCGATCCGATGCATGCCAAGAAAATGGCGGCTTTGATGCAGGCAGAAGCGGCGAATGGGCAGAGCCGGGAGCGTCCGATACTGTTGCGGATCGAGCCGAAGGCTGGGCATGGTGTGGGGAAGCCGATTACGAAGCAGATTGAAGAGTTGACGGATGTTTATTCGTTTTTGTTCTGGCAGTTGGGGGTGGGGGAGTGAGTCTTGCGGGTTTCTGCGAGGTTCGGGCCGCCCTGGGTATTCCTCAGGCCAAGCCAAAAGGTCCCTCAATGAGCGTAACAGGGATTTATCGTCAACTCACATCCAATGCGTCGTGCGAGTCCCTTTCGGTGATTGACTTACCCGATCTTCCTGCCGAGAAACTACCCACAACGAGGCAAGGCCGCTTCAACTGATTTGCCAGCTCCGCCCGGAGCCGCTACAAAAGAAATTCTTGCCCCTAACGTGTCGTTTTTTCCGCGCCGTTTCCGATTTCATGATTAGAGAGAAGGTTTGCCATGTCAGCTGACCCGGTTGTCCGTATGCCAAAAATTAAGGCTCGAATTTAGGAAACAGGTCGGCCGAAATTTTGACGATTGAGAATCCCAGACCGTGCGCAAGCGATCGGTTTCGAATTCGTTGGATTCAGTGTTCAGGGCGCAGGAGAGTTCCTGGGATAACCCCCGATTAGTGAGGTGGCGATTGTGATAGTCAAGATGGTCGAGGATGGTGGAACTTTTTGCCCGTACCCTGTTGTCTTTTTCCACCTGTGTCGGATTCATGACGTTACTGCACGTCAAGCAGACCCGAATTCGCGGGTTTGCTACTTGATAATTAAAGAAGGAGGTTTCAAATGACGAAGCCGGGCGGGAAAAGAGTTTGGATGATCGTTCTTATGGGTGCTGCAGCAGTGGGTGCCTCGCAAGCACAAACCTTGAAAACGCTTGCAACCTTCGATATTGATGACGGCGATTACCCTGCAGCATACCTCGTCCAGGGAAGCAACGGAGATCTCTACAGCACGACATCCCAAGGTGGAAATGTTGTTTATGCAAGCGGCACGGTCTTTAGGGTCACGACGGCGGGCAAGCTCACCAGCCTGTACAGTTTTGGCGGACCCGACGGCGCCTACCCTTCCTCCGGCCTTGTTCAAACAAGGAGCGGGGACTTCTATGGCACAACGTCAGAGGGAGGACTGGAGTGCGGCCAAAGCGGCTGCGGCACCATATTCGAGATAACTCCAGGTGGCAAGTTGACTACGCTGCATACCTTTGGTGGTCGCGACGGCTCCTCGCCGACCGGGCTGGTTTACGCCACCGATGGAAACTTCTATGGGACAACATTCCGGGGTGGAGCTCACAGCTACGGTACGGTTTTCAAAATCACGTCGGCTGGCAAACTGACCACGCTTTACAGCTTTTGCGTCCAAAGCAATTGTGCGGACGGCAGCTACTCTTCGGCGCAGCTCGTTCAAGCGTCTGATGGCGACTTTTATGGGACAACGCAGGAAGGTGGCACCAACGGCGATGGCACGGTGTTCAAGATTACGGCAGAGGGCGAACTAACAACATTACATAGCTTTTCAGGCGTGGATGGCGCACTACCTATGGCGGGGTTGGTGCTAGCAACTAACGGGTATTTCTACGGGATGACGTACATTGGCGGGGCGCACAATGAAGGCACGATCTTCAAAATGACGCCGCAGGGCACGCTCACCACGCTGTATAGCTTTTGCGCTCAAACGAATTGTGCCGACGGTCGCGAGCCCTTCGGAGAGCTAGTTCAAGCTACCGACGGAAACTTCTACGGGACAACTTCGATGGGGGGCAACGGTCTGGATTGCTCAGCAGGCTGCGGTACGGCTTTCAAGATCACGGCAGCAGGCGGGTTCACCACACTGTACAACTTTTGCAGTCAAACAAATTGCAACGACGGCGCCTACCCTGAATCTGGGCTGGTTCAAGATACCAACGGAAAGCTCTACGGGACAACAGCCGGGCTCCTTTTGGACCGCGGTACGATCGCCAGCGCGGGCGAGGGTACGATCTTCAGCCTGTCTGTAGGACTAGGGCCGTTTGTGGGACTAAGTCCCGCGTCCGGCAAGGTCGGAACAACGGTCATTGTTTTGGGAACAAATCTGAGGGGCGCGACCGGTGTGACCTTTAACGGTATCCCGGCAGGGTTCACTGTGATTTCCAGCAGCGAAATCAAGACCAGTGTGCCAACCGGAGCGACCACTGGCTATGTGCGGGTAAGGATGCCCAAGAAGACTCTCAAGAGCAACGTGGTGTTCCGGGTGACGAAGTGACTCTTTGAGCAGTTCGGAATAAAGGAATACAGGCCGCCTGACAGTCTGGGCGGTTTTTCTTTTGCATCAAGTCGAGGCTTTTGGGCGGTCAAGTGTTGTTAACAGACCATAGCACGCATTGACCCGCTCTCGGCGTTTCCGTCCTGACAAATTCTGTCGGCCGTTACCGGTTCGGGAGCCGTGGTTTGGGTTTGGCGATGGCAGGAAGAAGCAGATTCCTCGACGGCTTACGCCGTTTCGCAATGGTGTGTG
>JABDBE010000149.1 GCA_013288805.1 Acidobacteriota bacterium
GCCCGTCCTGGAAGGGCCACAGAGTCGTCGAGCTGGAAAGCACCAAACGTGTGACCCCGAACGAGATCGCCAAAATGTGTCTTGACCGTCTCTAATCCGGCCGCTTCGTGCCATTGCCGCCCAGCCGCACGGCGACTAGATTCGCGGAGAGTGATGTGAACCATAGGAGTACCGCGTGACGAAGGTGAGGACGATAGTAACCGTGGCGGACATACTCTTAGGAGAGGGAACTCCAACCTACGATCAAAGAATGGCTGAGGCGGGTGAATCTGGTTCCAGAGCTGACCGACATTCCACTAAGCGACGCGGACCGCACAGGCCATCTGTCCATGCTGGACTCCGACCTGATTACCCGCCTGCGCCTTGCTAAGGTGCCCAGTCCCCCGTCTCCCATGCCGCTGCCGCGCACGGACAAATACGTAACGCGCAGGGCTACTCTCCGGCCATGCTCATTGAGGAGTCGCGGGTTTTCCAGGTCGCCACCTTCGGCACATTGCATCTCCATCGTAGCGAACTCGATGAGAAGCATGTGCTTTTGGACGCAATGGTCATCGCGGACATTTGCTGCCAGTGTTACAGCCGGTTCCTCCTTACAAGTCCACATCCCGATTGACCAAATAGGCTGGACTCGGGCTAAATCCACTATCCACGACCAACCGTAGAAAACTGTGTAACCAGTAAATGCATTAGAGGTCTGTGACGGATTGCCGGATTGGCTGGAATGCTCCTTCTTTGGGAGAGGGATTGGAAGGAGAAACGACATGTGCATTAGTGAGCGCTTTACGCAACGTTTCCCAGAGCAGTTGAATTCATCGAAGGTGATAAGGCGGCGCAACTGGGCCACGAAGGAATGGGTGGTAGCCGGGCTGGCGTGCGTTCTTGTGCTCTTGGGTGTGGGTCTGGCCGAAACGGCGACCGCCAGCGCAAATGTTCCGACTTTTGGGCACAAGGCCAAAAGTTTCCGGCTGAGGACTATGCCTTCGATTCCGGGTCTCCAGATTCCATCTCAGTCCGCGACAAATCGTCAAAGCTAGGTACGGCTATTGCGGCCGTGCCCTACGGGGATCCGGTGACCAAGGAGAGCGCCAAGTTTGATATTCGTTCGCCGAGACGGCAAATACTATCTGACTGAATTGTGGGGTGTACTGGGCAAGAGGGTGGTGACCGCCGAATTTGAACATCGCGGAGAAAAGAGTAACGATCAGCGCGAAGTGCGGCTAGTCTATCCGTAGATCCTGGCCCCCCTTGGATGTGGACTTTGACTTTTTCAGCATTGGTATTAGCGTTGAAACAGAAGGTGCCTGCCGTTTCAGATAGCCCGTTGACAGAAGCAGAGGAGTTGGAATTTCAATCGGGACACCGCGACTACATGAACGGATGCAACCCTTTGCCGCCTAACTGTCGATAAATCCCCATTACGCTCAAAACCCTTGTTCCTAAGTCAATGAGTGTAACGGCTTGATTTCGTAAACAAGTCCGGGGCATGACAAAAGCTCCGCCGCCATTCGGCTTCCGGCTGGGGTGCTTTGGTCAACGGCCCTAGGCGCGCTAGACGGCTCCAACGGCCAAATTGAGTGCCCACTGGCCTTCGAATGAAATATCCTTGAGGCGTAAGGTTTCAGGCAGAGGTTATACGGATAAGAGGGTTCTTATAGACTGGAGACTACTTTTTCCATGGGGATTTATGCGCACGAATGTTCTTAGGTTTGGGGTTGACGGTGTATGGGGTGGTGAACAGTCCGAATCCGCAGGCGAGGCGCGGGCCGCGACCAGCAAGGTTCCGCAGGTCGCGATCGCGTTCTGGATCATCAAGATCGCGGCAACGACGTTAGGCGAGACCGGCGGAGACGCCCTCTCGATGACGATGAATTTCGGGTATTTATTGAGCACAGCAATTTTCATGGCTTGCTTTATCGCAGCGTTGGCGGTGCAAATTCGTGCTAAGAAGTTCATCCGTTTCTTTATTGGGCTGTGATCGTCACGACCACGACGGTGAGCACGACGATGGCGGATTTCGCCGACCGCTCACTGGGCTGGGGATATGTGGGAGGAACGGTGATTTTATTTACGCTCCTCATGATCGTGCTGGGATTGTGGAAATATTCGGTTGGATCGGTATCGTTCAGCGATATTAAAACAACGAAGGTCGAGATCTTTTATTGGGTAACGATTCTGTTTTCGAATACGCTAGGCACCGCGCTTGGGCGATTTTATGGCGGACACCAACGGAGTAGGTTTCGAACGCGGAGCGCTGATTTTTTCAGGCATGCTGACGCTGGTCGCGGCCGAGTACTTCTTCACGAAGCTTTCGCACACTGTGTTGTTCTGGACGGCATTTATTTTGACCCGTCCGCTGGGGGCGACTCTTGGAGATCTGCTAACCAAACCGCATGCGAATGGCGGCCTCGATCTTAGTCGCATCAGTTCTTCGCTGGTAATTGGGGCATTTATGGTGCTGTGCATCTCGCTGATGCCACAGAAGGCGGGAGATCATCCGGGGGCAGACCCGATAGTTGTGAAATATCGTAACGTGGCTTCAAGGAGCCAATGGGCTCTCCGTGATTGCCCCTATCGTCGAGTCGCGGTGGACTAGTGGCGTCAACAACGGCCAACCCTTGCCAAGCACGTAGTCGAGCCATGCGCCAGCCACTTGCGAAGTCAGTACTGCCGCTATAACCAGAGTGGTATAGAACTTGGGGCTGATGATGCCTGCATCAAACGCTACACTTGCCAGCACGATGCCGGGCCCTCCTCGTGCGTTCGTTGTGATAGCAAGATTGATCAGGTCCAATCCTCGAAAACCCGCGAGTCGCCCCGCCAAAGAAACGGAAAGGATCTTCACGAGACAACTTCCGAGGATAAATGTTCCAATCATCCACAACGACAATCCTCGAACCAAGTCGAGCTTCAATCCGACGATTGCGAAGTAAACCGGAATGAAGAACGCGAAAGATACTTTCCCTATCGCATCGAGCGCTTCTGCAAACAGCCTCCGCTTTTTATGGACAACAGCAAACCCCGCGAGGAAGGCGGCAAAGACCAGACTGACATCAAGAACACCAGCCACCACGCAGTAAGCAAAGAGAACGGCGATCGCATACGCCACCGGGGACTGTTTTGCGAAAACGTTGAACTTGGACTTGTTCAGACGCTTTACTATCCGCGGAACAATCGTCAAACCCAACCCGAAGAATGCAATCGTGGTCAACAGGTGGTACGACATCTGCCGCGGGTTCAGAACCGTCTTGCCAGCCAGTGCTGTTGCCACGGCAAGAGCGAGCCAAAGCACGATGTCCTCTAAGACCGCGACTCCGAGCACGAGACGCGCGAAGCGAGTATGAAGTATTTTTAGATCCGCGAAGATTTTGGAAACGACCGGAACTGAGGTTACGGCAATGCCGACCGCAAGGATGATGATCAAGGAAATTCGGTTACCGTTAGGGCCCGCTAGGGCCGGTCGAATCAGCTGTGGGCCTAGTACCAACCCAAGGACAAACGGAATGCCGGTTCCAACAATCGCGAGCCAGCCCACTTCGCGGCGCTCTTCGCGACTGAAAAGTTGCTGAGCTTCAGCGCCCGATAGGAACATCAGCAATAACAACCCTAGCCAGTACACAAAGTTCAAAATGTTTGCTTGGTGCTGGGTCGCTTCGAGAATCCAGGACGCTGATGGCCACCTACCGACAACAGCGGGGCCGAGCAGGACGCCAGCCAGGATTTCGCCGACAACTTTCGGTTGGCCGAGCTTCACGAATAGATAGCCGAGCAAATGGGCGAGCGCCACCAGAAGCAAGAGTATTAGCAGAACTGAAGTCAGGTCAGAGTTCGACATAGTGGCGTATACCCGAGTTTTCGATGCCGTTTCTGTATCAGGGTTTGCCGAAACTCCGATCGGAAATGCGAGTTACTTGACGCAAAATCGCGATATCACGCAATATAAAAAGGCGCCCACTTTACGGTAGGTTGTGATTGTTCGGATCACCACTTACCAAAAGGAGCGCCGTTATGAACCAAGAAAAGTATATTGGCATGGACGTTCACCAGGCACTCTCGGCCAGCACTCAGCCCGGACCGCTGCACGATTTCTATGCGGCTCTAGTCGAAAAAGGAATGCGGCCGACGATGGCCCGGCTCACTCTGGCACGAAAGATGGCCGCCATTACGTTAACGATTTGGAAGAAAGGAGTCAGTTTCGACGCCCAACAATTGCATCGGCAAGCCGCTTGAGCGTCTCTGGTAAGAGACCTTCCCATCTCCGGT
>JABDBE010000150.1:0-314 GCA_013288805.1 Acidobacteriota bacterium
GCTCGCATGATGAACTTGGCAATTTTGATTTTGTCGTCATTGGTGTCCTATGTCGCAGCGGCGTGAAGCCCAGGCTAATGACTACTGGTGCCTTCACGAATAATGCGAAGGTGCACGACGAATTCTCCAGAATCTGGGGCTACCCGCTGAGACTGGCAAATATTGCGCTGAGGCCAAATTATGACCGTGTTCGTAGCAGCGTTGAGATCGATGGCGCTGTCGTTCTGGATTTCGAGGTTCAGAATCCGGTTTCTTTGACGGGGGCGGGAGGGAGCGCAGTGCATCGGCAACCGGAATCTCGATCAAGCAATAAG
>JABDBE010000150.1:324-4240 GCA_013288805.1 Acidobacteriota bacterium
CCGCAATGCTTCAATATTGCTCGCGACAAAGATCTTATGAAATTCGTTCAGGTGGATGTCAGTTTTGAGTTTATACGGGTCGCGCGCGGCGTGCCTAGAATCAATTACTGCGATCCGGCACTTATCGGCAATATTGACCTGGGCGCAGCCTATCCGATCGCAGGTACAATCGTGAGTGCGAATATGACCCTTCACCCGGTTCGCTATCTGGCTGACATCGTCATCTCGGCCGAGGATGGAGGGGTTACCGCTGTGTCCAAGCGCTAGCCGGCTGAGCGGTGCTTTCATGCAACGTGGACGGGGAACCGCGGAGGAATTCGTGTCGCGCTGAAGCAGCACTAAGCGGCAAGAATGGAAGTGGTTGATCGAGGAAGATTCTCCTGGGAGTTAACGATGTCGGAGATTCCGTCACAACAGGTTCGCTACGAAACGCCGGCCGCGCATGTCGCGCTAATTACTCTGGCCCGCCCTGATGCGAGAAACGCGCAGGGGATGCAGATGACCTATGAGTTAAACGCCGCCTTTGACCGCGCGGCCCATGACGATCAGATAAAAGTCATCATTCTTGCCGCCGACGGCCCTCATTTTTCGGCGGGTCATGATCTTGCCGGCGATCACGGGAAGACCTGGCGTGATTTTCCGATCGTTGGCACTTGGGGCGATTTTGACGCTGAAGGCGCGGAAGGTCGATACGGTCGCGAAAAGGAAATCTACCTTGAAATGGCGGAGCGATGGCGCAACATCCCTAAGCCAACGATCGCCGCGGTGCAGGGGAAGTGTATATCGGGGGGGCTGATCCTGGTCTGGGTGTGCGATCTCATCGTCGCCGCCGAAGACGCCGAGTTCCAGGACACCACGATGGATCTCGGCCTGCCGGGCGCCGAGTTCTTTATGCATCCCTACGAACTCGGCACGCGCAAGGCCAAGGAATGGCTGTTCACGGCCGGCCTGCTGAGCGCCCGCGCCGCCGAGGCCCGCGGAATGGTAAACCGCGTTGTCCCGAACGGCACTCTCGATAGCGAGGTCCTGAGGCTTGCCAGCTCCATCGCCGAGAAACCGGCGTTCGCGCTCAAGACAGCCAAGGAACTGTGCAACAGCGCCCAGGATCTGATGGGGCGGCGCCAGACGGTGCAGCACGCCTTCGCACTTCATCACCTCGGCCATGTTCACAATCAGGTGAAATATGGCGTGCATGTCGATCCGGCCGGCATGCCCGCCAAAGTCCGCGAAAAATTCAATCAGCGCATGGGGATGGCGGGTGCGAGACTCCCGAAGGATAAATGACAATGGTCGCCGCTGAAGAAGAACCTCATGTCCTCTATGACGTCGTCGATGGCGTCGCAACCATCACGCTCAACAGGCCTGACGCGAAGAACACTCTGTCGCCGGCAATGACAGACCTTCTCGTGGACATTACCGATGCAATCGAGCGCGATTCGTCGGTGCGCTGCGTTGTCATCGCAGGCGCCGGCGACTGTTTTATGGCGGGTGGGGACGTTCGGCATTTTCACAACGCTTTGACAAACAATCGCGAGTACCACATTGCGAATCTAGAACAGCGCATCGTGAAATCGCATCTCATCATGGGACGCCTGAGGCGCATGATGAAGCCGGTGATCGCTTCCGTCCATGTCTCCGTATCCGGTTTCGGTCTCAGCCTGGCGCTCGCGTCGGACTTCGTGATTGCGGCGGAGGGAACGATATTCGTTCTGGCGCATCGCCATATCGGTCTCGCCCCTGATGGCGGGGCGAGCTACTTCCTCCCGCGCATTGTCGGCGAACGCCGGGCCCTCGAGCTCGCTTTGCTCGGGGAGCGGTTCGATGCCGCCAAGGCCCTTGAATTGGGCATCATTAATTGGGTCGTGCCCACCGAAAACCTGGTCGAGCGGACGGCAAAGATTGCCGAGCAGCTTGCGCGTGGCCCAACAGCGGCTATGGGCCATGCAAAGGCGCTGATTCGGTCCTCGCTCGATAATGGCTGGGAGCATATGTCAGCCGAGGAGGGGCGTCGGGCCGGGATTCTCGTGGCAAGTCATGACCACTATGAAGGCGTATCCGCCTTTCTCGAGAAGCGTCGTCCCATATTTACCGGTTCATAGCGGCTTACAGGAGAACATCGTGCACACTGCTTATATCGTTGCCGCCACCCGCACCGCCGGAGGGCGCTCAAACGGACGGCTGAAGGATTGGCACCCTGCGGATCTGGCTGGCAAGGTCCTGAATCGACTTGTCGCGCAAACCGGCGTGGATCCCGATGCGATCGACGACGTCATTCTGGGGTGCGTGAGCCAGGCAGGCGAACAGTCGAACAATATTGCTCGGTATTCGGTGCTGGCCTCCGGACTGCCGGAATCCGTGCCCGCGACTTCGGTTGATCGCCAGTGTGGATCGAGCCAGCAAGCAGTACATTTTGCGGCCCAGGCGGTGATGACGGGGACAATGGACATCGTCTTTGCAGCCGGCGTCGAAAGTATGACTCGTGTTCCAATGGGGACGCCCGTAAAGGGGGCGATGGAACTGGGCCTCGGCGGTCCGATGAGCCCCGGGATTCAAGCGCGCTATCCCGGCGTCAAGTTCAGTCAATTCCGGGGGGCCGAAACGATCGCCCGCAAGCATGGGTTGACGAAGGAAATGCTCGACCGCTTCAGCTATGACAGTCATCGCAAGGCTATAGCGGCCACCCAGGGTGGAAAATTCGAGGCTGAGATTCTGCCGATCGAGATTACGACGGCCACAGGGGAAGCGGACTTGCATCGGGTTGACGAGGGCATCCGCTTCAGTGTCACGCTGGAAGGAATTCAGAACGTTAAGCTGCTCGAGGAGGGAGGTTTGCTCACGGCTGCCGTTTCCAGCCAAATATGCGACGGCGCCGCAGGCGTGGTGGTGGTGAACGAGAACGGTCTCAAGAGGCTTGGAATCGAGCCTCTGGCACGCATTCATCACATGACTGTGGCGGGCGGAGATCCGGTCATCGGGCTGGAGGCTCCCCTCGAGGCAACGCGCCGGGCTCTTGCCAAAGCCGGAATGTCTGTCGACCAGATTGATCTTTACGAGGTGAACGAGGCTTTTGCGCCGATCCCATTGGCATGGCTCAAGGCTTTGGACGCGGATCCCGCTCGATTGAACATTCACGGTGGAGCGATTTCACTCGGTCACCCTTTGGGCGCTTCCGGGGCTAAGCTGATGACCACGCTGATTTACGCGCTCAGGGATCGCGGCAAGCGTTGGGGGCTCCAGACGATGTGCGAGGGTGGGGGGCAGACGAACGTAACAATTATCGAAGCTTTGTAACCTTGCAGCCAGGCGGAATTGACAGCATGTCGCTTAAGCCGCGGCGGCACGCAGGCGGACGAAATCGTCGCCGGCGTGATAGGGCGATCGCGTCAGCGGCGGGGCCGAAACCATCAGGAATCCCGTGGCGCGCGCGGCGGCAGCATAGGCTTCAAACTCATCCGGCGGGACGAAGCGGTCATCCGGCACATGCTTCACCATCGGCTGCAGATGTTGGCCGATGGTCAGTGTGCCTGACCCTGGGAATCGTGTCGATGGCGGCTATGGCTCAGAAATGGATTGCCCGGCCATAGGCGCTCAGCACACTCTCATGCATCATTTCGGAAAGGGTGGGATGCGGGAAAACAACTTCCATCAGTTGGCTCCCGGTGACTTCTAGAGTTTTCGCGATGGTGAAGCCCTGGATCAGCTCGGTCACCTCGGCACCGACCATATGCGCGCCCAGCAATTCGCCGGTTTCGGCATCGAAGACCGTCTTCACGAACCCCTCGGGCTCACCCAGCGCGATCGCCTTGCCGTTGCCGATATAGGGGAATCGCCCGACCTTGAGTGTCTTGCCGGCTGCCTTCGCTGCCGCCTCGGTGAGGCCAACCGAGGCGACCTGCGGCGTGCAATAGGTGCAGCC
>JABDBE010000151.1 GCA_013288805.1 Acidobacteriota bacterium
GAAGAAGGTTCGGCAATGGGTATCGGAAGTACTGGTATTCTCCGCGTCCGAAACCGTGCCGCGCCATCACAACGCGACTGCGAAAATGCTCGCCGTTCGCATACAAGCTCGCGAGAGCCTCGCATTCGCCTGATGTAAGAACTCCTTTCAGCAAGGCGTTGCCCGATTCGTTGAGGTCGTTGGCAATGGCATGCCAATCGAGCGATGCAATGCGTGAATCGATGTTGGCTGCATCTGGTTGGAGCAAATCAATCTCCCCCATGGAAATTGCTTCACTCTCGTATCCGCTGCTCATGTTCACCTCTGTTTTAGGACCGTTCCGGTCCACTCCGCAGGCTTATCATCAAAGCCCCTGGTCGTTACACATGGATCTATGATCATCGAACTCGGGTCTCATCACATCCCAGTTCTTGCTTCAAATTCACGTGGCGTATCTGCGAGCATCAATGAGCCAGTGGGCGACTGCCGAAGCGCTCCCTCACGACGGAACTGGACACAGCTGGAGTTATCTCGCGGTTTCCAGTGCCGCGAATCCAAAGTTCGTTGTAGATGCGATCAGCGCCATGAAATCTTGAGAGCGTCTGGTCCCGCAGCGCGCGTATCGATTGTTTTTTTCGGCCACTCGAGGATACGAGATGCGGCTTGCCGCTCATGAGTTCCTTTCGCAATATTGGGAGGCAATACGAAATATGAGGTTGAACCGCTAGTGGACTGGATCTAGCCATTGATCGTAACGGGCAGGTGTCGGGAACGGACATCATCCGCCTGATTGCCCAGACACGTCTGGGAAATTTTGATGCAGGCGCCCGTCCGACATCATGGAACTCTTCTTCTCTCATAAGGCTATGCTGAATAGATGCGAGTCGTATCATTGATGGGATTTGGCGGGACGGACGTTCTGACGATTCAGGAAGTAGAGAAACCTCAACCCGGCGAGGGAGAAGTGTTGATCCGAGTGGCTGCTGCTGGGGTCAACCGGGCGGATCTTTTGCAGCGTCAGGGGCACTACCCTCCGCCTGCCGGTGCTTCCGAGATTCTGGGAATGGAAATCGCGGGCGAGATTGTGGTGCGGGGACCTGGAGCTGACGCGCGCTGGAGGGCCGGCGACAAGGTTTGCGCACTCGTGCCGGGTGGCGGGTATGCCGAGTATTGCGCGGCGCACAGCGCGTGCTGTCTGCCTATTGCGGAGGGCATGACTCTTGAAGAAGCCGCGTCACTGCCGGAAGCCGCCTATACCGTCTGGGCAAACCTCTTTGATCCCCGGCGGGTTTTTCCCGGCGACCGCTTCCTGATGCAGGGCGGCACAAGCGGCATCGGGACGTTTGCAATCCAGGCTGCCGGCGCGTTTGGAGCATCTGTGGCCGCTACGGCGGGTTCGGCGAAGAAGTGTCGGTTTCTTCTGGAACTGGGCTGCCAACGTGCTCTGAATTACAAAGAGGAAGACTGGGTCGCCGACGCCCTAGAGTGGTCCGGGGCCAAAGGTGTGGACGTCATCCTGGACATGGTTGGCGGTGACTACTTTGCAAAGCATCTGAAACTGCTGGCCAAAGACGGACGGCTCGTGCATATCGCCACAATGAGTGGAAACGAAGTAAGCCTCGATCTTCGGACGGTGATAGCGAAGCGGCTGATGATCACAGGATCGACGCTGCGCCCGCGGTCAGTGGGGGAAAAACGGCGCCTGCGTGACGGCGTCGAGGAGCATCTCTGGCCATTGGTCCGGGAAGGAAAGATCCGGCCCATAGTAGATCAGGTGTTCTCGATGGGGGACGTTGCAAGAGCGCACGAGCGCATGGAGTCGAGCTTGCACATCGGAAAGATTGTCCTAAAGGTCGCGTGATTGTCTTCTGTCCCGGACACACGATCGAGTTGATTTCTGTTCGATCGGAGTGCGCGCAAAATTGGTTGCGGAGAGCAGAATCGAACCCCTGACCTCCTGCGTACCAAGCAGGCACTCTTCCAGCTGAGCTATTTCGGCCTTGACCTTGGTGCGGACGGCAGGACTCGAACCTGCGACGACCTGCTTGTAGGGCAGACGATCTGGCCACTGATCTACGTCCGCATGGAGCGAGTGGTGAGACTCGAACTCACGGGCTCAAGGTTCGGAACCTTGCGCTCAATCCATTTTGGTCAGGGCTCCCATCGATAGGTCTTCGTCGATGGGATGACATAGTGGACCGCCAGAGAATCGAACTGTGTCCAAACGCCTTAAAAGGGCGTTATGTCAGGGAATCGAACTCTGTTCTGAGAATTAAGAATCCTCTGCTTCACCATTTAAGCTTGCGACCCGTGGTGTACGTGCCGGGAGTCGAACCCGGAGTCGGTCTCTTATAAGGAGACTGCTACATGCCGGCTAGCAGCTACACGTACGCACGATATGGTGGCAGCGGATGGACTCAAACCATCTACTCTGCGCTTATGAGACGCAGGCTGTTCACTTCGCCTTCGCTGCCACAAAACTGGCGAGGGTGGCCGGCATCGAACCCGCTTCATCCGGCTTTGGAGGCCGGCCAGTTTTTCGTAGGTCTCAGGGTCAATACGATTCTGAATGTAAGGACGGTTGATTCCGATGAGAACAATCTGCCCACGGCGCTCGACTGTGACCTTGATATGTGGAGTGGCTGGATCGTCTTCAAGTTTTACCGTCGGCGGTGCGGCAGTGGAAGTCTCACTTTCCTGAGCTGCTCCTGAAACTGTGGGTGCGATTGCACCTAACGTTGATAACCCGCCAAAGGCTGCAGCCGCCTTCAATACGTTGCGTCTTGCAATTATTCCGAAATTGCACATATCGTGTGTCCTCATATTCCTGTTTTGTCGTTCTTCCGTTGAAGGAAGAGTTCTCGAGATCTCGTATCCCGCACGTCATTCATCCCAGTGCCGGATGGGCATCACCAGGCACAGGTCAGTGCAATTGGGCAAGTGCGCCACGTAGGGCATGCCGTTCGACGGGTCAGGATTCAATCCCTGAAAGTCGTCTTGATGGGGACTTACAATCATCAGGTGCGGGCCTACGTGGGACTCATGGCCCGAGCCTTTCGCCGATTGCCAGGCACCGAGATACATATACGAGATGCCGATGCGATCAATCCTCGGCGTTCGGCCGGCAAGGCTGTCCTGCATCCAACGCAGGAATACCGGGTCGAAGCATGAAGGCTCATCGTGCGAATATCCAGGGATAGCCGGAAGACAGGTCCATTCGTTCGATCCTTTGCGAAGGAGTCTGTATTCACCTCCGGGTGACGATGGCCAATCGAGTAGGGTCGCGTCCTTTGTAATGAACGCGGGGCCGGCGCGGAGTGCGTCCGCGATCTTCTCCCCGTCAGTCACGGGTAATCCCGTCCACCTGGACGTAAAAACCGTCAACATGGATACCTGGCGGCAGCCACCTGGCATCAAGACTCGCATCACCTCCGCGAGTCACGAATGCGGGTCGCCTGCGATAGAAATGCACTTGCTCTCTTGTCTCCGGCAAAAAATGCCAAATGATCCCACTCCCCTATATTCTGTGATGCAGGCTGCAGATCCTGACAGTGTCCCCCGAGTCAGAAGACAATTTGACCTGCAATCTCGTGTGCTTGTTGATGAATGTGATTGAGATTGCTCAAGACGGCCATCGCGGAGTCCGCATGGATTCGCGGAATGCGCTGATTCCGTTCACACCAGTCGCGAAACGTAGCCGCGAAAACTGCTCCATTTCGATTGGCTCGCAAGACTAATTCCGCGTGTTCGATTGCCTCCTCAGATAGAGCTACCGTGCATAACCAGTCAGGATCGATGTGCGAATGCGGCAGACGGACCAGCAGTTGCATCATCCTCATCTCCGAGGTCCATGGCCGCGATAAGACCGGTGTTCACAGTGAATGCGTTGAGAACTTCGCCGTCCGATAGAGATCTCGTTGAATGCTTTTGACGAGTTGGTGCACGCGTCAGTCTGGTACCATCCTGAGAATCTGTCTGTAGAACGCTCATTGAGTCACTCGTCTGTATGGTGGCATTCGCGGCTGGGATGAGGATCGCGTGAAGCGAAGGGATTTTGTACGGCTTGGATGGGCCACCATGATCGCGACTGGGGCAGGAAAGCTCCAGCCCGCCTTTGGGAGGCCGCCAGGCCTCCAGCAGGTTTCGGGGCTGGCGCAGCATCTGATGGCGCCGCTGGAATCGAAGGGGCGTGCGGCGGATTTCACCCTGCAAA
>JABDBE010000152.1 GCA_013288805.1 Acidobacteriota bacterium
CAAGTACGCTCGTAGTAGTTGCGAATGGTATCCCCTCGAAAGCGGTGAACATCACAGTCGAGTAGGGCTGCGACGGAGACTCAGCACCTGTTTGAGGTTCGTATTCAAAGGGTCCATGCGTTACCAATAGCGCATGGATCCTTTGCGCTGTAACGACTGGCTGAAGCTAGGCCAGGGCGTGATTAGCCTTTAGGGCGGCCAGTTTGCGCCAGTCCCGCTTTCTTTCTCAACTTTGCGTAAACATCAGGCAGGTTTTTCCTAAGCCATTTGTAACATTCCCGGCGCAGCAAGGTATGTTTCCGGTTGTGCTCCCGGCGCCGATCCACGGTACGCTTCTGTTGGGCAGTAAGTTTTTTCTTCATCCCGGCGTTCTCTCTTTCTCTAAGAAATCATACCCCGATTTCGCTCGTTTCGTCGGAGCAGATGTGTGTCGCTCGTCACCGGGCATTCGTAAGACTGGCCCACCCCTAGGAACCATATTGAAGTCGGACTACTACTTTGATTGAACCACTTTCATTTAACCTGCAATGAAAAAGGCTGGCCAGATTCGTCATCTGGCCGGCGACTTTTTCAACCTGCATTGGATCGCCTTAGATCAGCTACGCCCGGCACCTGCAGCCATGGCGTAAGGCGGCTGCGACCCTGCAGTGTCACGCAGGGTTTGGAAGTAGAGCCTAAACGAGCGTTGCACGAGAAACATCAGCGGTAAGATAAGCAGCGGAATGTACCAGTCGAAAGCATGCGTGGCCAGCTTGGCCAGGCCTGCAACGCCTGCGGCCAGAACGAAATAAGGAAACGTGAGCTGGAGAATCTGCTTCCAGGTTCGAACCAGATGGCCACTTTCCGTTAGCGCGATAATGGCCGCGACCGGGACGGTGTTGACCAGCAGGTAGGCCAGTGCTCCCAAGGCGAGACCAAGTCCTGAATTCGGCGCTGTCACTTGCATGGTGAGCCATGCGGCGTAAGCTGCCATCAAAGTGACGCTCAGGTTAAACATGGTCTTGATCGACGTCTGCTGACCGCTCTCCGACCAATGGCACTGGACGAACGTCGACGCGGCCGTAATCAGAAGCGCCTCGGCCAGGCTGAGTTCGCTGAGAGCCAGAAGGATGAACGGCAGGTTCACCGACATCGATCCCGTAATCCGCGGTAGCGAAACTTTCAGCCGCGCGGCGAAGAGGGCGACCAGGAAAGTTCCGGTGAAGCGCGCGTATGCCGGGTGTTCCCATGTCAGCGGCACTTGCAGGAGAATCCCGATGCCGAAGACAACCACAAACCCGACAAGTATTTTGCTTTTTGTCGAGAGGAGCGTCATGGTTAGTTCTCTCCGTCCTGGCCATCACTGTAGGCCGCAGTTGCTGTGGAACTGCCCCAGACAATACTGTTACCCCAGACCACGCTAAAGCCGGTGTCCACGGTATTGCCCCAGACTACGGAGTTTCCCCAAACCACCGAGTTCGCGTTCAATACCGAGTTGCCCCAAACTACCGAAGTACCCCAAACTATGGAGCTACCCCAAACCACCGACGTGCCCCAAGTCACGGAACTGGTATTGACGATGGTTACTGTGTTGTTCGCGGCGTTGTAGGTTGCGGTTGGCGAAAGAGCCATGCCCGTCACGACATCGGTGTCGCCCAATGCTGCGTTGATATCAAGATATCCGGCACCGTAAGTGAAGAGGTCGTACTGGTTGGTGTAAAGGTTGTTGTAAACGTCGTAGGAGTCGCAATAGACGCCAAAGCCCTTCCACGCCGTCTTCATGATACGAGCCTTCACTGTGTCCGGAGTGAGGGTTGGTTGCTGTTGCAGCATGAGCGCGACGGCACCACTTATCACGGGTGTCGCCATACTGGTTCCACTCAGCCGAAAATACTTGGTGGCGCAGGTTCCAGTGCAGGTACCCGTCGGAGCGATTTCGAGAGTCGGAAAGTCGACGTCAAGCGTGCTGTTCTTAACAATCAAAGAAGCAATGCGGTTCCCCGGAGCGACGATATCCGGCTTCACGATGTGGTCGAGTAAGGTTGGACCCTTGGAGCTGTAGCTGGCGATCGCATCGTCATTTCGTGTAGGAGTTCCCATGGTTCTGGTCGCACCCACGGTGATGACTGCGGGATCGTTGCCCGGAGAGCCGATGGTGGCGAAACCGCGGGTTCCCATCGAGTTGTCGCGGCCGTCGTTTCCGGCGGCGACCACCACGACGATACCAGCGGCCCAGGCCTGTTCGACCGCCTGATCCAGAGGATCGATGGTGTAACTTTCAAAAACCGGCCGGCCCAGTGAAAGATTGATGACCCGAAGGTTGTATTGAGTCTGAAGCGCGATAGCGCGTTGAATGGCAGCGATTACCTGACTGTCGGTGCCTGCGCCGTTCTGATCAAGTACGCGAAGGTTGATGATGTTGACATTTGGAGCCATGCCGACGATCTGCTGAGAGTAGCCGCTGCCCGCGCCAGATGCAGTGCCGTTTCCGCCAATGATCCCGCTGACGTGAGTGCCGTGTCCATAGGCATCGACTGTAGACGTGTTTCCCGCGACAAAGCTTTCGCTGTGAACTACGCGGGTTCCGCTCGCGTTGTGAAAATCGACGTGATCGGCAACGCCACTATCAATTACCGCCACTCCAATTCCGGTGCCGTCGAGCCCATACTGCTGCTGGACAACGTCCGCTTCGACTGCCGAAGTGAAACTCTCGTAGTTGTTCTTTAGACTCACCGGGCGGTCTGGCGAGACGTAGACAATGTCGGGATCTTTCTCGAGCCTGGTAAGGGCCGAGACAGGAAGCCTGAAAGCCGCAGCATTGATGCTGTGCAGTTTGGTTTTTACCACCGCGCCACGAGCGCGAACAAACTCCCAAACGATCCCCGCATAATCTTCCTTACAAACCGCAACGGCGTTCGATTCAGCTAATCACGGATGTCGCAGCAGTTCAATAACAATGCCTCAGCCGTTTCAGGAAACACCAGCGAAGATGAAAATGTTTGCGGAATAGCTGAAAACTACATCATCGAAATCCGACAGATGGTGTGCGCGGTCATAATCTACACCAAGAAACAATTACTACCCCGCATCGTTTTTGTTTTTGCACGGTTTTCGACTCCACTTTTCGTTGCGGTCGGGCCGTACGAGTGTGCTAGCATGGCGGGCCTGCATTCCATCTCCCGGCTTTGCAGAACTTATCAGAATAAGGGGAACTACCTTGTCCAAGAAACTATGTTTCGCGGTAACCGTACTTCTGTTTTCGCTTCCTGGTGTTTCGCTAGCGCAGAAGTTGACGCAACTCAAGAATCCAGCGCCCAACGGCGCCTTTATGGAATATCAATTAACCGATGGCACTGTGATGGTGCAGGGTGGTACGTGCGCGGATTGGTGGAGGCTCACGCCCGACAAATCCGGGAGTTACGTCAATGGAACCTGGAAGCAAACCGCGAGCCTGCCTGCCGGGTACGCTCCCTACGCCGCTTCTGGAGCTGTATTGGCTGACGGCAGATTTCTGCTGCTTGGGGGCGAATACAGTGATTGCGGCGGAGAATTTACCCTCACTAATCAAAGCGCGATTTATGATCCCCAGACGAATAAGTGGACCATGGTTGCGCCGCCGAAGGGATGGTATGACATTGGAGACTCGCCGGCAGTCGTGCTGCCGAATGGCGAGGTGCTGCTCGGACGCAAGACCACGAAGCAGATGGCGGTGTTGGATCCCTCTACTCTCAAGTGGACAGCCGTGGGATCGGCGGGCAAAAGCGATTTCAATGCCGAAGAGGGTTGGACGCTGTTGCCGGACGGGACTATTTTGACATGGGATGTGAAAAACGATCCTAACTCTGAGATTTATTCCCCGACGGCGCAAACATGGGCGACCGCGGGCACCACGGTCGCGAACTTAATGGGACCTCCGGAGGAGGGTTGCCTGAAGTACGGGAACCATAACCAGTACACTTATTGTCCCCCCGGAGAAACCGGGCCAGGAATCCTGCGTCCCGACGGCACCGTTTTTGCGACGGGTGCTAAACACCTTGGCGCATCGACTGGACACACTGCGGTTTATAACCCGGCGGCTCCAGGCGATAAATGGACTGCGGGACCTGACTTCCCGAATGGCGATCAGGCTGGCGATTCCTTTGCCGCGCTGCTACCGAACGGAAACGTGCTGGTGCTGGGCG
>JABDBE010000153.1:0-1440 GCA_013288805.1 Acidobacteriota bacterium
CGGCTCGATCCGATAACTGCTGCTCTTGATTTTTGCCAGCATCTCAGTTGTCCAATCCTGCTGCTCAACGGGAGATCCAGCATTTGAGAGTTCCACACTGGCGGAGATCGGGCTGAGCGTGCAATCGGTGGAACAAATGACAGCAATATCGAACACGAATGATGAGGTTCTGGTATTTCCCGGGTCGTCCACTTTGTAGACAATTGCCGGGACGACCTGCAGATGGAAGTCGGGCTGACTGGCCCATGTGGGCTGGACGGCGAATAAGCACGCAGGCACAACTAAAAGCAGCAGAGCTCGGCTCATGTCGGCGCAACTCCTAAAATGTAATTGGAGGCATACTACCGCTGTTGCTAAGACGTCTTAGTATGGTATGGGTTAGCTACTTCTGCGGCACGCGGGTGGCCGGAACATCCGTTTTTGGACGTTAACCTGGGCGAGAGAACTCCGCTGTGTTTCAGGCTGAACGCCGTTGACTGGCCGGCTGGATGCTCGACAGACGCGAAATAGCTGCGACCATCAGGCTGGAGAGCAGTTGCATGGTTGCCACGTCGCGGTGATCGAAGGCGTGAGGAGCGCCGGAGAGAACTTCGAATACTCCCAGCGTTCTGCGGAAATGGCGAAGCGGTGCGGCCAGGATGGAGCGCGCGCCGAGACGGCGGCAACTGGCAAGATCGACAAGCGGATTTCGCTCGGCATCGTGGCACAACACCACTTCTCCGGTACGAACGCAATCGGCAGAAATTCCAGAGTCAGTCTGCAGACGAACCCCGAGATCCGGCGCAGTGCGTCCAGTGCGAGCGCGGCAAATGATTTCGTCTCCGTGGCGCAGGGCGATGGCTGCCCCGGTGGCGCCGGTCAACGCCTGGGCGCGTTCGGCAATTACGCTGATCGCAGGCTCCAGATCAATTTCGCCCGGGTGAATATTAAGTTCGTTGCTGGAAACATGGACCATGCTTTGCACAGTCTGCGAGCCCATAGCTCGAGCATGGCTTCGCGAGGGAGCGAGCGTCGCGAATGAAGCGGGTGCGCGGTTTTCTGAAGCAGTCGCGGGCACGGTGCGAAGCAACTCGCGCACCAGCCGATCCAATTCGGCGTCCTCGATCAGATGAGCAGATTGCTGTCCCCTTAAAGAACCCATACCATACTAAGACGTCTTAGCAACAGCGGTAGTATGCCTCCAATTACATTTTAGGAGTTGCGCCGACATGAGCCGAGCTCTGCTGCTGCAAGCCATGCAATACGGAGTGTTGTTCTTGCTGATCAACTCACATTCAACGCAAAACACAGCGGTCTGCAGGGTGAGAAAGCTGATGTCCTGCCCGGTGAGCTTTTCTGCCATCTTTCGGAGTTCCTCCCCCAAGTTTTTTCAGTGGCGAGCGAATGGAGAAAACTACATGGGAGCTTCGCGATCTAGAAGTGACCGGGCTGGTTCCAGGC
>JABDBE010000153.1:1457-2251 GCA_013288805.1 Acidobacteriota bacterium
TAGCTAGCTTGCGCTGCTGCAACTAATCTGGAATCCCGGTCGGCCGCCGGAATTACTTCGAGCGCGGGCTTCGAGGCGCGATCAAGGGCATCGGCCAATGCAACCGGAAAAACCGAAGTAAGCAGGTTGATGTCGAACTGCAATTCGCGATCCGTATAAAGACGGTAGATGGTCATCGAGCCACAACGAACATTTCCGGTGGTCACGAGGTCGAGAGTCAGGCACCAGGTGCTGGTTAGCTCCTGGGCAAAACGGCTGCCTGGCTTGGTCCAGCGCAGACACGGAGTTTCCCCCCAGCGCGAGATGAGATGCAATCCGTAGATGGTCGGTAGTTCGGCGGATTGCGAACGCAATCGCAAATCAAAGGCATCGAAATCGTTGCCCGCGAGAGCGGCCACCAGGATGCGGCAAAGCTGCCGATAATCGCTGGTGACTTTTAATTCCTCGGTGGCCCGGCGGATGGCGAGATTGTTGATAAAGATCTGCCGCTCGATGGTACGCTGCGCCACGCGGCGCAGTTCTCCGAACTCCATATAGCCGAGATGCTGCACCCCTATCCATACGCCGGTCCCAAGCACAGCCAGCACTAATCCCAACATGTCCCCGGTCGGCCATAACAAGAAAAGGCTGAGCAGGGCGAATAAAGCCGAGACTGCGTAAAGCGTGATCACAACCTGCCGGTGGGACAACCCGCGCTGCAAAAGCTTGTGATGAATATGCTCGCGGTCGGCGGTGAAGACCGGCCGTCCGCCAAGAACGCGGCGGATGATGGAGAGAGCGGTTTCCAGAATGGG
>JABDBE010000153.1:2261-4070 GCA_013288805.1 Acidobacteriota bacterium
CGACGGGGATGGCTACTGCGACTAGCGTGGGAGCCTTCTGAGCGCCCTGCAGAGCCAGCGCACTTAACATGAATCCGATGAAAAGACTTCCGCAGTCTCCGAGGAAGATGGTCGCCGGGCTGAAATTAAAACGGAGGAAGCCCAGAATCGATCCCGCCAGGGCCAGAGCCATAAGCGAAACCAGGCCCGAACCGGAAACCAGAGCGACCGCGAATACCACCATGGTGGAAAAGAGAGCGGAGCCCGCCGCCAATCCGTCAAGTCCATCAATGAGGTTGAAGGCATTGGTGATGGCGAGGACCCACAGCACGGTAAGAGGGAGGCCAACGAACCAGGGAAAATGGTGACTGCCGAAAAGTACAGGCAGATCGAGGATGCGAAAGCCACCCGCAAACAACATCGCTCCCGCCACAGCCTGAACTGCAACCTTTACATAAGGGCTGAGTGAATGAATGTCATCATAAATGCCGAGCGCGAAGATCAAACAACCCGGGAGCAGGATGGTGAGCAACGTTTTGATTGAGAACCCGGAGCCGATTGTGACGTGGTGCCAAGCGGCCGGGAACGCGACGGCGAAAGTCAGGAGAAAAGAAAGAAAAATCGCGACCCCGCCGAACCGGGGAAGGGGACGGTTATGCAGGTGCCGATCCAGGGCTGGCGCTGCGACCCAACCGTGCGCGGTCGCCAGATCGCGTACGAACCTGGTCAAAATAAAGGAAAGCAGCAGCGACCCTACGAAAGTGCCGAGGTAGAAAAGTATCAATTAATACCTCTGTCGAAAGTGCGGTCGTGCAAACCGTTTATAGTTTCTGCCACGCTTTCCATGGACGCATTGATTTTGGGAAGGAATGGCGTCCAACTCTTCCATGGAATTTTTCGCAGAAACCGTCCACCTGCTGAAATCCTACATCCGTAGGCGTCGCGCCACTATTCTCTGTCTTGGTACATTGAGATGTGTTTTAGGAAGCTGACTGCCAGTCATTGCAAGCTGAATCCTGGTGTTTGCGATCTAAGCACTGGCCTAGAACACTGATCTGTCGCGGATCTAAGCCGTGTTAGACTTCTAGCAAAAATGGCAATGGATTTTTCGACATCGCCCATGCAATGGAGTTCATGCAAGTTCCTCTGGGGGTTGGCCTTTGCTTTCCTGTCGCTCGTGCCTTTTGGACCGAAACTTGCGGCGCAGTCCGCAGAGACGCAAGCAACTCCTCCAGCGATCGGAAACGCTGCAGTCATGCCAGTTCGTGTCCCACAGGGTGAAACTCCAATGTCCGCGCTGAGACTTGAGGCGGGTGACCTGATCGAAATCGGGGTCTACAACGTGCCAGAGCTCACGACGAAGGCTCGCGTGAGTAGCAAGGGCGAAATTTATCTTCCTCTGATCGACTATGTTCACGTCGCCGATTTGACGGCTGAAGAAGCCGGGGGCGTGATCCAGAAGCGGCTTGCGGACGGTGGCTTTGTTAAGAATCCCCACGTCACATTATTCGTCGATCAGTATGCGTCACAAGGCGCCAGTGTCTTGGGTGAAGTGGCAAAGCCCGGAGTGTATCCGGTACCGGGACAGCAGCGGCTTTTCGATGTTATCTCTGCCGCGGGTGGATTCACGGAGAAGGCCACGCTCGAAGAGTGGTGGAACAAGCCAACGCAGGGATTTTCGTCACCCCGGAAGATTCCGCCGAGTTGGCGGACGCAATACTTCGGCTGGCCGCTGATCCGGCGCTTCGCGAATCTTTGGGCCGCAACGGCCGCCAACACGTTCTTCAACATTTTTCTCGCCAGCAAACCGCCAGGATCTATCTCGATGTG
>JABDBE010000154.1 GCA_013288805.1 Acidobacteriota bacterium
CCGTCGCTTCGCCTTACTGGGGCTCGATCCCGGAACTCATGGAGGTCGTTAGTCTGGCCCAGGCGGGAAAAATACGGATGCTAGTCGAGCAATTTCCTCTAGAGCGTGCGAGCGAGGCGTACCACTTGCTCCACGACGGCAAAATTCCGGGTCGCGCGGTCATCATTCCTAACAATTGAGGTTGCATCTGCAGCATCTCGCCAAGACTGACGTGAAACTTGTGCTGGTTTTTCTCAGCGGGGAATAAAAATTATGGCAATCGAATCAATCGGTTCAATTCTAAAGAAGAAGGGGCACGATATCTGCTCGGTCGTTCCTGATGCAACTGTTTACGATGCAATCGCGCTTATGGCAGCGAAGAATGTAGCAGCAGTCCTGGTCATTTCGGACGGCCAGCTACTCGGCATCATCTCTGCACGTGACTATGGACGCAAGGTCGTTCTAGAAGGGAAATCCTCAAGAGACGTGCGAGTGTAGGACATCATGACAACTTCTTTGGTCACCATAACTCCGGAGACGACGGTCCTTGATGCGATGGAGCTCATGACTCGTCATCATATTCGGCACCTTCCGGTTCTGAAGGAGGGCAAGCTCGACGGGCTGGTCTCGATGGGCGATCTTGTGAGCGAAGTCATCTCTGGGCAGGCGTTCACTATCGATCAACTGCACACATACATATCGGGAGCGCAACGTTGATTCTCAGTGTGACCGCCGAAGCCTTCAGGCTCGAAGAAGCTCGCACGGAAAAGGTTCCCTGGAGAAAGTGGGGCCCGTATCTGAGCGAGAGGCAGTGGGGTACGGTCCGCGAGGACTACAGCGACGATGGAAACGCCTGGGACTACTTCACTCATGATCAGGCCCGATCCCGCGCCTATCACTGGGGCGAGGATGGTCTCGCGGGCATCAGCGACGAGCATCAGTTGTTATGCTTCAGCGTGGCCTTGTGGAACGGTAAGGACCCCATCCTTAAAGAACGGATGTTCGGTCTGACAAACAGCCAGGGCAACCACGGTGAGGATGTTAAGGAGTACTACTTTTATCTCGACAGCACACCCACACACTCGTACATGAAATACCTGTACAAGTATCCACAGGCGGAGTACCCCTACAACGATCTGATCGAGACGAACCAGCGTCGCAGTCGTAACGATATGGAGTACGAACTGCTGGACACGGGTGTCTTCGACGAAGACCGCTATTTCGATGTCTTCGTAGAATATGGCAAGCACGCTGCTGAAGACCTGCTTGTTCAGATCAGCGTGGTTAATCGCGGGCCTGATCCGGTCACCATCCATCTCCTGCCCAGCCTGTGGTTTCGCAACACCTGGACCTGGTGGCCAGGTACACCGAAACCTTCTCTGCAGCAGCTCGCGGGCAAAAACGGTTGGAAAGTGGTCTCGGCCTCCCATGCCCAACTGGGTGAGCGGTATTTGTATTGTGAGGGAGATGTTCCGCTGCTGTTCACGGAAAATGAAACGAACAATGAGCGGGTCTTCGGCATAGCCAACTCGTCGCTTCATGTCAAAGACGGGATCAATAATTATGTCGTCACGGGAAATCACAATGCGGTGAACCCTGAAAAAGTTGGAACGAAGTCCGCCGCGCATTATCAGTTGTCTGTGGGAGCAGGTAAGACGGCCACAATCCGTCTGCGGCTAACTGATCTGGCGCCAAATAGTATCGGCGATCCGTTTAACAGCTTCGATGCGACCCTCCAGACCCGCCGGGGTGAGGCGGATGCCTTCTATAGATCCATCACTCCAGGACATGCTGGCGAGGATGAGGCTCTGGTTTTACGGCAGGCGCTGGCCGGTATGCTATGGAGCAAACAGTACTTCTTTTTCGACGTCCACAAATGGCTCGCAGAACACGGTATCGATCCGTTAAAGCCCGGCGGACGGTCCATCCGAAATCGCGACTGGTTCCACATGGTGAATCGACATGTGATCTCGATGCCCGACAAGTGGGAGTACCCGTGGTATGCGGCGTGGGATTTGGCGTTTCACACCATCGCGCTAGCTGCGGTCGACATCGACTTTGCCAAAGAACAGCTTGACCTGATGCTGCAGGAGTTCTACCTGCATCCGACTGGACAAATCCCCGCGTACGAGTGGAACTTCAGCGACGTTAATCCACCGGTACACGCCTGGGCAACGATTTTCTTATACCGCGCTGAACAGCTTCTGCATGGCAAAGGCGACATCGAGTTCCTCAAGCGCTCATTTCCCAAGCTGATGCTGAACTTCAGTTGGTGGGTAAACCGCAAAGACCGCTTTGGCAACAACCTCTTCGAAGGCGGCTTCCTCGGGCTGGACAACATCGGCGTCTTCGACCGCAGTTCGCCGTTGCCGACGGGTGGAAGTCTCCAGCAAGCTGACGGCACCGCGTGGGTCTGCATGTTCGCCCAGAACATGTTGGAGATGGCAGTGGAGTTGACGGCCCACAACCCTTCTTACGAAGACATGGCCGTGAAGTTTGCGGAGCACTTCATGTGGATCGCGGTTGCCATGAACCAAATGGGACCCGAGGGAATGTGGGATGAGGAGGACGGTTTCTACTACGATATGCTGCGTTTGCCGGACGGGAGCACCAAACGACTAAAGGTGCGCTCCATGGTGGGACTGCTACCCTTGTGCGCTACCACCATAATCGAGCAGTGGCAGCGCGAACGGGTGCCGCGAGTGTCGAGCGTCCTGCAAGAACGGATGCGGTGTATGCCTGAATTGCGCAACGGCATACATACAAGCGAGCCAGGTCATCGGGGATTTGCAGGTCGCGATATCGCCGCACTCGTCAATGACGACCGGTTGCGCCGTATCCTGACGCGCGTGCTGGATGAGAAGGAATTCCTGAGCCCCTACGGCGTCAGGGCCCTCTCCCGCTACCATGAAGACCATCCTTATATCGTCCACGTGGATGGCCAAGAATACAAAGTGAAGTATCTTCCAGCGGAGTCAGACAACGGGATGTTCGGAGGGAATTCCAACTGGCGTGGGCCGGTATGGATGCCGATGAACGTGCTACTGATTCGTGCTTTGCTGCAGTTCTATTTGTACTATGGCGACAACTTCAAGATAGAGTGCCCTACCGGCTCGGGCAATTTGATGAACTTGTTCGAAGTAGCGCGGGAGATTTCCGACCGCCTCGTCGGCATTTTCCTGCGGGATAAGTCAGGGCGGCGTCCGGTGTTCGGAGGTACTGAGAAATTCCAAACCGACCCCCAATGGAAGGACTACGTTTTGTTCTATGAGTACTTCCATGGTGATAACGGCGCAGGTCTCGGGGCGAGCCACCAGACTGGATGGACTGGTCTTGTCGCGATGCTGATTGAGGTTTTCGGTCGTGTGGATCCTCAACACCTTCTTAACGAGGGCAAACCTGGTTCCAAGGCGAGCGAACACAAGGCGGAAACCGTGCACGCTGTGTATGTATGAGCCGTAATCGCTTAGCAAATCGAGACTGAAGGCCAAACGCTTGAGAGCAATAACGATCGAACCGAAAAAACCTGGCAGCGCCAAGTGGGAAGAGGTCCCGGAACCAGCTGTTCGCGAAGGCTCGATCCTCGTAGAGGCGATCGCGGTTGGTGTTTGCGGAACGGACGTCGAGATTGTCGAGGGAAAGTATGGATGGCCAGCTCCCGGCAAGACACGCCTTATCCTGGGCCACGAATCTCTCGGCCGCGTTCTGGAATCTGACCCAACCGGCAGACTCAAGAAGGATGATTTGGTAGTCGGAATCGTTCGGCGTCCTGACCCCGTTCCCTGTCCGAACTGCGCCGTAGGAGAATGGGATATGTGCCGCAACGGCCAGTACACTGAGCGCGGTATCAAGCAGATCGACGGGTTCATGTCGGAACGCTGGCGAATCGAGCCCGAGTACGCGATGAAGGTTGATAGTTCGCTCGGGCTTCTCGGCGTCCTGCTTGAGCCAACGACCGTCGTCACCAAGGCATGGGAACAAATCACCGCGGTTGGCCAGCGTGCGCTCTGGGAACCACGGACTGTGCTGGTGACAGGCGCAGGCCCAATTGGTCTGCTAGC
>JABDBE010000155.1 GCA_013288805.1 Acidobacteriota bacterium
CCTCGGACTTGGCGGCGATTGGGATCACTAACCAGCGTGAAACCACGGTGGTGTGGAATCGCAAAACCGGAAAGCCGGTTGCCAACGCGCTGGTTTGGCAGGATACGCGGGTTGCAGACTACGTCGGCGAGCTTACGAAAGCGGGGGGACAGGATCGCTTTCGCGGCAAAACTGGACTGCCGCTCACCACTTATTTCAGTGGGTTGAAGATCCGCTGGATTCTGGAAAATGTGCGCGGCGTACGCAGCCTGGCCGAGAATGGGGAAGTACTTTTCGGCAACATTGATAGCTTTCTGGTGTGGCACCTGACCGGCGGTCCCCATGGCGGCATTCATATCACAGATGTAACGAACGCCAGCCGCACACAATTGATGAATCTCGAAACCTTGTCGTGGGACCACGAAATCCTCGATGCTCTTGGCATCCCCGAGGCCATACTGCCACGCATCCGCTCCAGCAGCGAAGTCTACGCGCACGTCAAAGACCCGATATTGAAGGACGTCCCGATCGCGGGAATCTTGGGAGACCAACAGGCGGCGCTGGTGGGGCAGACCTGCTTCCGGCCCGGAGAAGCCAAGAACACCTACGGCACTGGATGTTTCCTGTTGATGAACACTGGCGATCGCGTGGTCCACTCCAACTGCGGCCTGCTTACAACCCTGGCTTACAAGCTCGGTAGTGAACCCGCTCATTACGCGCTCGAAGGCAGCATTGCGATCACCGGAGCCCTGGTGCAGTGGGTACGCGACAACTTGGGGATGATTCAGAAAAGTTCCGAGATCGAATCTCTCGCCAAATCGGTTTCCGACAATGGTGGCGTGTATTTTGTTCCCGCATTCTCCGGACTGTATGCCCCGTACTGGAAAGACAATGCACGGGGTGTGATTGCCGGTCTCACTCGCTACGCGAATAAAGGGCACCTTGCCCGCGCAGTACTCGAGGCAACGGCGTTTCAGACCCGCGATGTCCTGGAGGCGATGGAGAAAGATTCGAAGATCAAGCTGGACGTGCTGCGGACCGACGGAGGCATGGTTGACAACGATCTTCTTATGCAGTTTCAGGCAGACATTCTCAATTTGCCGGTGGTTCGTCCGGTAACGCGTGACGCCACTACCGCGCTGGGATCGGCCTACGCCGCAGGTTTGGCTGCCCACTATTTCAAAGATCTTGAGGACTTACGTTCGAACTGGGCCGTCGATCACACCTGGAAGCCGAATCTGGCAGATGAGAAACGAGAGGAAATGTACCGGCTGTGGAAGCGCGCGGTAAACAAATCCTTCGATTGGGTGGACTAGGTCCGACAACAGCACCAAATAAAAATAAGGAGTCTTACATGGCTCAGAAGTGTTTTGGCGAATTCATGGGCACCCTGGTTCTGGTGCTGTTGGGGGATGGGGCCGTGGCAAATGTTTTGTTGAAACGCTCGAAGGCGGAAGGTAGCGCGAACGACCGCTGGATGGTGATCACCAGCGGATGGGCATTCGCAGTGATGGCTGGCGTTTTTACGGCCATCGCTTGTGGGAGCAGTGATGCCCATCTAAACCCGGCAGTCACGCTGGGATTCGCTGTCTCTTCGGGAAGTTTTCTAAAATTTGCGCCTTACGTCGTGGCTCAGATCCTGGGCGCGTTCGTGGGGGCCATCCTTGTGTGGATACATTTCCTGCCACACTGGAAATTTACGGAAGATGCCACGCTGAAGCTGGCGTGTTTCAGCACGATGCCCGCGATTCGTAACTTCGCCGCAAACCTGGTCAGCGAAGTCATTGGAACGCTTGTTCTGGTCTTCGTGGTGGGAGCAATCTTTTCGAAAGCAGTGGCGGGAACTGGCCTCGTATCAGGATTGGGCGCGTACCTGGTCGCTGCCCTGGTGTGGGGTATCGGTCTTTCGCTCGGGGGAACCACCGGCTTTGCGATCAACCCCGCGCGTGATTTTGGACCGCGCCTCGCTCACGCGATTTTGCCTATCGCTGGCAAAGGGACGTCCGACTGGAGCTACGCAATTGTGCCGATCCTCGGTCCACTCATCGGAGGAAGCTTGGCAGGAATACTTCTGCGAGCCATCGGTATTTAGGCAACGGGATTGGAAGAGACGAACAACCTCTATGTGATTGATTCTTGCGATCGCGTGTTCCGGGGTGAGAGGATCTGTAAGCCGATAGCGACCGCTGGAATCAAGTACGCGAATGTTACCAGATCCACTCAAGCGGGCATGAACGGTTCCGCCACCGATAGTCCTGGTTCGAATCTTCTGCATAGCGGTGACCAAATTGCGGCTGAGGGGACGAGCCGCGGGAGTGAGCAATTGTAGAGATCACGATGTCTTTACCGTGCGTCTAAGTCGAACTAGCCGCGGCAAGCGAATCTTCCGGCAGAAGGACGATACAGTAAACGCTGTAGAGAGGTTGATTTCGATTTCTTATAAAATTCGTCAATTGTATTTCTCACTTGGTAGCCAGGGTCACGGCGCGGGGCTCGTCCATGCAACACTCAGCATCCAGCGTTCATGAGACTTCCGCTCGTACCGGCGAATCGCGGGAGGAACGTTCACCATGATTCTCGATGCGTATGATTCCAATCAATCACGCCCGGATCGTTCCAATCAGTCGCATGTGCCAGATAGACTGCTTGCGCATCAGGACGCCGGTTTCAGCAGGAGAGAGTTTATCGGCATGACAGCTGCATCCCTATTAATGGCTACAGCGCTAAGCGGGGCTTCGGCGGAGGATCGTAAGAATGGGATTCCATATCGAGGGCTGGGTCGAACTGGAGAAAAAGTCTCCCTGATCGGCCTCGGTGGCTATCACCTGGCCAGACAGAACGATCCGGAAGAGAGCATTCGGATCATTCGCACCGGAATCGATGAAGGGATCAACTTTCTGGATAACTGCTGGGACTACAACGGGGGAGAGAGCGAAATTCGAATGGGCAAAGCCCTGCGTGACGGTTATCGCGGGAAGGCCTTTCTGATGACTAAGATCGATGGCCGGACCAAGACTGCCGCGACAGCTCAACTCGATGAATCGCTGCGGAGGTTGCAGACCGATCGAATTGACTTACTCCAGTTCCACGAAGTGATTCGGGATTCGGATCCGGACCGTGTTTTTGCCCAAGGCGGTGGAATGGAGGCCGTGCTCGAAGCTCAGAAGGCGGGCAAGGTGCGTTTTATAGGGTTCACCGGCCACAAGAGTCCAGACATTCATTTGAAGATGCTGGCCACAGCCTCGAAGCACGGATTCAAGTTCGATGCGGTTCAGATGCCTCTCAACGTGATGGACGCTCACTTCAACAGTTTCGAAAAGAAAGTCCTCCCGGTGTTGATCGAGGAGGGTATCGGGGTGCTCGGCATGAAACCCATGGGCGACCACATCATCCTTGAGAGCAAGACCGTCACACCAACCGAGTGCCTCTCGTACTCGATGAATCTTCCGACCAGCGTCGTCATCACCGGCTGCGATTCGATGCCAATCCTTCAGCAAGCACTCCACGCTGCCCGCACTTTTCAGCCGATGGATTCTTCCCAAGTTGCGGCGCTTCTTGCAAAAACCTCAAAGGCGGCGGAGGCTGGCCAGTTCGAACTTTACAAGACCACTCACCAGTTTGACGGCACGTACGCCAATCCACAGTGGCTCGGGTAAAGGCAGAGGATTTCCGAGGGTTGCCGAATCGAACCGGTATATGTTGTCCTTGAAGGACGTTGCAGGCGGGAATGAAGCTCAGCGGTCCAGCGCAGCTCGTAGATGGTCGAGCAGCACTTCGTCATCAAAGGGTTTAGTCAAGAATTCCACAGCTCCCGCCCTTAAAGCCTGCATCCGCATTTTCTCGTCACCTCGCGCTGTGATGAAGATGATCGGAATCCTGTAGTGATTTTCGTTTAGTTTTGATTGCAATTCCAAGCCTGACATTCCCGGCATTCGGATGTCGGCAATCAGACATGCGGTATGCACCAGTTCGCCGGAGTTTAGGAATTCCTCCGCAGACCGGAACGCCAGGGCTGAGAAA
>JABDBE010000156.1:0-3433 GCA_013288805.1 Acidobacteriota bacterium
CTCGGGAATGGTAAAGAGATAGCGGCATTCACCAGGAATGAGCGTGACCCCAAGCTCCTCTTGTGCTTCTCGGAGTGCCGCCTCAAGGGCCTCTTCTCCGGCAGAGATATGTCCGGCTACCGAAACATCCCACAAGTTAGGCCAGTTTTCCTTCGTAGGGGAGCGCCGCTGAATCAGAATCTGGCCCGCTATGTTGCGAATCCAAATGTGGGCAGCGCCATGCCAGTCGCCGTCGCGATGTACTTCTGGCTTGGGCTTTTTTCTTCCGGTAGGGCGACCTGAGGAGTCAAGCAGATCAACGTATTCCATCTTCTGATTCTAAGTTGCCGGGGGGAAGGTTGGAATGCGGCTTTACTAGGCATAATCCAAACAACCTTCTACAATATTCCCGCTGTTAAATCCGAGGGGGAACCATGGGAAACCTAAGTAGTGCGCTTCAGCAGTTACGTGTTGAGCGCAGGCAGGCGCAGTTGCAGGTGGAGAAGTTGGATCAAGCAATCTCAGTAATTGAGTCGTTAAACGGTTTAGGAGTAGTTCAGCAGGCAAACCAACCAGTCCGAATAATATCGCAGGCTTCACGGCGCAAGATGGCTCAGGCGCAACGGGCAAGATGGGCAAGGGCTCGGAATGGATCGCAGCCAATAGTGGTAGCGAAGACCACTGATCCGGTTCCTTCGAAGCGCAGCATGTCAGCAGCTGCCCGCAGAAAGATCGCCGCGTTCCAGCGCGCTCGCTGGGCGAAAGTGAAGGCTCAGCAAAAGAAGGCCGCGTAGTCGGTGGTGGCAAAATAGGAAAACAACGGTATAGTGGGCTGGATTTGAGGGGAGGTGAGCCCTGGTCCTCTGTTCAGGCGGATCAGGCGGAGCGGGGGGACTCTGGGGCTCACCGCTCAAGCAACGAACACGATTGGTAAGGCAGTCGTGAGATCGAATGTCGCGGCTTAAAGATGACGGGCCTCATTTGGTGTAAAGGGTCTTGATGAGCAAGTTTTATTCTTCTTACTCACAAAGGCCCGCCATCAACGAAGCGAAGCGGCCTTAACGCCCCTGAGCATTCAACTTGTTGCAGTCCTCGCAGAGCCTGAAGCTACCGGTGCCGGTTAGTCGTTCTTTCAGTGATATGTCACGACCCGGAGGGCAGGCATCGTTATTGTGATAAACGCGGCGAGCGGGCGGTTTCTGGCCTTCATTGATGGAATGGAATGCGGGTACCAATGTCATGGGTCATCTCCTTTTAGGATATTTCTGATGGTGCTCCCAAGGCTCGGCCCGGTGTAACTTATCTGACGCAACTTTTCCAACAACCACTACAGTGTGGCCCTGCGCTGCACTTGTCCCCGCAGTTGTGTTGATTGCAGCCATAACTGCCGCAACCATGGCAACATTGTTTTCTATCGGCTGAGGTGTTGCCCGAGGTGACAAGCGAAACCACGGCCAAGGTCGCGATCAAGAACGTCCTTTTCACGGTCTAGCTCTCTTTCTAGGGGAAGGCCAGCATTATACGTCCCAATGACGAAGCATTGTATCGGAGTTCCAGCCGGGTCAAATCTTGTCCCGGTCAGGACGGCTCCTTGCCTTGAATCAACTCCAGCACTTCGGTGATGAGTTCTCTCTCCTATCCTGCCGAACCAAATACCCGAGTTTCTCGGCTGCCCACGATCTGCTCCAGGCTTCCGCGCAAAAAGCAAGAGCGCCCAATGACCTCAGCCCAGTCAAGAGCGCACCACACATCGTCCACTGTGGCACGGTTACCTCAGCTGGGCCACACGGGCATTTCCCGCAGAGTCAGTCTTGATCGGCCGGGTGAAATACCGAATCGTAAACTCGGTTTGCAAGTTCGATGGTGGCCTCTACCTGTGATAGAGCACCTGTAATCAGGACCGCCAAGGGAAGCGACAACATTCTGGGTGTTTCAGGATCCAAGAACGCATGAATCTCTTTGAGGGAGGAATCGTATTGCATCGGAAACTCCTGAAGATGATATCTGTGAGGACGATCTTCACATACTCCGATTTTGGGGCAGGAACAGCAATCCCTTCAATACGGTTGAATCCTAATTACGAAAGTACAATGTCCTGACTTGTGCAGATCATTCGGGCAGTTCGATTCGGTCTGCATGTTTCTTGTCCCGCTCGTGCTCTTCTGCAAGGACCTTTTCGAGCCAATGTGCTTGTTTGGCAGCGAGCCCCTTGTCTGCAAATGCAGGATGGTGATTGATAAAGAACTCCTCGCCACAACCGTCACACCTGAGCGTTCCCATCTCCCGGAAGCCTTCTGCCCTTTCTTGGCTCTGACCCTTCTTTATTGCAACTGCGTTCATCAACTCATTCTGCTCCGAATGCTGCTGCCCAATCATATCTCGGGGCAATAAAATGGCAACCTGAGAAATTTGCCCTTCCGTCCGACAGCCGACCGTCTCAAAGCTATCAATTATGGTATAACCAAAGAGTCGCGTTACACATCCCTCCGTGCCCCGGTTTCCGGGCGTCGGTCTCTTGTGCGATCTGATAATCCACGCTGGAGACCGCCATGCCCAGAAGCTCGCAATTACCAATTTGTTCCTTGTGCCACGAAACCGTGAAGATTGAAACCGCAAAGACCGACGAAGATGGGAAGGCGGTTCATGAGGAATGCCACGCGCTCAAACGCGGCCAATAGAGGCCGAACATATCGCGATCAGTCCCATGACTTTGTGCCTTCGAGGTGCGACGGCTGGGCAAGTTTGCGCTTTATTTGACGGCGAAGTTGAGGTAGTCCACGTCGAAAGAATTGCGGCTGCCTTAGCGATGGATGTCAAGAATTGAATGGCGGGTCTTTTCAATGCGATGTTTCCAGCCTGGAACCCTCGACGACCGGAACTACATCAGGATGGCGCAAAGAAAAACGCCGCCCGGGAAAAGGCGAATTAAGGATGACGTGCCGCGACGCTAACCCGTAATCGCTTTACGAAGCGTGGAAAAAGGGCAGCTATGCTGCTTTACCAGGAAGCCTCCAGTAAGTTCGTAAGCCTCCCATTTCTGGACGGACATACCTCTCAAACACGATCCCGAGCTTGGCAGCTGCTTGTTTCATCTTTTTCGGGCCGATCCCATTAATGCAGCCACAGGACAGCAAGTCCTCCTGTGGTTCGATCATGCCCGGCGCAGCAGTAAGCTTGCAGAGCAGCAACTCGACCGCTTCTTCAAGATGTTCACCCCATAGGACTGATCTCATTAGAATTCACCGCGAACGTAGGTCAATAGAACGCAGATCGAGTGCGGACAACACAGGATCCGTAAATGTAGAGGACGGCATAAAGCTAGCGAAATGGATTCCTCATCTTGCCCATCCCCGCTCAACGCTTTTGAACCTCGCAGGTTCTCGGATAGCAAGCGACCGTTGCGTGGCGCAAGGAACAAATTGGTAATTGCGAGCTTCTGGGCATGGCGGTCTCC
>JABDBE010000156.1:3443-3923 GCA_013288805.1 Acidobacteriota bacterium
GCGACCGTTGCGTGGCGTGGTGCTTCTCGTCGGGTAAACAGTTGTTCGCAGACAAGGCATCGGCGGATCCCTTGACCGAGGACTAGAAAGGGTTTGCCAATCCGGTCGTCTGGGGCGAGTGCACTGTGTCGATTCTGTTGGATCTCAGCCATTGAACACCGTCTCCTCAACGCCCAATCAGAGTGAGCGCTTACTAGGGCATGTACATCACCCGAATGGCAGGGCCAGGCTTTACAAAGGCTCGCGCAAGAGCCGAACCAATCGACCGATTGGATAAGGCTTGATCAGCACCGGAACTGGTGCCTGAAAATCTCTCTCGCTAGTATGGATTGCCATACGCTGACCGGGTGTGATGACTGTAATTGCACGGACCAACTCCAACCCATTTTCGATCTTCTCACCGCGGTAGAAGTAAAGATCAGAAAGTACAAAACTCCAGGGACCATTGTGCTGGTACGTGGCCAGGGCCTCGTCGCCCTG
>JABDBE010000157.1 GCA_013288805.1 Acidobacteriota bacterium
TGTCCTTTATCTTCCGCCTATTCATCCTATCGGCCGCACGCACCGTAAGGGCAAGAACAATACGGAGGAGTCCACTCCCGAGGATGTCGGAAGCCCTTGGGCCATCGGTTCCAAGGAAGGTGGACACAAAGCGATTCACCCGGAACTTGGGACGCTTGAGGATTTCCGCCGATTAGTGGCGCGCGCAAAGGAATTCGGATTGGAGGTGGCTTTGGATCTTGCGTTCCAGTGTGCGCCGGACCACCCCTATGTGTTGGAACACAAGGAATGGTTCCGCGTGCGGCCGGACGGCAGCGTGCAGTATGCCGAAAACCCTCCTAAAAAGTACCAAGACATCTACCCGTTATATTTCGAAAATGAGCACAACCGCGAGCTACGGGAAGAGTTGCGAAGTGTGGTGCGGTTCTGGATCGAGCAAGGTATCCGTATCTTCCGCGTGGACAACCCTCACACTAAGCCTTTTGATTTCTGGGAGAGGCTGATTGCCGACATAAAAACTGCGTACCCTGACGTCCTATTTCTTTCCGAAGCTTTCACGCGCCCGAAGGTGATGTATCGGCTCAGTCAGCTGGGATTCACGCAGTCCTATACGTATTTTGCCTGGCGGAACACAAAGTCGGAAATCACAGAATATTTCACCGAGCTCACGCAGACGGAGGTGCGCGAATATTTCCGCCCAAACCTCTGGCCGAACACTCCGGACATACTGACGGAATTCCTCCAATTCGGTGGGCGTCCCGCTTTCATGATCCGATTGGCTCTGGCCGCGACTCTAGGCGCGAGTTATGGAATCTACGGACCTGCCTTCGAGCTCTTTGAGAACCGGGCTCTTCGCCCGGGTAGCGAAGAATACTTGGACTCTGAGAAGTATCAGATCCGGCACTGGGATATCGATAACCCGGATAGCCTTAGAAACCTGATTGCGCGTGTGAACCACATACGTCGTGAAAATCCCGCTTTGCAAAGCGATTGGAATTTGCGCTTTCACCCGGTCGACAACGATCAACTGATTGTCTACAGCAAGACGACCGGAGATCTATCCGATATCATCGTCGTGGTCGTCAACCTCGACCCTCATCACACTCAGTCTGGTTGGGTCGATTTGCCGGTCGAGTCATTCAAACTCGATCTGCAGCAGCCGTATCAAGTGCACGATTTGCTGACCGATGCCCGCTATTTCTGGCACGGGACACACAATTACGTTGAGCTCAATCCGCAAGTGATGCCGGCGCACATCTTCCGCATCCGGCGGCTGGTGCGGACTGAGCGCGACTTCGATTATTTTCTGTGACGGAAGAACAGCAATATGTCGAATTCAGTTGCGACGAATGAATTGTTGGCAGGCTTTCGGAAGAGTCTGCCGCCGATTCTTCCGGACTTCCTGGTGCAGCGTCGCTGGTTCGGTGGCAAGGCGAGAGTAATTCAATCCGTTGAAGTATCGGATGTAGTGCCGCTTCTCTCCACCGATCCACGGGTTTACCTGTTTCTGATTCACATCGAGTACACTACCGAGTTTGGAGAAATGTATGCTCTTCCTCTGCGATTAGCAATGGATGAGGAACAACCTCCCGCTGGAGAACCGGCTCCATCGCTAAGAGTTAATTGGGAAGGTAGTTCAGGGAAGATTGTTTTATACGATGCGCTCTCTAACCAACCATTCCTAACATTTCTGCTGGAAGCCGTGGCGCGAGGAGATCGCTTTCCCGGTGCTCGCGGTGAAGTTCGGGCGGTTTCAGGTGCTGCTCTTCGCTCCATGTGGGAGCCATCGCAGGGTCCACTGGCGCCATCTTTGATGAAAGCAGAACAGAGCAACAGCTCTGTCGTCTATGCCAACCGCTTAGTGCTCAAGTTGTTTCGCCGCTTGGAAGAAGGGCTCAATCCTGACCTCGAGATTGGCTCATTTCTGACCGAGAAGACAGAGTTCAGAAATGTGCCCATACTGGCGGGTCATCTGGAGTATGTCAGCAACGCGGGGAAACGAATCACACTGGGGATCCTCCAGGGGTACATTCCAAATCACGGGGATGCATGGCAGTACACTCTGAAAGCGCTCGCGGCATACTATGAACAGGCTCAATCCGCAGCCGCAATCCGCCTCGAAAAGTTGCCACATGTCCCCATCCTGACACTGGCTGAGCGGGAGGTTCCACAGGACGCAAAGCAAAGAATTGGCTCTTACCTTGAATCCGCACGGTTGCTCGGCGTCAGAACCGCCCAGCTTCATGTTGCCCTGTCTACAACCCGGGAACAGCCTGCTTTTGCTCCTGAACCCTTTACCGGAGCGAACCAGCAGGAGTTAGTGAAATCCGCTCTGGATCTCATTGCCCGGACATTTCGATCGCTTCGCCAGCAGAGTGAAAGACTGTCGCCGGGCGTGAGGGAAAAAGCCAGCAAAGTCGTGAAGCTTGAGGAGGGACTATGCCAGCGGATCCGTTCGCTTGAAGCGCTCAAGATTTCCGCGATGCGTACTCGCATCCACGGCGACTACCATCTAGGGCAAGTCCTTTTCACTGGCGACGACTTTGTCATCATCGATTTCGAGGGAGAACCCGCCCGGCCTCTGAGCGAGAGGCGAAGCAAAACCTCTCCCTTGCAGGACGTTGCTGGAATGCTGCGCTCTTTTCACTACGCAGCGTACGCGCCAATTCTCGGAGAAATCAGTGGCGGAGAAGTTACGCAAGAAAGACTGAATGCCTTGGATGGCTGGGCGCAATATTGGCAAACGTGGGTTTCTGCTACTTTCCTGAAAACGTATCTGAGAACTTCGGGCTCTGCCCCTTTTCTTCCTCACAGCCATGAAGAACTTGCGGTCCTACTAGATACTTACGTCATCACCAAGGCCGTGTATGAGCTGGGGTATGAACTCAACAACCGGCCGTCCTGGCTCCGGATTCCATTGCAGAGTGTCTCGAAGCTTCTCGATGCTGCCTAGAACTGGTTTCAGAAATGTCTTTGGGAAGAGCAAGGCTTGTTTTCTGCGACGATTCAGTGGCTGCGGAATCGCAACCAGTAGTGGCGACACATGATGATTTGCTCCCGCGCCGGCGGCGCGCGAGCATCTGACTTTTTGCGCGGTATGCCGTAGCATCCGCCGGTTTCTCGATATTTGCTCGTGCGGATGGTCAAGCCTTATAGGCCCACGCGTGCCTTACGCCATCGTGGAACGAAAGCTTCGTTTGCTTCCAATTCGGGTCGGAGCAGTACAGTCCTTCTTCCCTTCCCGCATCTGGCGTTCTGCTGCTGCGCGTGCGGTGCCTTCGGTTAAGTTCCGGTTCACGTCTGATCAATCATTCCCCCAAACGTGAATTCGTGTCTCTTGAATTTTGGAAGTCTATAAAAACAGGGCATATATTGGGTTCGTTTTGACAAAAAAGACTTGCACGCGCCCCATCGCCGGCCTTGCGATAATATATCGTATCACGATATATTATGTACTCGAGGCTCAAAGGCCGATTGAGACGAACCGAACGATATCCTATTGCGATGTCTACGCGGTTTTCCGCGTGGCATGCGTCAGATCGATCAGAATGCCGGGGGGCGTTACATCTGCCATCTGCTAATCTCCACGTTCTCGGCCGGAAATTTAGCCGGTTAACGAACCAAACTTCCCCGTTTATCCACTAGCCGTAGGCGCAAGCACCAACTCAGTGACTTTTTCAACACCAACGCGATTTTACGACGGTTAGATACGGTCGCCCAACCAATCGCCAAGTTGAAATTGACGAACACCTCGCCTTCTTGCCTCACTCGGCGCAGGTTTGTTCTTGTGCTGCAGCCAAACTCCATTCGAAGCCGTTAGAAAATCTAGCGAATACAATGAGTGCAACCGCGATTGTGCAACACTTACGGGCGCGAGAACCCTAAATCCGCGAACAACGGAGAGTTCTGTCCCTACTTCCACTCCAGCAACCGA
>JABDBE010000158.1 GCA_013288805.1 Acidobacteriota bacterium
AAGGCCGACCAGGCAAAGGCGGATCTTGACTTTGAGCGTGCACAAGCGCTCTATGTCGCCAAGGCAATCACTCGCCCGGATTACGATGCAGCGGTGGATCAGCACACCTCGGCGACCGCCGGTGTGGAAGCCGCCGCGCGCCAGATCGAGGCGCGCCGCGGGCAGTTGAGTGCTGCGTCAGCGCAAGCTGTCTCCGGGCGGATCAATCTTGGCGATACGAGCCTGAAAGCTCCCATGCCTGGAGTCATCGTCGAAAAGAGTGTGGAACCCGGCAGCCTTGTTGCTGCAGGGACAAGGGCATTCACCCTCGACGACGCGCGTGTCGTGAAGGTGAACTTCGGAGTTCCCGACGGCATGCTGGCACACCTCAAGCCAGGAGCACCGGTGCCTGTGCAACTTGATGCCTTGCAGGGGCGGACCTTCACAGGGCAAATTACTGGAATCTCCGCCTCCGCCAATCGTGAGTCACGGGTTTTCAACATAGAGGTTACTCTGCCGAACCGAGATCGATCGCTCAAGGTGGGCATGATCGCCCGGATCCGTATAGAGCAAGCGAATACGCAAACTGTGCCTGTAGTGCCACTGACTGCCTTGATGACCGCGGAATCCGGTTCGAATAACTATTCGGTCTTCACTGTATCGGAGCGCGATGGAAAACAGTTTGCGCAATTGAAGAGCGTGAGGATTGGTGAAACCTTCGGCAAGTCGGTCGTCATCGACGAAGGCCTTACGCCCGGCGAACGAATCGTTGTCAACCGTACTAACCAGCTAAGCGATGGAAGCCTGATCCGGATGGTCAACAAGGAGACGCAGCAATGACAAACGCACAGAACGAACGGTCTGCGGACAAGAAGAATCTCGCCCGCTTCTTCCTCGAGCAGAAGCACGTAGCTTGGGTCTCGCTCGCGGTTGCGATCCTCTGGGGAATCTACGGGCTATTGAAAATGCCTCAACGTAAAGACCCGGACATTCCGGTACGCCAAGCGATGATTATCGTGCCTTGGCAGGGAACATCGGCGGAACAGGTCGAGCAACTGGTGACCAGGAAGATCGAGCAGGCTATTGCTCTGAATCAATGGGTGACGGAGATCAAGAGCGCCTCCAGAACCGGCTCGGCGATGGTTCAATTCGAACTGGCAGAAAAGGGAAAGTACGACAGGGACAAGGAACTGGACGACGTCAAGATCAGGCTGGACGCTATCCACGACCTTCCCCAGGGAACGGGGCCCATTCTGTACATCAAGGACTTCGGGGATACGTCCGCATTGATGCTCACAGTAGCGAGTCCGCCGGCCGATCCAGTACAGGTCGCCTGGATAAGCAAACTAGTTGAGACACAGGTCCGGCAGCTTCGGAGTGGTTTGGATACGAATACTCAGCGGCGGCGTTCCATTGTTGTGGTTTTTCCGAAGTCTATCGACAGCGACGACGTCGAGCGCAAGTTGTCTTGGGTGACCCGAGACATGGCAACCCAACATCTATGCTCCGATATGCGAGTGTTTTCGGGAGCGGGGTTCACAGGGGTGGACCTGGCGACGAACCTCAGCACTCCTGATCTGCAGTCGGCCTTGATGAAGTTCGCAAATCAGAACCTGCAAACCGACGAGCTTCATCCAGATGCATGGAAACCTGCGGTCATCGACGATCCGGCAAACACCACTGCGGCGCTTCAGGCCGTGGCCGGCGACAAGTACACTTATCGCGACCTGGACGACTTTACCGATACCCTTCAGCGAAGCCTTAAAACGTTGTCGATCGTGGCGAAGGCAGAACGTTCCGGGGTGCTGGACGAGAACGTATTTCTGAATTTCTCGCAGGAGCGTCTGGCGCAATACAAGCTAAGGCCGGCGGATCTTTCCAGCATCCTCGCGGCACGGAATCTACCGGAGAGTGGCCAAGCGCTCAATGCGCGCGGACGCACGGTCAGCGTCAACACCACAGGCGAGTTCAACAGCATCGACGATCTGCGGAATGTAGTGATCGGCGCGTCACCGACCGGAACGCCGCTTTACTTGCGGGATATCGTGGACATCGACAGGGGATACGAGAATCCCCCTTCGTTCCTGAACCGCTACACGCGCCGCGACGAAAACGGCAAATGGATCACGACACGCGCGATCACGCTCTCGATCCAGATGAAAAAGGGAGAACAGATCGGAACTTTTGGAAAACAGGTGGACGCCAATCTGGCGAGCGTCAGAAAAACATTGCCAGCCGACCTGGTGCTGGCCAGGACCTCGGACCAGCCATTGCAGGTACACGACAGCATTGAGCTCTTCAGCCACAGCTTGATCGAGGCGCTGGTGCTTGTGGTAGTTGTGGCTTTGATTGGCTTCTGGAGCTGGCGGACGGCCATCCTGATCGCGGCGTCCATGCCGATTACGCTGGCGATTACGTTTGGGGTCATCAACACGCTCGGGATCGACCTGCAACAGGTCTCTATCGCTTCACTGATCATTGCGCTGGGGCTATTGGTCGATGTACCGGTGGTGTCCGGCGACGCAATTGTGCGCGAACTGGGTGCCGGCCAGACACGGTCCGTCGCCTCGTGGCTGGGACCGACAAAGCTATTCAAGACGATGGCGTTTGCAACCCTCACGAATATCGTCTCCTATCTTCCATTTCTGCTGTTGCCTGGAGATACAGGGAAATTCTTATACAGTCTGCCTATCGTCATTAGTTGTTCGCTGCTGGCGGCTCTGCTCGTCTCGATGACTTTTGTGCCGCTCATCAGTTCGTTTCTGTTGGAAGCCAAGAGCGAAACTCCTATCGAGGAAAGGCGGCAACGGGGGTTCACGGGTTGGTATTTTCGAACCGCGAAGAAGGCCATTGAGCACAGGAAGGTCTGCCTGGCAGCATCGCTCGGTCTGATCGTAGCGGGTGGCGTCGTATTCTCCACGCTCAAGCCGCAGTTCTTTCCAAAAGATCTTCAATACTTTTCTTACATCGACGTGTGGTTGCCTGAAGACACCCCGGCGAGCGCGACCAGCGCGGTTGCTCAACAGGTGGAGTCCATTACACGCGGAGTAGCGGAAGAGTATGGTAGAAGCCATCCGGAGCACGGACATCCGAAGGATGTTCTGCAATCGATGACGACTTTTGTGGGCGGCGGCGGCCCGCGCTTCTGGAGCAGCGCCACACCGGAGGACAGACAAACCAATTATGCTCAGGTGATTCTGCGAACGAAAGACAATCATGATACGACACCTCTGCTTGCCCTGTTGCAGCCGGAATTCGACAGGCAAATTCCCGGAGCGATCATTGATACGCGGACTCTCGAAACGGGCAAGCCGGTTGGAATTCCGGTTCAGGTCAGAATTTCCGGCGAAGATCTGCCACGTCTCAGAGCGGAAGCCGAGCAGCTGAAGCAAATCTTTCGCGACATCCCCATCGCCGCCAGAGTTCGAGACGATTGGGGTGAGCCGAGTGCGAGAGAAGTGGTGCACGTCGATGCGGACCGGGCAAATCTGGCGCACGTCACAAACGCAGATGTTTCCGATTCCGTCGGTGTGGCTCTTCAAGGCATTACGGCTGGAGTATTGAGAGATGGCAACAAGCAGGTTCCGATTGTTGGACGCATGCAGATGGAGGAGCGGTCCCAACTCTCCGATCTGCGCAGTCTATACGTCTTCTCGCGGCAAGACACCCCTCCAGTGCCTCTCGATCAGGTGGCGACGATTGCCCTGAGTCCGGTAACGCCTAAAATCCGACGCTTCGATCAGTACCGGACGATTACCGTGCAGTGCTGGCCCACGCAGGGGCGTCTACCTTCGGAGGTAATCGCAGCGGCTATGCCTAAGCTGGAAGCATTCCAGAAGCAGCTTCCCGACGGGTTTATATTCCGCTTCGCAGGGGAGCAAAAAGAGCAGGTCAGCGGCTTTGCTGATCTCACT
>JABDBE010000159.1:0-895 GCA_013288805.1 Acidobacteriota bacterium
CCTCGGACAGGGCAGCGTCTTCGTGCTGCGATTACATCGTTACACGGTGGGAGAGGTTGTGGCTGCTCCGCAAACGGGTGGTGCACATCAGTCACCCTCGACTCTTCCCGACAACACCAGTGCCGCAGCCGTTACGGCTGGAGGAGGAGCGCATGGGTAACATTCTGGTTTGCGACGATGAGCGCTCCATCTGTGAAATGCTGGATATTGCCCTGCGCCGCGAGGGTCACAAGGTTGAGACCGCAAATTCGGGCGAAGCCGCGAAGCGAAAACTCGACGGCGCCCTGTACGACGTGGTCGTTACGGACATAAAGATGCCGAATATTGACGGCATCGAGGTGCTGCGCCACGCCCACCAGATTTCTCCCGACTCCGCCGTGATTCTGATGACGGCACTCGATGACTACGAAGCCGCAGTGCAAGCCGTCAAAGCCGGCGGCGCCACGGATTACATTCGCAAGTCTCCGGGTTTAGTCGATGAAATCAAGCTGGCCATTAATCGAGCGCTCGAGAAAGTATCTCTAAGCCGGCAGAATTTCGCTTTCAAACGCGACGCAGCCACACGCAACTCGCTGGACAACATTGTCGGCGTAAGTCCTGCGATGGAGAAACTGAAGCAGACGATTCGTACTGTTGCTTCAACGCAAAGCACGGTTCTGATCTACGGCGAGAGCGGAACCGGAAAAGAACTTGTGGCTCGCGCCCTGCATGTGTGTTCTCCGCGCGCGGCTGAGCCATTTGTCTCCATCAACTGTGGGGCTTTTCCGGAGACACTCCTCGAGAGCGAATTGTTCGGCTACGTCAAAGGCGCATTCACCGGAGCCAACCAGAACAAGCGCGGATTGTTTGAAGTCGCGGATAAGGGAACCATTTTTCTCGACGAGATCAGCGAGAT
>JABDBE010000159.1:905-3856 GCA_013288805.1 Acidobacteriota bacterium
AATTACCTACGTGCCTTGACGCCGCTCTCCGCGGCAGGTTACTTTCGAGTTTTGCAGGAGCGCTCGGTGCGTCCGGTGGGTGGAACCAACGAAATTCCCATCGATGTCCGCGTCATCGCCGCGACCAATCGCGACCTCGACAAACAGGTGGCCGAGAATACTTTTCGCGAGGATCTTTACTACCGGCTCAGCGTAATCCCTGTTTCTGTCCCGCCGCTGCGCCAACGTCGCGAAGACATTCCACTTCTGGTCAATCACTTCCTCAAGAAGTACGCACCAGGAGCAGGGAAGAGCATTCAGAGAGTGAACTCCCAATCGCTGGAAGCGCTGGGAGGCTATGAATGGCCGGGCAACGTGCGCCAACTGGAAAATACGATCGAGCGCGCTGTTGCTCTGGAGACCGGAGATGAACTGCATGTCGATCTGCCCGCGGAAAAAGCCAAGGCCCGAGCCGCCGCTGCCGGTGTAGGCATGCCAGGCGCGGCAATAAGTGCTGGCGCGCTGCCTGACGGTATGGACATGGAGAAGTACGTCGCCGACATCGAGAAGTCGCTGCTGCTAACTGCGCTGACCCAGTCAAACGGCGTGCAAACTCGCGCGGCGGATTTGCTGAAAATTTCCTATCGGTCGTTCCGGCATTTGATGAAGAAGTACGAGATATAGCCGTTGGTCATTGGTCGTTAGTCGTTGGTCATTTCATCCGAACAATTGTGCCGCGCCAGCAGCCAAAGACCATCGACCAACGACTAACGACTGCCTTTCTTCAACTGTTGCTTCCACCCCAGCACCCTCGCTTTGGCGCCCTCAGCTTCTGCTTCCGGAATCATGCCCTTCTTCTGATAAAGAACCGAGAGACTCGTGTAGGCCAGCACGTCATCAGGATCGATTTCCGCAATGCGCTTCGCTATCACAATGGCCTCATCCAGCCGTCCGAGATCCTGCAAGGCTCGAGCCATACCATGCATGGCTTCGGTGAAAGTGGGATCAGCCTCCAGAGACTTCCGATATTCTTCGACGGCGCGTTCCTGCTCGCCCTCAGAAACCAGGTCCAGAGCCGCGTAGTAATGGTCTTCAGCTTTCTGACGGGCTTCAACATCAGCCATAAAAGAGAAATCCTCAAACGGAAAATGGATTCTAGCACGTGCAGTAACCGGTCCAGATAAGGCAGCATTGCGTTTTCACTGGACGATTTGACCTCAGAGAGCGATATAGTTATCAGAATTGTAGGGAAAGCAAACATGCGCTCACAAGAAGTTGCCGCGGTTTTTCTGCGTGCTGTCGGCGTGCTGCTAGTCGTTCTCGGGGTTAGTTCATACAATAGCCACGCCGCACATCCGAGATTTGTTGGGGGACAGTTCCTCCGAGGTTTACCAGCGCGCGGTGGGGCCGACTTTGTTGAATCATGTGTTGATGGGTATTCTTCTCCTACCTCTGGGCTATACAACGTGGCTCGCCGCCGCTGCCCAGAATCGTAACGCTGCGTGGGCGAGGCGAGTCTTAATGGTGAACGGAATTGTTCTCTTGACCCTTCCAATATGCCTCGCGATATTCATGCGTCGGCCCGAGTACTACACGGCTCCCTTGTTTCTCACGGGAGTAATTCTGGTGACATTAATTTCCTTGCTAACGATTATCGCCGCGTGGATGATCAAGCGCGGCGCCGCTAGAGGCGACTCGGGAGCGATCAGTTAAGATAGCCGCATGCGCCAAATGATCCGATTCTTGTGGAACGCGACTCGCGGCCATCATCTCGCTCCATGGCGAAGTCCCTACCTGCTATGGCGAATCGAAACCTATTGTGGCGTGAAGATGCAGCAGATCGGTCTTCTCGAATTCTGGGAGTTCACCTGGCGGGAACGAAAGAATCTGTGGCGCTTTTTGAAATGGACAGCCGAAATGGATCGCTACGTTCATCCGGGTCCGAAGAGTTCGTAACTTACTGCCCGTTGCTGGCGGCGACAGCGCCTTCCATGACGATCACTACTTCGTTGCCCTTGCTGGCGCCAATGATTTGCGCGGCCGCCCCCCGATTGGCCGATATCTCCAAATACCCCATGCTTCCCAATATCCCGAAGACTTCATTCGGCGCGCCTCCGGCGTAGTTGCTGTGAATCTCCGTGATTTCGTGTTTACCAACACGAATCTTGAACGCGGGCGGGTCAGCCTGGAACAGCGCGGGAATATCTTGCGGGGCGAAGTTCGTGACGATGTTTCCGAAACGGTCAACCCTCAGCACAACGCCTCTTAGAGTTTGGGCGTCAATCGGTTTAGGCCTGGGTGCGTTGAAGCGCACGAAATCGGTGATCTCTTCGCCAAACTTCGCAGTCTCCACGCCCTTGGCAAGGTATGCAACCACAGGCGCGAACACGTCGCGCGCATGAAAAGTGCTGCTCACCGGTTGTCGGTAGTAATGTTCCGCGACGATGTGGCGTACTTGAATGCGCTCCGCATGGTTGTAAATAAGCGACAGCACGCCGTTGTCGGGAGCCACAAAGTAGTGCCGTCCCGTGGACAAAAGGATGGGCCGTCGTGCCGTTCCCACGCCCGGATCGACGACCACCAGGTGAATCGTTCCATTGGGGAAATATGAGTACGCCTGGGCAATCGCCAGAGCGCCGTCGAGAATGTCAAAGGCCTGCACCGCATGGCAAATGTCGACGATTTCAGCTTCGGGAACAATATCCAGAATGACGCCTTTGATCGTTCCCACGAAATGATCGTTGAGCCCGAAATCGGTGGTAAGAGTGATAAGAGGACGGTTGGCCAATGTTCTTCCTTGCTTGGAACAGGGTTCTCCCCGCAAAACTCGAAAGTAACCTGCCGCGGAGAGCGGCGTCAAGGCACGTAGGTAATTGGTAGTGGGGTCAGTTTGATTGTCATCCTGAACAAGCGTTCTTTGCGCAGTGAAGAGCCTGTCCCGAGCGAAGCCGAGGGAATCTGGGCGAGCCGCG
>JABDBE010000160.1 GCA_013288805.1 Acidobacteriota bacterium
GGGCTTCGTCGCCACTCCGGAGTAATCACGATAGACCGCAGCTCTTCAACCTCAACTACTACAGGCGTGAGACCTCAACCAGGGTCCCACGCCTGATTTGCATTACCCTGGAATTTCCCGCTTCGTAAGGGACTCAAAATCGGGCAATCCGGTGTATAATGCCCGCGGCTCGGAGCTGCCATGGGAATCCGAATGAGGAAGCGGCAGGTCCCATCCATTCTGCAATCCTCCTGGAGTCGAAATGAAGCGTGTAGTCTCAGTTCTCTTGCTATTCGCGCCGCTTACAACCGCACAGTTGAACGCGCAGAAAATTCAGCACGTGATTGTGATTTTCCAAGAGAACCGTTCGACCGATAACATGTTTCAAGACCCCGTTTTGGTTGCCGAGGGCGCGGACATCGCCAGCAGTGGATTGAATTCCAAGGGTCAGATCATTAAGCTGCAGCCGCAGCCGCTACGGAACAACTACGATATCGCCCACGGACACAACTCGTTCGAACTGATGTACGACAACGGGAAAATGGACGGCGCCGACCAGCTTGCCATCACTTGCAGGAGTGGCCCTCCCAAATGCCCGCCGGCCGCTGCTCAATTCAAGTATGTTAATCCGGCTGAAGTAGCACCGTATTTCCAACTGGCCGAGCAGTATACTTTCGCCGATCGAATGTTTCAGACCAATCAGGGGCCAAGCTTCCCCGCCCACCAATTCATCATCTCCGGGACCTCCGCGCCTTTCGAGACCAGCGACTTGTTTGCTGCCGAGAACCCCCTCGGGGCGCCGGATACCGGCGACGACACGGGATGCACATCCCCGGTCAAAGAATACGTCGAAATGATTGATCCTGTCGGGAACGAGTCTTCGAGAATGTACCCGTGTTTCGAGCATACGACTCTGTTCGATCTGCTCGATGCCAAAGGGGTCAGTTGGCGCTACTACACCGAATCGGCCAACACGATCTGGACCGGGCCGAACGCGATTAAACATATTCGCTTTGGTGAGGATTGGAATAACGTCATTTTGAATCCCAAGCAGGTTCTTTCCGACATCTCCGGCTTTCAGTTGCCAGCCGTGAGCTGGGTGATTCCCAACGGAGCCGAGTCCGACCACCCCAGCTTCAACCTGGGCACTGGGCCCTCCTGGGTGGCATCCATTGTGAATGCCGTGGGCAACAGCCCCTACTGGTCCGACACCGCGATTTTCATTACCTGGGACGACTGGGGAGGCTGGTACGACCACGTCGCACCCCCCATCTACGATTCTTACGAATACGGGTTCCGCGTGCCCATGATCGTGGTGTCAGCCTACGCGCGGCAGCATTATATTTCTCACGTCGACCATGATTTCGGGAGCATTCTGAAATTCATCGAGGAAAAGTTCGATCTCGGCTCGCTCGGATTCGCAGACTCGCGTGCCGATAATCTTTCCGACTGTTTCGACTTTACCAAGCGGCACAGTTTCCGTACGATTCCCGCACCCTACGACGCCAACTACTTCCTCCACGACAAAACTCCGCCCATCCCCCTCGACGACGATTAGCGGCGCAGGGTGGCTCCGTGTCACCTTTTTCATTCCAAACTCTCTGTCATTCCGGTCGAAGTTCAATCCTCCAACGGAGGATGGAACCCTGTCCTGGGGCCTGCGATTTGGCCCGGGTGAAGAACTGGTTTCTCGCTGATTCCCCGGATACGTCCCCCGTCAAGTTAATAGACATGGAGAGTCGTACACGGTATCCTAATGGTCAAATGAAAGCAGTAAACAACCCATCTTGATCTATTGGAATCAATAGGTTGATTCGCGCCTTGCGTGGGTATGAGCTGACCCCCGCGCAACTATTCTCTGAAGCCGGTGTTTTTGACTTTGACAGCCATGGAGTCTGCAGGAAAGCGAGAAACATTGACAACCCCCCTACAAGGAGAAACTGAATATGACGAACTACACTAAAATGGCGTTACTCAGTGCGGCTTTATCAGCGTTTCTGTTGCCCGCCGCTGCGCAGACTTCTACCGCCCCGGCCAACCCGCCGACGGCGCCGACGACCACCGCAGCGCCCGCGCCCGGTACTTCACCAACGTCCGGCGCGCCGACCTCACCCGCTACCCCTCCGCAAAACGGGTACAAGACGGTCAACCAGCGCAAGCAGATTCAGCAGAACCGCATCGCCAATGGCGTAGACAATGGCTCACTCACCGCCGGCGAAGCTGGCAGCCTGGAGAAGAAAGAGTCACAGATCAACCAGGAAGAAAATACGATGAAGTCCGAGGACAACGGTCATCTGACCTCGGCCGACCGCACTGCCTTGGAGCAGCAGCAAAAGGGCCTTTCGCAACAGATTTATCAGGACAAGCATAACGCCGCCACCCAATACGACGGCTCGCAGAAGATTGGCCAGCGCTCGGAAAATCAGCAGGATCGCATCGGCCAGGGCATAAAGAGCGGACAGTTGACCGCAGGTGAGGCCAGCAACCTGGAGAACAAAGAAGCCGCCATCAACCAGGAGAAGCAGGCTGATCGCGCCGCCAACGGCGGTCATTTAACCCAGCAGCAGAAGAATCAGATCAACCAGCAGCAGAACAAAGTTTCGAAACAGATTTACAAGGACAAGCACAACAACAAAAAGCAGTAACCAGTTACAAGTAACCGAAACGCCCTCGGGCAACCGGGGGCGTTTTCTTGTTCAGTTCGGGTGCCCCAAGGGAACGAGTTCATTTGCGAGGATTTAGCTGCTGGATCCGCGCCAGGCTGCCATTTTGCCTTGACAGTACGGCCCTTCGGCGTCATAGTTTGCATAAGCCGGTCGGTTCCCCCGACTAGAAATAACTCCCAACGTTAATCCGCACCGTGTCATCTAAGAGGTCGTTCCAGGAGGGGTGAAACATGAAATTTGCCATCAGGGGTCTCTTACTGTTGGTTCTCGGGACAGTCGCATCGCAAGCTCAGATTCAATATCCAAACCCTATCAAACACGTCATTATTGTGATTCAGGAGAACCGGACCCCCGACAACCTTTTTGGCAGCAATTCGCCCAGCAATCAATATTACCTGCCGGGTGCCGCGCTCGCCCCAAATAACGAAGGCTTAGCCTCGCAGTGGCAAAACGGCAAGAAGACCGTGGTTAAAGTTCCGCTAATCTCGATCCCGTTGTCATCGGTCTACAATTCCGGAGACAACGTCCCGGTGGACGACTACGATCCCGTTCACTCCCACCCGGCCTTTCTTGCCATGTGCGACCTTAACGCCAAGACGGGCAACTGCGCCATGGACGGGGCCAACCGCATCCACGTGGTCTGCGATAGCAACCTGCCCAAAGGCACGCAATGCCCACCGTCCAACCCGCAGTTCGCCTACGTTCAATACAAAGATGTGGCTCCCTACTTCCAGATCGCGTCGCAGTACGGATACGCGAACAATATGTTCCAGACCAATCAGGGAGAAAGTTTTACTGCTCATCAATTGCTTTTCGGTGGCACTTCACAGGCCGGAAACGGCAACGACCCTACCTGGTTCGTTTCCGAGGCCCCGCTGTTAAACGGAAAACAACCAATCGGCGCCAACCTGGGATGCATCGCTCCCACCGCCGAAATGGATCCTCCCAACGGCGAAACCGTTCAGCTGATCAATCCCAACACCCGTAGCGAATCCACAACCATGTACCCGTGCTTCGAGCACCAGACCCTCGGAGATTTGCTCGATAACCCACCCCAACCTTTCCAACCCGTCAGTTGGAAGTACTACACGCCAGGCGCGGGATCGCTCTGGTCGGCGCCGGATGCGATCGACCACATCTGCGTGCCTGAAAAGAATTCCCAAGGGCAGCTCGTCTGTACCGGTTCCGAATATAACAATCATCTCGAT
>JABDBE010000161.1:0-641 GCA_013288805.1 Acidobacteriota bacterium
CTGTCCCGCGACGCCACTTGGGGGTGGTAGCGGAATAAAGTGCAGGAACCCATTGAGGCCGAAGACCAGGAAGATCACTCCTGCCAGGTATCGGGCGATTGTGGACGCAGTTTTCATAACGGATCTCCTTTGTTGACGATCATTACTGTTGACGCCGACTATATTGACGTCAATACATCAGACGGCGTATTCTTTTGAAAGATTCAGGTTATTTATGACCCAAGGCGCTCAAAAGACGGACCACGTCTGGCTCGTCATGATCAAAGCGATGCATGCGCTTACCCGCTACGCAGCCGCCGGGATTGAAGGTACGGGACTCGGCAATTCGGATTTTCGGGTGCTGGAAGTGCTACTCCACAAGGGACCATTGCCTGTGAATACGATCGGCCCAATTGTGAATCTGACTCCGGGGTCGATCAGTATTGCGGTTGAGCGCCTCGTTGAAAAAGGCCTGGTCAGCCGGGTCGAGAGCGCCGAGGACCGGCGCGTTCGGATGGTTGCACTCACCTCGGCTGGCAAAAACCTGATTGTTGCTGCCTTCCAAAAGCATGCGCTCAGCTCAGAAAATACTCTTCTCATCTGAGCGGCATGCTTTTGGAAGGCAGCAACAATCAGGTTTTTGCCAGCCGAGGTGAGTGCAA
>JABDBE010000161.1:651-3788 GCA_013288805.1 Acidobacteriota bacterium
TTTTCTGAGCTGAGCGCAGAGGAACTTCGTGACTTCGAAATGGCGCTCAAGAGAATCGGCAAACGCGCTGCCGGTCTGATGGAGAAAGGTTCAGGCGCGTCTCGGGTCGAAGAAGGAGACCACCAATGAGTAAGCACACCACCATCTCCCCGCAGGAGGCAGCGGATCGCCTCGCGATTCGCGAACTCGTCGAGGCCTATGCGCACTGCGCCGATCGTCGCGATGCGAAAGGTCACCGTCCTGCGTGACATGTCGATTGCGCCGGAGTTCATCTTTGCCTATCTCAGAAGTGAAATAGGGCGGCGCCAAATAAACCGCGAAATCACCGGAGCGACAGGCCAGCAACACCTACTTAAGAACAAGGTTGCTCGCATCGTGATTCCCCCGCCCTCCGATACTCTGTGCACGCAGCAAAAGACGCTAATCTCGACAGTTTGGGAAGAAGAAAGAAGCGTCGCGGCCCGCTATGCTCAGGCGGCTCAAATCGTATTGAGTGCGCTGCCAAATTCGAAATAGCCGGGATCGTGAAATCCCGAGTTGATCGGCACCGGCACGGGCCTTGTCTTTACCAGACGGTTCGCAGATTGATGGACAAGATACGCCTGTCACGGCTGAGAACCGGAACATCTAAATAAACGGCGGTCGCCGCAATCGTGCCGATCCGGCATGTCCGGGACTTCGGCGCGTGACACTTGCCGCATTGACTGGACAATCGCGGCGGTGAAAACGGCTTCTGTGAAAACATGCTCGGGATCGGCCAGAGCTTGCGTTAGCTCTTCATACGCGGAGAGCGGCAGGCAGTTCTTTTCGACCAAGTGGACCAATTCGGCGAGAGTGATGGATGAAATGGCGATCTTGCGCCTTGCCGTCGCCGCTTCGCTGATGAAGCTCGCTGCTGCTGCGGATAGTCTGGCGTCCCCGTACAAATGCCAAAGGGCCGTATGGGTGTCGGCAACGCCGAGCAATCATCAAAAGCTTTCGCCAAAGTTGCTGAACATATCAACGCGGTTCGCGTCGATTTCCTCAGCAGAGGGAGCCTGCCCATACTTGGCGAATGTGCCGCGTCCCGTTTTGAAGGGAATGCCGGATGATTGCTCTTGGAGCGACGGCGCGAGGTCGCGTTCAAGGACTTCACACACGTACCCCTCGGGAGAAACGCCATGCGCATTTGCCTGGACCTTCAGGGCGGCTTCAAGCTTCTAGGCAGATCGGCATTCATGGCTCGTTCCTTTCGCTAGGCCCATTCTAGCGACTTGCAGCGACGGGGCCAAAGGTTAACCTCGCATGACCTGACGGGTCAAGGAGAGCGGCTCGCCCTGCCCCGGACCGCCATGTTAAGATAAAACCGTTGCAGAGCGAGATTCTTACTGGCGGTTTATGGGCGGTTTGGAAAGAAATCGCCGCTATCGCAAGCGACCCCGGCAAAAGATGCGCTCCATGCAAAACCTGCAAAGCCCACATCCCACAGGGTTTTAGCGGAAGTCATAGAAAACATTCGTGGGGACGTAGCTCAGTTGGTTAGAGCGCTGCCCTCGCAACAAATTCCTTTCTTTTCCTAAACATACTGAATATGCTGTCCATCGTGCTGTCCATTTGACCGGGATAGCCGCTCAGGTTATCTATGCCGGGTCTCACCACGAGGCTTGGAAACATGGCCAGAGCGAAGCAATACGCGGAACGCGTCAATGTCATCAAGAGAATCAAACTGGGCTCGAAGTGGCCCTTCGCTCCCGTTGTCGAACACAACGGCAGGATCGTTCGCGATCATGTCTGGGTCGCGGGCCGTGACGAGCACCATCCCGAGGGTCGCTATTACCTAGAGTGGTATGAAGCGGGAAAGCGCCGCCGGAAGCCAGTTCCCAAATTCGAGGATCTTCTCCAGGCCGCTCGCTCGAAATCGATCGAACTAAATGCCCTGAAGGCCGGTCTCCTCCTTTCCCCGGATGCTCCTGTGGCTCCCGAGCCCGCACGGCTCACCATGAACGCGGCCATCGACGACTACCTGGATTACATCAGGAAACATCGCAGCCTGCGAACGTACAGGACGTACCGACCGATCCTCGGTGTACTGTTTCGAAACTCATATACCAAGACCTACGTGGACGAGGTGACCCGCGAGGACATCCTCAAGTTCACAAGTGATTGCTTTGATCTCGGACTCGTGCCGCGGACTGTCTATGACCGGCTGGTGACGGTACTCCAACTCTTCAAGCGCCACGGACACAAGGGCCTTGTCGAATCCAGCGACTGGCCAAGCTATGTTGAGACGATCCGGCCGATCTATGAACCGGAAGAGATTGTCTCGATGATCAGGCATGCCGATCCCGATGAAACGATGCTCATCAAGTTCTGCTTGGTCTCTGGATTCCGCGATCGCGAGATCAGGTATGTTGTTTGGCGAGACGTCGATTTCCGAAACTCGGTAGTAAGAGTCACCGCAAAACCGATCTGGAAGTTTAGACCGAAGAACTATGAGGAACGAGCAGTGCCCCTACCGGCCGCGATGGTACAGCAGTTACAAGAGTTGAGGACTCGCCGCAATGCGACTCCAGCGGACTTGGTTTTTCCGAACACGAAGGGAAAGCCGAACAGTCTCCACATTGAGATCGTGAAAAGTGTGGCATATCGGGCGAAACTCAATTGCGGGCAATGTGTGACCAAGCATGGAAACAAGTGCGCTGAGGGTCCATATTGTCAACGGTTTTACCTGCACAAGTTCCGCCACACCTTTGCCACCGAGCACCTGCGCCACGGGATCGACGTTCGCACATTGCAGGGCTGGATGGGCCACCGTGACATCCAATCAACGATGGTGTACCTCAAGGGTATCCAGTCCAAGGATGCTCTGGTCAAGGTAAACGCTGGCTCGTTGGCCTCGTACGTCGCTTAGAGCCCTGAAAAGGGCTGCCTTGGTCCGTCCCCTCAATTCCGGCGGCTCCACGTGTTCCAGCCGATGGGTGAAACGCTAGCGACTGTCCATTTGACTGAAATCCTGGCTGATTTGATTCTACGGGAGTCGGGATTCAGCACCCGCTGGGCCAGTTTCCGGTGCCGGATAATCCATCGAGGAGGGATGTGCCCATGAGTCTGGTCGAAATCATAAAGGAGAAACGGGAGGCGCTCCGAGTTCGCGACCT
>JABDBE010000162.1:0-827 GCA_013288805.1 Acidobacteriota bacterium
CGCTGATGCCGCTTTGAACCTGTGCGCGCAGCGGAGCAACAGAAAGCAGCAAGGCCAGGCAAGCGAAGCCTGCAAGGAACACCTGCTTCGCAAAGCTCTGGATGTGGGAGATGGCATTGCCCGTTGTCTGTTTCACACTCAAGCTCCAGGGCCGCTCGCCTGGGGTTGAATCATCGCAGCCGAAGCCGGCGAACGGAGATTTCCTTGTCTGCGATTGGCCCATCTGCGATCCCACCACCGGGCAGCCGTTCCCGGCGAACAAGATTCCGCAGCAGCGGTTCAGCGCGCTGTCGCAGTCCCTGCTTGCATCAATTCCCGATCCCGACACGGCGGGAATCAATAGCGGACTGCAGAGCAACAAACTGCCCGCGATTCGCTCCATCCCCATCCGCCAGAACCTCTGGGATTACACCATTGACGAGAATCTGACCAGCCGCCACAACATCCACTTCAGCCAATGGCGAGATACAACCACGTCGCCGTCCTTTACTTCGGCGCCCATTGTGCCATCAACGAATCCGCTCCAGAGCCAGGTCAACGGCACGAATGAGGGCACCGGATATGTGTTGAATTATGCCTTCACGATTAGTCCAAGGTTGGTGATGACGGCCGGGGCCGACGCGATCGGGAACATCATCGGGCAGCATAACGCCAACAATATTGTAAATTTTGGAGCAGTCCAGGGGGGAACGACATTCCCGTTAACTACATTTGATGGCCAGAATGCGCCGACGACCTGGGGCGTAAGTGGCGGAGCCTACCTGGAGTGCTGCTCCGGCGGTTTGACGGTGAACAACAATCGCATGCTCGGCGTGGCGGTCGTCAAC
>JABDBE010000162.1:837-3735 GCA_013288805.1 Acidobacteriota bacterium
AAGAACCGACACACGTTTAACTTCGGCGTGCAAGCGCGGCGAACTTATCAGGACATCATCAAATGCGTCTTCTGCAGCGGGACTTTCAACTTCAGCCAAAGGACGACCTCGACGCCCGACTCCAACGATCCCAATTTTGGGGTGTACGGGAGTTCCTTTGCCAGTTTTCTGCTGGGACAGGTGGACGCAACCGAACGCAGTTTCGCCAGCGAATCGAAGCTGAGAAACTGGGCCTGGAGCTTCTACACGCAGGATGACTACAAACTCAACGACAAGCTCACGCTGAATATGGGCCTGCGTTACGACATCCTCATACCGTTTACCGAAGCGCACAACAACATTATTTTTGTGAATCGCACCGAACCCAATCCTGCTGCCGGCGGTCTGCCGGGTGCCGCGACCAAGTTTGGAAACTGCGATGGATGCGCGGGCATCACGCGTGCCGCCATTCACTGGAAGAACTGGCAGCCGCGCCTGGGCTTTTCGTACCAGGTGAACCGGAAGACCGTGATCCAGGGCGGCTTTTATCTTACTTATCTCAACGGCGGGGCGTACGAGTACGGGACGGCATTCACCGCCTCGTTCATGGGACAACTACAGAATGGCACCTATATCCGCTCATCGACAGGCACCAGCACTCCCGGGTACGGCAGTTGGGACGCTCAGACAGTCCCGGCTGGTCAGCAAATTCCGTTCTCGCCGTCGATCGGGAATGCGGCAGTGATCTTCGACTTTCCGTACAACAAGGACAACCACATGCCGTACCTGCCCAACGCCCGCTCCGTCGGCACCGCGCCGTACGACCAGGCCTGGAGCATCGGAGTCCAGCGCGAGCTTCCCTGGGACATGTTCATGACGGCGTCGTATGTGGGCAACCGCGCGATCCACCTTCCCACCACGCTGGAACTTTCGAACCAGCCAAATCCGTCGGTTTTGCAGTATGGATCCTTGCTGGGAGACAACATTCTGGATCCAGCTGTCGTCGCCGCGGGGTTCACACCACCGTACCCAAACTTTGTGAACGATTTCGGAGGCGCTGCGATCCTGGAACAGGCGCTGACCCCCTATCCGATGTTTGCCGGATACTTTCCGGTCAACGAGATGGACGGGACAGCGTTTTACAACGCCTTTCAGTTGCAGGCAGAGAAGCGCTTCAAGGGCGACCTGAGCTACATTGCGGGCCTGACTCTGCCCCGTCTCACGGGAAACCAGGCGGTCGGTTCAGGTCCGTACTCCCCTAACGGAATGAATGCATATAATCCCAAGCCGGAGTACGGTCCTTCCTACCTTGACCATACGTACGACGTCAGAATCCTGGCGACCTATGAATTGCCCTTCGGTCCGGGCAAGAAGCATCTGAACTCCAGCGGCTGGACTTCGTACCTGGTTGGAGGCTGGCAGTTCAGTGGCATTCTCAGCTATTCGGGCGGCGTTGCCTACGGAGCGCAGAACAACTTCAATCCGCTGCTCGTGAACAGTTTCGACCGTCCGGATATTGTTTCTGGCGTTCCGCTCAAAACCTACAGCTACAACCGCTCGAAGGATTTCTTCACAGGAAAGACAAGCGTTCAGCCCGTCCAATTTACCACCAATGCGTTTGCGAATACGGGCCCATGGGCACTTGGGTCCGCCGTGCGTGCCTATCGTGCCATGCGCACGCCACCGTTGCGCCTGGAGAGCTTCGATGGGATCAAGACGTTCCGTATCGGCGAGCATGTGCGCGCAAGCGTCCGCGTGGACTACTTCAATGCCTTTAACCGGACACAACTGCAGCAGCCAGACAACAACTCGCTGGATTCAACATTCGGGCAGATTACCAACCTGAGTTCGCAGATCAGCAACCGGCAGGGGCAGGCCACGTTCCGGGTGGAATTCTAGCGCGGAGTAACGGAAGCCTTATGACCAACAATCGCAGACCGTTCGGCTCCATTTGGTAGGAAAACGCGCCAGATGGAGCGGAGGGATGACAACGCATATGTGATGCGAACTCCCGTTACCGGACGTCAGAAGTCTCTTGAAAAATCAGAGGTGAATAGACAATTCATGATCAAGATTGGGAACGTATCGCTTTGTGCCGCCATCCTCGTGTCCCTGGCACAGACCTCCGTTGCGCAGGCTGTTTTTCCGCTGAAATTGAGCGAGAACCATCGTTATCTGGTCGATCAGAATGGCAAGCCCTTCCTGATGGTTGGGGATACGCCGCAAGGGCTCATGGGCCGCCTTACCGAGGAGGATGCCGAATACTACTTTGCCGATCGCGAAGCCCACGGATTCAACACCATGGGCTGGATCGACGTGATGTGCGCCGGTAACGACTACAAGTGGAACAAGGATGCGGTGACTCCCGACGGCATAAAGCCTTTCAATGGCTACGTTGCCGGGGGCACCGACTTCACCCACTACGACCTGAGCAAGCCGAACGAGGCGTACTTCACGCGCCTCGATCACATCGTTCAGCTGGCCGCGAAGCACCATCTGCTGGTCTTCATTGACCCCATCGAGACGATCGGCTGGTTGCCCGCCCTGCGTAACAACGGCATGAAGGCCGCATCCGCCTACGGCCAATACCTGGGCAACCGCTACAAGGGCTACTCCAACGTCACCTGGCTCAACGGGAATGACTTCAACATGTGGACCGTCCCTGAGGACGACGACCTGGTGCAGGCGGTCTCCAAGGGGATTCGCTCGGTATCTCCCAACCAGATACAGACCGTGGAATTGCATGTGCGCACGAGTTCGTCCTTCGATGATCCGCGCTGGATTCCGCTGATCGAACTCAACGGCACCTACACGTATTCCCCCACCTACATCCAGATGCTGCACAGCTACAACCAGAAGCCGGTCGCGCCTGTGGTCATGATCGAGGCGCATTACGACTGGGAGGACGTAGGAACGCCG
>JABDBE010000163.1 GCA_013288805.1 Acidobacteriota bacterium
GGAGGGGGCGACCTTTTGGACTGCCGTCGTCCCGCTGTTCCAGCCCGTGATCGCCCCGGTCAGCGACGTAAACAGGAAGGTAGCAGGGTGGCCGGGAGTAAGCGCAAAGTCTGAAGTCCCGTTGAAGATCTGGCCGGTCGGTGAGCCGTGCGGAATCGTGACCGTCAAGGCCGTTTTCTTTCCGGCCCCGTCATAGAGCGTCGCGACCCCGGTCGCCCGGTCGGCGACCCACCAAGGGCTGGACGTGCTTCGTGCGATGTCCCAGGGATCGACGAGCTTGGGATCGACCACGGCTGCCCCCAGCCCGCCGACATTCGCGACCAGATTCGTCTGTTGGTACCGTTCGTTCGCCCCAGCCGCGGGCGGCGGTGGCGGCGTCGTCCCACCCCAGTCGGGCACCGCACTCTCGGCCGACGCCGAAACCGCGCCGGCGGCCGCGAACAGGCCACTTGCAACGACAGCAGCCAGCGTTCGGTGCACCAGCCTGCTCTGATGAACCATCGTGATTTTATTCATAACTTACTCTCCTTGTGGGACCCGGGATCTGGTTATTTGACCCGGGCTAGCCAGGAAAATCGGCCAGCGGACCCACAAGACCGCGAAAGGGGCCGCGATATTCCCTCACCGGCACTGTGGCAAGACGTCGCGCGGTGCAGGGCATTTCCTATTTATTATTGTATTTAATTCAATTGAGTTTTTATTTCATTTAGCGGGATATATTATAAATATATTATAAGAAGGGATTATCTTTTCAGCCCATTGTCCCAACCTTCAAGTCGTACACACCGCAATTGCAGTGAATCACGGTCGCTACAACTGGCAAGATCGTGTGGAAAACGTTCACCGCGCCCGAGGGCTATACCGGCGCCGGCGTTTGGGCAGCAATCCGGTGGCCTATGCGGCGCGGTGCATTTCAGCTTCACCACCCTGACGGCGGTATTGATGCCTGCTTCTGACCGATAGTGTTGAAGAAGTCCGCATTTGAGAGAAGCGGACGTTCGCAGCCGATGCGCCGAGTGGTGGCTCCGGCGACTATCCGCTGACGGCGAGCTCCGGCATCGGAAGGAGCTTGGCCATCTTGCGGAGGTTCTGGGCGGTGGCGGCGAGGAGGAACTCGTCTTTTGCTCCGTTTGGCCCTCTAAGGCGTAGGCGATCCAGCTTTAGGATGCGTTTGAGGTGCGCGAACAGCATCTCGACCTTTTTCCGTTCACGCCGCGAGACGAGATAGGCGTCTGTCTGTGACAGGTCGCGGGCCATGTCGCGGGCGCCTTCGTGGATCGAGCGCGGGATCTTGCGCGCCGGCTGACCCGGACAACATTGCGGTTTGAGCGTACAGGCGTCGCAGTCGCGCTTGCTCGCCCGGTAGCGCATGAAGCCATCCTTATGGACGCCAGACCGAGGTGTGGCGTAAGTCCGGTTGAACTGTCGGAGTTCCTTGCCGCCGGGGCAGATGTAGCGGTCGTGCTTATGATCATAGGTGAAGTCGGATCGAGCGAAGCTGCCGTCGCTGCGGTCGGATTTCTCGAACACCGGGATGTGCGGTGCGATGCCTCGCTCGTGGACCAGCCAAGCCAGGTTCTCGGCCGAGCCGTAGCCGGTGTCGGCGGCGAGACGCTCGGGCCACACGCCGAACCGCTCCTGCGTCCGGTCGAGCAGGATCCGCTGCGCTGTCACTTCGGCCTGGCGCACCGCAGTCGTCGCCTCGACGTCCATGATGACGGCATGCTTCAGATCGATAAGGTAGTTGGTGCAATAGGCGAAGAAGGCAGGGCCACCGCTGGCACTTGTCCAGCGTGATGCGGGATCGGCAATCGACAGGAACTTGGGCGCTACCGGGGTCGCGCCGCCGAACGCGGCATCGTCGAGCACCGCGAGATATTCGCGCACGGCATGGTTCGCGGCCTCGGGCGCAAGCCCCTCGATTCCGGGTACGCCGCGTTGGCGGTTGGCATCAGCCTTGATCATGCTGGCGTCCACCGCAAAGCCCTCGCCGCCAACCAACCCCTCGGACATGCAGCGCGCCACCGTCGTCTCGAATAGCTCGCGCAGCAGATCGCTATCACGGAAGCGACCGTGCCGGTTCTTCGAGAAGGTCGAGTGATCCGGTACCGCGCCGTCGAGGCCGAGACGACAGAACCAGCGATACGCCAGGTTGAGATGCACCTCGTCGCACAGGCGCCGCTCCGAACGGATCCCCATGCAGTACCCGACGATCAGCATCCTGATCATCAACTCCGGGTCGATCGATGGACGGCCCATCTCGCTGTAATAAGGCCGCAGGTGCTCGCGGATGCCGCCGAGATCGACAAACCGATCAATCGACCGCAGCAGGTGATCCTGCGGTACGTGACCCTCAAGGCTGAAGCCGTAGAACAGCGCTTCCTGCATCACCGTCCGCTCGCCCATCATCTTCCATCTCCCGCTGCCGGGAAAACTGAATCAGATCAGCGCGACGACTTCAACAGCGACTTTTTCAACACTATCGACCCGGAGCGGACGGAACGCATCTGAGCCGCAATTTCCGAAATCGCCCCATCCCGGTCGCAAGATGCCATTATCTATGTGCGCAAAAGCTGCCACTGGAGTCCGGCCAACGTGATCCGCTTCATGGCACGGATTCAGTCCCAAAGCCGAGGCGGCTTATCGGCACGAGGTTCGAGCCATGCTGCACGCGCCGCAATCACCGGCCCCACCAAACAAAGAACAAGCGACAGAACCCGCAGTGTTATTGCCCAATCGTCGATGATGTCCTCGGTAGGCGTGATAAAGCCATAGACACGCCCATCGACGGCCCCGCCTTTGACGTAATAGGGCACGACATGCCCGCTGTGCGGATCATATGACGCGGATGCGTTTGTGCGCATGTGCCAGATTGCAAATTGGGAGGCGAAATAGATCAACCACAAGCTCAAGTACACGATCGGCAAATAGCGCTGGCGTAGAGTTCTTCCCATGACGGCTTTTATGCCAGCAACGTGCTGTCTACGGAACCGTCTTGCTGAGCCCACTATATCAGTCCACCAATCCGGCTGAATCCGTACGGTCCTCACTATGGATCTGCTGGCCTCCTCCGATCAAGGAATTGGTGCTGGCGCTACCTTCTTTCGAGTCTGACTACGCCCCTATTTTGCCGTTCCAGGGCCGCTTGGCGCTTCCCAGAAGCGGACATACCTTTTCGCCGCCGATGTTATGCAACAGGCGCGGTCGTTACGCCCTACCAGAAGGTGTTGTCATCAGCATGATGATCGCTTGGACTTGCTGAAGTAAGGACATTCGTGACTGTCCTGCACAACAAGTCAGCCAGAACGTTCATGTCATCTGTCTTCGAAAAATACGGTGCAGTTATGTGGAAGATTAAGTTGGGAGTAAGGGTTGCGGGAGGCAAGTCAAAAACGGCTATGTGATAGCTGGTTCCATCTTTACCGCCGTGTTGGTACCAAATGTACCACCGATCCTTATAATGACCTCCGCCGACAAAACGGCGGGGGGATAAAGTAGGATCAGCCGGCTGACTATTATTATCCTGCCAGTTGGCGTCTCGATCGCTCATCGCGGGCACGCCGTAGCCATACCGTGTATCCCAGTTCTTAAAGCGCCTGAGCAAATCAGCGCGAATTTGCGGAGCAAGCCTCTCAAAGGACGTAAACTGTTCGTTGCCCATCTCGCCGGGCAAGATTTGA
>JABDBE010000164.1 GCA_013288805.1 Acidobacteriota bacterium
TGGTTACGCTTCTCCCTCGTCGCGCAAACGAGGTAAAGCTTGGGGCGAACTTCCCACCCTGTGGATCGTGTGTTTCGTCGCACTGGGTTTCCTCGCCTGCCTCGGGGTATCCGAACTGATGCGACGTTACGACGAAATCGGTGCCCTGGGCGCGCTGGCTGTAATTATCCTGGGTCCGATCGCGGTATTCGCCGGTGCCGCAGCTCTGCCCCAGGCCTACCGAAAGCTGGCCGCATTAAGACGGGAAATCCGCTGGTGGCACTGGCTGATTTTGTTGCTCTACATAAGCACTCTTGTTTTCCGCAAGCGAGATCAAGCTGTCAGTCAGTCGAATCCGCTGGATGCATGGGCCATGCTTCGCATCATTCCGGAAATGATCGTTGGTGGGGTGCTGATCGCGCGGCTTTTGCGCCGACAGACAACCTGGTTGAAGAGCTTGTTTGAAGGCCTCCCGGGGGCATTAGCCATCTACGCTTTGCTCTGCGCGCTCTCCACCATCTGGTCCGTCTATCCGATTTGGACGCTCTACAAGTCCCTCGAGCTTTTGCTCGATATCGCGGTTCTGGCGGCCGCGCTCGCCACCATCCACGATCTGAAAGATTACAAGAGCTTGTTTTCCTGGATATGGACCATCTACGCCGTTGAATTGGCTTGGGTGTGGATGCAATTGCCGATCTGGCCAAGCGACGCATTTGAAGATGGCCGCCTCAAGGGAGTTTATCCCGCCACGGCATGGAACGCGGTCGGACAATCGGGAGCGGTTCTCGCGATCATCGCACTGTGTCGATTGTTGCCTTTGGGAGGCCGTAAGACGGATCGGGCATTCTCCAGCGTATTATTCGTCTTTGGCATTGCCTCGCTGCTGATGTCCCAGACACGGAACGCACTGGGTGGATTCGTTGTTGCGGCTGTTTTGGTGCTCATCCTCACTCGACGAACTTGGCTGGCCCTGGTAGGTGGTGGCATCGGCGCAGTGGTTTGGGGATTTTCCCGCTTCGGCGGCACGGTCGTGACCTTCCTGCAACGAGACCAGACGACTGAAAGCATGCAGGATCTCACTGGGCGAGCTGAGTTTTGGTCCTACGCGTGGCAGCAGTTCCTGGCTCACCCGCTCACCGGCCTGGGAGCTTACGCGGCTGGCAGATTCGCTGTCATGACCAAACTCCACATCGACACCGCGACGCTGCACAGCGATTGGATTGAGATGCTCGTAGGTATTGGTATCTTGGGTTTCATTCCTTTCGCGTACGCTCTTCTTCGGACCTGGTGGTATTTGCTCCGGTCGGTTCGTGACACTTCGCTCGATCTTGAAGATCGGCAACTCGCGCTACAAGCCGTTGGAGTGTTGGCGGTGATCTTTGTGCACTCCTTCTTCAATGACGAATTGACCTGGCACGCGCCGCTGCTATTTCTGTCTATCTTGGGCTACGCTGAATTGATTCGCCGCCGGGAAAAGTGGAAGGAAAAAAGAATTATGGACTCACGGCCCCTGCCAATCCATCTGGCAAGGCCCATGAGTCCAAGCACAACTTGATCGCAAAAGCCCCCGCCACAACTTACTGTTGGCGAGTCTCGTTTTCGACCATTATGGGTTTCGCGCCGATCGGGACTTCGCTATTCTGGATCGCGACAGTATCACCGCCAAGCGTGCGGTACTGAGTGAACGACGAGTTCACAGCGTACTGGGTGGTTTGGCAGGCGCCCTTGCCGCAACTCTCGCCGGTGTCCCAAATGACTTCAGCCTTATACCCATGCGGCCCTTCGAAACCACAAGTCCACGTCGTTCCGGTCGCCGAACACTCTTGGCTCAGGGTGTTTCCCAGCATCCAGTTGTAAACTTGCTGGTACGCGATGCCATCCAGGTTCAGCTTTCCCGTCGATGGGTCAATTAATCCGCCCGTCTCGTCGTCGTCATAGGCAAACCAGTAGAAGCGCCGCACACGCAGGCTGCGGTGCATCATATAAAACTGGGCCAGGAAAGCGGCTCGCAAGTCTGGATCGGTGAAGCAATCCCCCCATTTCACATCTCCCCAGCTAGCTTCCGTGTCCCAGATTGGTTTCGACGCGGAGTTGGGTACGATGCTCCTCACGGTATTCACTACCCCCACCAGATCAGCCGCTTTTGGATAGTCACCGCATACGAACGGATAGTTGTTCACGTAACCATGAAATGCAATGATGTCGGCGTACTCGAAGCCGCCCGCGGCCGCGTAGTTTTTCCACCAGTCGGTCATGTAGTTATCGTGGGCTTGACCGCCCGCGTTCAGCATTTTGGCGTTGGGATCGATGCTCAGGATAATGGTTCGGGCATCTTTTGCCATTCGGACCATTTGGGCCTGAGTACCGTTCCAGAAGAAGGGCATTACCGGTTCGTTCCACACTTCCCAGAACCTGATTCTGCCCGCGGCATGAGTGGCGATGGCGGTCACGAAGTTTTTCCAGTGCTGGTCAGTTCCGCTTCCGTCCGGGTTTAGATCGTTGGGAGGATCGCATGCACCAGAGTTATGTTTACAGCTCGTATCGTTGGGGTTCGATGAGGCCCATGACGGCGTTAGTGCCAAAGTGTACAGTAGTTCGTTTGCGTGCTTCGTCTGCGCGGTGCCTAGCCAATTATCCAGCACCTTCCAGTCATAGACTCCGTCGGCCGGATTCAGATCGGACCAGGCCGTACCTGTGTTCCATAGCCTGACTCCATAGAGTGGAACCGTAGGCCATGGATTGTACCAGTGGGCGGTCATTTCAAAGAACCATCCCGGCACCGGTGGTTGCTTGTCATTTTGATTTTGGGCCTGAGAAAGTGGCGCGGCCACGGTGAGGAAAAGGACAATTGCGAGAGTGAAGCCGACGAGCAAAAACTTCTTCATAAAATCAAACCTCCGGGGGTTGATGAGGCTTACTGCGTGCATTGATTAGGCCTTCATCGTTTGTGGATCCTTTCGCGATCTAACGAGTACACACTGACACGGTTTGGGGCGGCTGTTGAGATTACCGAAGATCAGTACCAACCGCGTGTCGGGACAAACCGCGGACGCCACGCGCGCGGTACCTAGTAACTTCGCTGCAGAACGGAGAGATATAGTGATCACGCGGAGTGCAGCGTCCGCAGCCAACAAGAGATCGAACACATTTCTTAATTCAGAACGAAAGCGTGACTATTACGCCGAGGCACACAGAAGGTATGACCGGTCTCCTCACGCGATTGATATTGATACCGAAGCGGGGAACCAACTGATGAAGGTGACGATGGTAACTCGATCGACGCGCGCCGCGATGACAGTTACCCAAAGGTCAGAGAACGTTCTCGCAGAAGCTATTGGACTCCTGTTCTGCAAGCATGCAGTTTCCGTGATGGAAAGTGCGCATGCTCATTGCAGAATGAATTTCAGGAGATCCAATCATGTCCGAGATATTCTGTTCCCAGGTATCTCGGGTAGGGAAAACGAAGCGTGGAAATTGCGAAAACATCGCACCAAGCTTCAAGCATTCAAAGCTCATTGTGTCTCTGGCGATTGTGGCACTCGCCTCGACGCTGATTGTCGCTGGCGGGTGCCAAGGTGTGAGCAGCGCCGGCAACACCCCAAAGAACGTACCTCCTTCTCCTTCATACCCGGTTCCAAATCCCGGTGCGACCGGTTCTTATTTC
>JABDBE010000165.1 GCA_013288805.1 Acidobacteriota bacterium
GACCGGAATGTGAGAAATCACGTCCATGGTCTTTGTATCGATGATGGCGACCGCGTTGATGCCGGATTCGGCCACGTAGAGGCGCCCAGCGTGCATGATCACTTCGCTGGGCATCACACCCCGCAGCGCCCGACCTTGCGCATCCTGGAACCGCGGCCCTGTAAACGGCGAGAGCGCCGCCTGCCCGAGTATGCGCGTGCCATCCTCATTGATCTTTGCTACCGTGTCCTGATGCGCGAGCGAGACGTAGACCGCATCATCGTCGCAGGCCACGCCGGTCGGCGCGGCGCCTCCCACCGTGTCCCCCGTCTCTTCCGTGATCTTCGCGCCCAGGCGCAGCTTGGCGGCGATGGCCGGATGTTCGAGGTCGCTCAAGTCGTAGGTCCACAGCGAACTGCCCAAGTTGGCGTTCTCATCGCCCAGCCCCTTGATCCACTTGCCTTCAGCCGTCACTCCCTCGCGGGCTTCCTTGGATGGGTACGCGAACGGCGGGAAATGGAGACCTGTGTGGAGCGGATCATTCTCGCTCGCGCCGGGAATGCTGCTGTATTCAAAGAGACCGGTGTTGGTGACGTAGAGCCGCTTGCCGTCCGGCGAGAGGGCGAGGCCAAAGGGGTACGCGCCGGTGGGAATCGAAGAGATGCGCTCCATGCGTTCGGTGTTGATAACCACGATGCGCCAGTTGCCCTGGTCGAGCGCGTAGAGTGTTTTGCCGCCGGACGAGATTGCTAGCGTGGCCGCGAAGCTTCCGCCGAAGTTATTGCCGCCGAGCGGGCTGTCGAGGGAGAGTTCCCGCTCGCGGTGCCAGTCGCTGGTGCGGTAAACGAAGATCTTGCCCGAGTCACCGGAGGCAGCGTAGAGAAGCGAACCATCGGGCGAGTAGACCAAACCTGCGTGCACTTCAATTTTGGGATCGTTCTCACTGCCCGATGGCATGCGGGTGATCTTGGCCTGCGGGCCGTCGGGGCTGTCGATGATGTTCAGCGCGAAGGGAAATCCAATCGATGGAACGGCGATCTGCCGGCCGTCGGGACGGACGGCGAGAACGAAGGGATACGGGGCGAGAGGAATCCAGTTGCCGGCGGGGTGGATTTCCCGACCGTTGGGAAGGACGGCAGTGACCTCGGCGGGCTGGGAATGAGCAAAGCAAACCGCGGCCAACGCCCCCGCTCCGAGAAGAAAAAGTCTCGCCGTCGCATGCATGGGTTCCAGTATGCACTGTCAGGGTGAATGGAAGGTGGGAAAGTTCTTTTGGCGCCGCAGGTGCCGAACGGCATCGCTACGCACAGCTCTCGCGAGCTTCGCGCGCTCATGACGCGCGATCGTCTCCTATTCTGAGGTAATTCCGCTTCGACCCGAGAGAATCCGCAGATCCTTTCACCTTCTCTGTTTAAGTTAAATTGCATTGCGCGCTACTGCCCCCGCAGCGTGAACGTGTATTCACCCGACCCCACATCGAAGGCAATATCGTTGTCCTCGCTCACCGCGCCGGTAATGCCCGGATCGCCGGACATGTACTCGCCGTTTTCCCACACCATGCGGCCGTTCTCTTCCACCGTGATGCCGGAGAGTTGCTTGGGCCGTGGCAGCATCACGCGCGCATCGGCTCCCGCCGGAATGTGCACGTGCAGTGTCACGCCGTTGGCATCGTGCGTCCACGATGACTCAACCGTGCCGCGGATGGTCTTCACCGTTCCACTGGCCCACTGCAGGCCGTGGGCGGCCTGTGGCTGAATGCGAATATGCCGGTACCCCACCCCATCTGGTTCCTGATTGATGCCCGCGAGCGCCTGGTAAAGCCATGCGCCCACGCTCCCGAACATGATGTGGTCGTGCGAGTTCATGCGGGGGCCGTTCTTTTCCTGCCACAGCTCCCACAGCGTCGTCGCCCCACGCGAAATCATGTATCCCCAGCTCGGATAGGTGGTCTGCACCGCAAGATCATAGGCCAGGTCCGATCGGCCGGTCGCCGTCAGCGCCGGCATCAGGAACTTTACCCCGATGAAGCCGGTGGTGACGTGCATGTTGTGAAAATAAAGCACATCGTTCGACAGGTTCTCAGCCACATCGTCCCGGCGGTCCTTGGGCGGCAGGTTGAGGAACAACGCCATGGCGTTCGCCGCCTGCGTGCCGTTGGCATACTGGGCAGTATCGGGATGGAAGTAAGTCCGGTTCAATGCAGCCCGGATATTGCCCGCCAGCTTCGCGTACATGTCGGCATCGGCCGTATGGCCCAGCACCTTTTCGAATCCGGCCATGATCTCGACATCGTACAGGTACCAGAAATCGGAGATGTAGTCGTGCGGCGTGTGCGCCAGCTCTACCCAGTCGCCTTCGTGTCCCAGCTTGGTCGCAAAGACGTCGTTCTTCGCGTTTCGGCGCAGGAACTCGATGTATTTCTTCAATCCCGCCTCCTGCTGCTCAATGATGCGCCGGTCCCCGTACTCCTCCCACATGTACTTCACCAACAACGGATAGGCCGTCTGCCAGCCGAGGTCGGTTTCGTCGCTGACGTACTTCACCGGAACCGTACCCGGCACTGCGCCGTCGTCCCTCTGTGCGTCGCCGATGTCACGGATGAAGTTGGCATAGAACGCCGCCATGTCGAAGTTCATCATGGCCTCTTCGGCACTGGCCTGCGCATCGCCCATCCAGCCCCAGCGTTCATCGCGCTGGTCGCAGTCGGTGGGCACGCCCATCAGGTTGGTCAACTGCGACCAGCGAATGATGCGCTGAATGTCATTGAGGACCGGCGTGGAAGCCGCGAAACTGCCGATGGTCTTGACCGCCGTGTGCACGAGGCGCCCTCGAATGGAGTCGAGGCTGGGCGTGCCCGGAAAGCCGGTCACCTCCACGTAACGGAAGCCGTGATAGGTGAACCGTGCTTCGTAGCTCTCTTCTCCGCCCCCGCGCAGGATGTAAATGTCGCGCGATTTCGCTCCGCGGATATTCTCGCGGTTGATCATCCCGTTGTCATAGAGCAGTTCTGAATAGCGCATCTGCACTTTCGTGCCGGCGGGACCCTCCACGCTCAGACGCGCCCATCCACTCATGTTCTGGCCCATGTCGAAGACGTATACGCCAGGGTTGGGGCTGTTCATCCTTACGGGGACAATTTCGTCGACCGCCTGGATGGCCGGCATCATCTCCGAGGAGCGCGCGCCGGCCGAACCCTCCACCACCTGCGCCGCCCTCCACGTGCTTTCGTCGAACCCGGACTGATCCCAGCCCGGCGTTTCCTTTCGAGCGTCGTACACCTCTCCTCCGTATACGCTGGACTCGACGACCGGACCCGCCACCGCCTTCCAGGTAGCGTCGGAGACGACGCTCACCGTCCTGCCGCCCTCCGCTTCCGCATTCATCTGTACCAGCACGGCCGGCTGTTTGTAGTAGACCTGCGAGCCGTCCACTTCCTGGGTG
>JABDBE010000166.1 GCA_013288805.1 Acidobacteriota bacterium
GTCTGGCCATTGGCGCGGACCTCGTCCTTGTCGAAGTCGACTTCGACGTGGTCGCCGGTCTTGATGACTTCGCTGAGCGGAACGGTGCTTTCGTAGGGATAGAGCTCGCCGGTGGCGATGGAGTTGCGGAAGAAGATGCGGGCGTAACCCTCGGCCACGATGACCTGGCAGCCGGCGGCACCGAGGGCGATGGGGGCATGCTCGCGCGAGGAGCCGCAACCGAAATTGCGTCCAGCGATGATGATGGGGTACTTCGTTTTCGTCGTGCCTTCCTCGACGTAACGGGTGGGATAGAGAGAATCGGGCAGGCCGATCATGGCGTAGCTGCCGAGCTTCTCGTACTCATCAGGAATGGTCGGGACGAGAGTGAGATACTGGGCGGGGATGATCTGATCGGTATCGATGCTATTTTGGACGACGTAAGCGGGACCGGAAATGACTGTTGCCATAAGAAAGTAATATTAGCAGAAACTAATAGAGCAGGCTACCCCTACTTGAGAACTCTGCGAAAGACTTTCTCAGAATCATTAGTCATCCTGAGCTTGTCGAAGGATCAGACACATTGACGCATAAGATATCGAGAATCGAATGCTAAAGGTCGCTGGGTCAAATTAGCATTTGCGGGCGGCTTTGCGACCGCGAATGCGTGTCTGATCCTTCGACAAGCTCAGGATGACGGAATTTATAAAGAGGCTTTTTGCAAGGGCCGTTACTTTGGCACGAGGTCGTAGGTGGCTGTTACGGTGCCGTTGATTTCAATCTGGCCGGTGACGGCGGCGGGGGTGCCGCCATTGGACGCTCGCATTGCCATGCCGCTCATCAGCATCGGTTGGGGGCCATCGGCGCCGCCTTCAATGATTTCGAGCGGGGCTCCAAGCGTGCAATTCGCCGTGGTGGCAAGATAGCCCGCCTTGTACTGGGCGTCGACTAAGGCCTGTCCGAGAGCTTGGACACGCGTGTAGGATTGCTTCGAATAGGCGTAATCGATCGATTGCACTTCCGCGCCGTCGAACTTGGCGAGTGCGTCGCAGATCGGGCCGTACTTGTCGAAGTCGGTCAGCGTAAACGTGAATTGAGTGGAGCAGGTGAACGGCTTGGAGCGATCTTCGTTGGGAGGAAAATAGGTCTGCCGATCAAAGCGGATGCCGCCGGTTTGCAGATCCTGGACCGCGCCGCCGAGGGACTTGATGTAGTTCAGCGCGCCGGTGAGGGAGGCATCGTGACGGGCTTTTGCCGCCGCGAGGGTCGCGTCGTTATCGCTGACCTGGACACTCCAATACATCTGGTCTGGCGCGACCTTGATCGTCGCCGTGCCGATGACGGTGACTTTGTGAGTGGGCGGGTTCGGTCCCGGAGGCGGTGGTGGGCCGCCGCAGCACGAATTGAGGAGAAGGGATGAAGCCAGGGCGAGGGAAGAGAAGAGCGTGGTGGATTTCACGGATAGAGCTACCTTAACGGTCTGCGGGATGCCGCCAAGTTCTCGTTTTAATAAACGAATATGAGCACAACAGAATTTTGAACCCGACCTACGACATCTTCGGTCTTTTCGGGTACGTCTGGCGATGAGTGACGATTGGATGATCGGCCAGGGCATTCCCTTTGGCATTCTCCTGGGCGATCTCCGTGTCTACGGATCCAGCGGCTATCGCGGCGTTGAAAATTCCATTCGCCATCTCGATCCCAAAACCGGCGAGTGGTTGATCGAACCGCTACCAAGCTTTCTCATCAAGCCCCTCGGTATCGTCGATTGGCCGAACGGCGTAATCGATTTGCGCGGCCCCAAGTTTTAGCCATTGCACCGGCCATGGGGAAGGCATCCAGGAAAAAGCAGTCGATCCGCACGGACACTTCCGTAAAAGTCGCCGCAACTCAATCGCTCACTTCCTCGTCCAGCCGCGATTGGCTTTGGGGCCTGCTCCTGCTCCTCGCCGTTTTTCTGGCCTACCAACCCGTCTGGCACGCGGGATTCATCTGGGACGACGATGCGCACTTAACCAAGAATCCGTGCATCATCGGGCCGTTCGGATTGAAGGAAATCTGGACCACCAGCGCCGCGTGGTATTATCCGCTGACCTTAACGACCTTCTGGATCGAACACGCGCTGTGGGGCCTCGATCCCCTGCCCTATCATCTTGTCAACGTCCTGATGCATGGCGCCTGCGCGCTCCTGCTGTGGCAGGTTTTGCGCAGCTTGCAAATTCCCGGCGCATGGCTGGGCGCAGCGCTCTGGGCCTTGCATCCGGTGGAAGTGGAATCGGTTGCCTGGATCACAGAGCTAAAAAACACGCAGTCCACTCTGTTCTATCTACTCGCAATTCTTTTCTTCATCAAAGGACTCCGGGCACAAAGCGGAATCAATTGGAACGACGCCCTCGTCCTGATCTTCGCCGTCCTGGCCATGGCCAGCAAATCCTCAACGGTAGTGCTACCTCTAGTCCTTTGTCTGTGTGCTTGGTGGATGGATGGCCGATGGAACTGGCGCACCCTCGCGAAAACCGCGCCCATCTTTTTCGTATCCGCCCTCGCCTCCGCCACGACCATCTGGACAGTCAAGCTGAACGGCCTCGACGATCATTCGCAAGAAGTCCGCAGTCTACTGGTTCGATTGCTGACCTCAGGCGACGTGATCTGGTTTTATCTCGGCAAACTGCTCTGGCCCTATCCCCTGATTTTCATTTATCCTCGCTGGGAGATCAACGCGACACAGGCACTTTCCTACCTGCCCCTGCTGGCCATCATCATCGTCATGGCAATCTTATGGTCCAAACGCGAATCGTGGGCACGCCCCTACTTCCTCGCCTTCGCTTATTTCATCGCTGCCCTGCTTCCTGTGCTGGGACTCGTTGATCAATATTTTTGGCGCTACTCCTTTGTCGGCGATCATTTTCAATACCTGGCCAGCATGGGGCCGCTCGTTCTAATCGGAGCAGGATTGTCCAAGCTCTCAGATTTCATTTTTCCAAAGCGACTTTGGCTGCAAACAACCGCTTGCGCCGGACTCTTGTTGATCCTCAGCATTCTAAGTTGGCGACAGGCTTCGATTTACCAAAATGAGGAAACACTCTGGACCGACACCCTCGCGAAAAATCCCGGTTGTTGGCTCGCCGATCATAATCTTGGCAATATCTTCACGCGAACCAACCGGACCGATCAGGCCATCGTCCTTATCCAGAAAAGTCTGCAACTAAATCCCAAAGACGCCGACGCCCACAACAGTCTCGGCAATGCTCTTTTTCAAAAACAGCAACCGGATGAGGCGATTGAAGAATACCAAAAGGCACTCGCTATCGATCCCCGCAATTTCGGCGCGTACAACAATCTCGGCATCACCTACGCCCAAAACGGACAGGTCAATGAGGCCATCGTCCAATACGAGCAAGCTTTGC
>JABDBE010000167.1 GCA_013288805.1 Acidobacteriota bacterium
CCGTGCCATGTGAGATGGCATTCCAGGAGACGATTCCTCCCATGCTCTCGCCGATCACAAACGGTTGGAGTGAAAGGTTAAGTCGGGACCGCCACAGTGTCTGAAGGTTCGCAACATCTTCCGCGCATTCCATATCGCCCCAGCAGGTTATGTTGCGGTACTCACTGGCAACGACGACGAAGCCAGCTGCTGCCAGAGACTGAACAAACCAGCTATGAAGAGGGTCGCTGACGATGGAACTGATTGTCTGTCCGAATCCATGGTCGTAGATGATCCAGGGACTCTCGGTTTGCGGATTATAGTTTGGCGGCAGGAGGGCCCAGGTTGATACGCCGTTGGCGTCGATCAGCTGCAGAAGGCGGTTTTGCGCAATGGGAGATGGTGCAAACGTCATATGCACGCGTGCGCAGCCCACGGCCAGTATCAGGCACAGGAGCAAGGGGCGAAGCTTCAAAGTAGCCAAATTCTAACACCGACGACGAATGCCGGCTCTTTGCCGGGGGAGCTCTATAATTTGGACGGTCACCCGCAAATAATTGCGAGGTGTGCCGGCATTCACGCCTGAACTGCGGTCTGGCGTTCCTCAGGGTTGCTACCTTCGCCCACATTCCGCAGAACTCCATGCTGCCTCGGTTCTGAAGTTCCCTTCTTCCCAAAACTCCATCATCGGGTTCGATTTCAAAGACGCCCTGAGCTTCGAAGGCGAAACCGGACCTTAATTTATCCGTACCATTTTCTGTTACTTGCGCCAAGTAACGACTCGAAAAGCGTTACCCTCTCCATCGCTAAATCTATCCGTGTGTCGATACCCGATGCGCTTTTCGCCGGTTTTCTAGGAGCGAAATATACTTGACATCATACACTGTTTGCAATACAGTATATGAAGTACAGTGTACGAGGAACAGTATGACGCTCCCCGAAAGCACTTTCGAGAACCTCCGCCTCGAACTGCGACGCGGCTGTCTCACGCTGGCTGTCCTGGTTCAACTTCGCAGCGAGCATTACGGATACACGTTGCGCAAAGACCTGGCCGACCGCGGGCTTGTTATCGACGAAAGCACGCTCTACCCATTGCTCCGGCGCCTCGAGACCCAGGGCCTGCTGGTGAGTGAGTGGCGCGAGGAAGAAAAGCGCAACAAGCGGTTCTACCGCCTCTCGAGCGACGGCGAGCAGATACTCGGCCAGTTGTTACAGGAGTGGCAGGCCATCAACACGTCCATCTCGAGCATGTTGTAACCACGCAAGCTCACCCCAGCGACGAAGACCAGTCGCTGGGGACCCCGACAAGGAAGACGCCATGGAACTTCTTGATCGTTACCTCCAAGCCGTAAAGAAGCACCTGCCCTGGCAGCGGCAGGACGACATCATCGCCGAGCTCCGTGCCAATCTGGAGTCGCAACTCGACGAAAAGCAGGCCGAACTGGGCCGCCCCCTCACTCCCGCAGAAGCTGAAGCGTGGATCCAGCAGCTGGGTTCTCCGGTCCGGATGGCCTCCCACTACCAGCCACAGCAATACCTCATCGGCCCGGCGATCTATCCCGCCTATTTGCACGTGCTGCGGATCGCCTCGATGTGGGCTCTGGCCATTTACACGCTCGTGGCCACAATCACCATTGTGCTGGGCCCATCCATCAGCGGAGCCGCAGTGGCACAGGCTGCTTTTCGGCTCCCGTCGATCGTTATCCAGGTGGCGGCCTGGGTGACGCTGGTCTTTGCCGCCCTTGAATTCATCGCCACTCGTTATCCGGGGAAATGCCCGCCCATTGCCGGCTTTTACGCCAACTGGTCACCGAGCACACTGCCTCCTCTGGAGCCGGTGCCTGCTCCCGGGACAAAGAGGCCCAGCTACACGCAGGCTGTCACCGAAGTCATCTTTGGCTTTGTCGTTCTCACGTGGCTGGTCCTGGTTCCCAGGCATCCGTTCCTGATGTTCGGGCCTGGCATCGCCTTCCTTCATGCGTCGCCTTTTCGCCTCAACCCCATTTTGTTGACCTTCTACTGGTGGATCGTGGGACTCAACGCACTCCAACTGGCGTGGCGCTGCATCGACCTTCTCCGCGGAGCGTGGCAGCACCCCGGGCCCCTGCGGCACATCGTTTCAAAGCTCTTTGGCGCGATCCCTCTGGTGCTCCTGGCCTACCTGCCTGGATCCGCTTACGTCCTCCTCAGGCATCCCGAAACCGACATGTCCCGGTACGCACAAACCGCCGACTCCACCAACAGGGGAATCCATGCCGGCCTGCAGGTATTGTGCGTGATCGTCATCCTTCAACTGGCATGGGACGTTGCGCAGGCCCTCGTGAGCGTTTTGCGGGGGTCCCAGCAACCGCGGTAGTCAGAACTTTGCTTCGAACTCCCGGAAACGCCGTTCCAGCTCCCACTGCGCGGCTGCTTTCTCGTTGCCGTCGATGAATGCTTTGCAGGTCTTTGACGGCTTCTCGGCTCCTGTGGGTTGGCTCTTGCAGGCGGCAGTTATGATGGTGAACTCATCGGGTTTGGCCCACAGGCTCTCACCGGAAAGGAAGTTGTGTTCCATGCCGGTTCGCGCTAACTGCTTCAGGTCTTGGTAGCTCAAGTGGTATTCAAGCGCAGCGCGAACATATTCGTGGGTAATGTCGATGCGGCTAACGCCCTGGTCGTCGGTCGAAAGCGCCACCGGCACATGCGCGGCCCGATAGGACTGAAAGGGATGCTCCGGCCCCCTGATGCCCAGGATACCGTCGTTCGATGTGAGATTGATTTCAATCATCACGTGCTTGCCGGCGAGTTCTTTCAACAGCGCGGGCGCGTCGTCTTCGTACATCGCGTCCACGCCATGTCCGATTCGTTCCGCGTGGCCTATCTCCACAGCCTGCCGGACGTGAAACCGCATCCCGTCGGGCGGAACCATCCCCGGAGCGAGCTCTCCCGCGTGGAGCGAAATGTGCACCTTTGGATAGAGAGTATGCAGGTACTCGATCATCTTCATGTGCAGCGTGTAGTCGCGCATGGCGACCATGTAGTCTTCCGGTTGCACGAAATTGATCCCCACCCAGTCGTCCGAATGCTGCTCGATGCTCTGTTGCACGGTCTCGAACCCAAGCAGCGTCTGCGCGAAAACCTGTTGCGGCGAAAAGGCGCGCAGCACCTGATAAACGAACCGCACTTGAACCTGGCAGGCAGGCAACGCCTCCGGGGTTCCGCAATGCTGAAGGCGATTGCGTAACTCGATCGCGGTACGGATGTCCTCCCGGTCGGTCGCTACCTCGTCGCGGAGCCCATGATCGAGCAGCGTCTGGCGCATTTGGGCGAGGTCGGGATTCCATCCCAGTTCATGCGCCATCCTGGCCGCATGGCCGAAAGAAGGCGTCTCCAGGAGCTCAAGATACTG
>JABDBE010000168.1 GCA_013288805.1 Acidobacteriota bacterium
TAAATTTTACTATTAACCCCAACAGTCTTACCCCTAATATCCCGGCGCCCACAGGGTCGTTCACCTACGATTCAACCAACCCACTATTTTCGAACTTCCTCGTCACGTGGGATGGCAACACATACGACTTAACGGCGGCAGCTAACAGCCCGACGCTGTTTGGAACCGGCTGTACAGGCGAGGCATCGACGGCGGCCTACGGATTCGCGATATTGTCACAAGCACTAACGGGATGCAGCGGACCAGTAACCTATGGCTGGCAAGCCGCCAACGCTACTCAGAACAATTTAAATTACTTCCAAATGGCAGGACTTGTTCTGAGTCAGAATGCATCCGACCAATTGAACAAGTTCTTACCAACGCCTACTGCTACAAACGATGGAGAGTTTGGCACCTTTGCGTTAGCACCGGCCACGGTAGCGGCGCCTGAGCCTGCCAGCATTTATCTGCTCGGCACCGGTCTGCTGGGCCTTCTGGGCGGGATGCGCCGGAAGCGGCGCGAGTAGCTCGGGTTACAAGCCACAACTTGTCACTGCCACCGCTCGGCGATTCGTACGGACGAAAATTGCCCAGGCATTGCCCTGCAAGGAGCACCGACAAATAGAACGCCAAGCACGGCCTCCCTCAGTTTGAATGGCTCCGGAACACCAACTCTGGATTAACGGGGTAACCGGTAAAGTCAAGTACTGGGAGCCGGTATCGGACATTTGACGGAATTTCCGCTGGCGAATACACTCGCTCTTCGAACATCCACGCGATTTACAGCTTCATGTCTATTCCTTTTGACGATCTTAACAGTGACCCCGTCATTTATGGCTACCTGCACGTACCTGCGCGGCCCACTGGAAAGGCCGTTGTACTCACCCATGGTGCTGGCGCCGACTGCCAATCGAAACTGCTGGTAGAGATGTCCAATGCTCTTGCCGAGTCAGGCTTCACCGTTTTGCGGTTCGACCTGCCATTCCGCCGCGAACGCCCACATGGACCGCCTTCTCCCTCCAGCGCTGCCCGGGACAGGGACGGGCTGCGGCGCGCCGTTTCGATCATGCGAGAGCAGAAAAATACTCAGGTGTTCTTGGGCGGCCATTCCTACGGCGGACGGCAGGCAACCATGCTGGCTTCGGAAGAGCCCGAACTGGCGGACGGCTTGCTGCTGCTCTCCTACCCACTTCATCCTCCGCGTAAGCCGAATCAGCTTCGTACCGGCCATTTCCCAAAGCTGACCACGCCCGCGTTCTTCGTTCATGGCACGCGCGACCCATTCGGCACGACTGCTGAGATGAAATCCGCTCTGGAGCTGATCCGTGGCTCACATGCCATGTTGGAAGTGGACGGCGCAGGCCATGACCTTTTACCCAAGAAGACCGCCAACGAAATGCCCTCCCGCGTCGTGAGCGAGTTTAAGGCATTCCTGAAAACCCTTGTCAAAGAAGACTAAGCCTGATTAACGCGGTAACCGGAGAAGTGAAGTAATGGTACGGCACTTGACCGGTAAGCCAACTAACCAGGAGTGGGACTAGGTTTGTGCCCGCAGGTGATTCGAGACTTCGGAAAATCAGGGGTAGAATCTTGTTGTGAATCATGGCAAAAGATGGGCTCAGGCACCTTGGATCTGTGGCATCCATCCCGTGGTGATTGATTTGTCCCTTCGTATCCCGCGACAGAGGCTCGGTCTGCCAAATTGTCGGTTTGTTTGTTAGGGTTTAACATTAGCCTTCGCGCCCCGTTCGATTGCCAACAGCAAGTCGGCGGATGGGAATCTTTCCTTCATGGCATTAATCAGGCTATCCGGATCTTGAGCTTTTTTGAGTTCTTCTTCAAAGGCGAATAAATAGTTTTCCGTAAAATCTATGGCGGTACTCGCGTCAAGGGGAGCTCCAACCTTGCTATGTCCGGGGATAACAACCGAAGGTTTTCGTTCTCTGATTTTCTGTATTGAGTTCAACCATTTCCCCCGAGCCTTACCGTCCGATTCTGCGGTGTAGACGTGCATGTTATTGAACACGACGTCGCCAGCAATGAGAATCCTCTGTCCAGGAATCCAAAGCATCGTGTTTTCATCGGTATCGCCTTGGATGTTTCTAAGGACCTCTATCTTTGAGCCCTCAAATTCAATAAAGTTGCCGTCGAATTTTTCGATACCAACAACGTGAGAGGTTGCACCTGAGCCCAGGATCTTTTTCCATTTATCTATCTTCTCTTGATAGACTCGGTTGATTCGATCTACTACCGCAGAATCCGCAATAATTCTCACCCGGGGATATGCTTCCCTAAAAACCTCCAGACCGAGAAAGTGATCGGCGTGCTCATGGGTAATGTAGATAATTGACAGCGGCTTTTTGGTTTCTTTGATTTCCTGCAGTACTTTTTCAGCATTGGTTTTTGTTAACTGCCCATCGACCAACATCACTTCATCTGCTCCCTCAATAATGACGGAGTTAACCCAAAACTGATCGTCGGGAGAGGTGAACACCTTGATTGAAAAACCGGGCTGGTCGCCCGCAGATGCAAATGGAGACGAAATTAGAAATAAGAGGCTGATCACTCCTGGACAAACAGCAAGACGCTCCATGTGCTCTCCAATCTTGATGATGGGACCTACCGGGCGCGCCGAAGCGGTGGCGTGATTGTAACCCCGCTTTTGGTTCCGATGCCTGATTAACGCGGTTACCGGAGATATGGCTACTAGTACGAGGATGGCCGCTAAGCCTGCATACCGGGACTTATCAGACCAGCGCTAATTGAGCGCTTTGCGCCTTTTGTTCGCCAGAATTCTAAAACGGGGTCGCAAGCTGCTCTTCTATCTGGCTCAGAAAATCGCCCGAACCGCGTCTTTTCGAAAGGAGGCTTGCAACTAATCCCGCGGGGCAGGGTTGAGGCTTGACACCACTCGGGAAAGTTACGGCGGCGTACCAGGGAAGTTGGTTAGAAGGGATTCCTGCCACGCTCGTCGCGACGCCCGCATCCATAGTTTGCCGGCCCCACGGCGGCAAAATCGTGCGGCGGGTCGCACTTTTCGGGCCGAAACATGAAATTGAATGAACACGAACGACCCAGGCCCACCGCTGCTGGACTCTCGTCTCTAGGGCAACAAGCCGAGATGAAACTTCTCCTGGCCGGCAGGTGGCCAGCTCTCAAGCCGTTGCCGGTGTTCAAGTTCGAAACAGTTGACTATCGCGTCTCCATTGATTTCGACAAGACACGCGGAGAGTGGCTCTGCCGCAAAACCTCCTTACCTTCCAACAAGGTTGAGGAACTGCGTGGAGGATTGCCGGAAATGATCCTGGCATTACCCCACGGTCAAGCGGATGTGTTCGCCGGATGTGCCACAACA
>JABDBE010000169.1 GCA_013288805.1 Acidobacteriota bacterium
CGCATTGACCGCCAAAGGCATCGCCACCTGGAACATCGAATATCGCCGCGTCGGAAACCCCGGCGGAGGCTGGCCCGGCACTTTCGAAGACATTCGCAACGCCTGTCGCTACCTGCCGCAAATTGCCAAGCGCTACGACGTCGACTCCACAAAAATTCTCGTGATGGGCCACTCCGCCGGCGGACAACTCGCCCTCTGCCTCGCCGCCCACGAATCGTCGCTCAAACGGGTGGTCTCACTGGCTGGGGTATTGGATTTGCAGAAGGCGTGGGAACAGCATCTCAGCAACGACGCGGTTGTGGCTTTTCTTGGAGGCAAACCCAGCGAAGTGACAGAGCACTACCGCGAAGCCGATCCCATGCAGCTAGCCATCGATCACGCCACCGCGCAATGGCTCATACACGGAGCGGGAGACGACACCGTCCCCTCCTATTTCAGCCGCCAGTACGCCGAGCTAAAGAAAACCCGCGGAGAAGATGTCCACTACACCGAAATCTCAACCGCCGGCCATTTCGATCTGATCGATCCCCGCTCAAGCGCATGGCCCACAGTAGAAAACACCGTCCGCCGTCTGCTCGCTTAGAGTCGGACAAATGAGGTTCGGGTGCCCCGCTCCTTGCGGGCTTTGCAAGGGGCGGGTCGCTGGCTTGCCCTATTCCGGTCTGGGGACCCGCGACCCTGTGGACACTGATCACGCTCGGGTGTAACATCGCCAACAATTCGCGCTTTCCCCAAGCCGGAGGCAGCAATATCAGACGGCCCTTTGTCATGACTCTCAAAAACATCACCTTGAGAATGACTCTGCCAACGATGCTCATCGTCATCGCAGCACTGTGTTGTGCCGCGTCAGCCGAATGGAAAGAGAAAGTTCTCTACAGCTTCCAAGGAACCCCGGACGGGCTCTATCCGATTGGCGCTCTCGCATTCGACAAGGCCGGGAACCTATATGGCGCGACCTCGTGGGGAGGCGCGGATACCTGCCCAGGCATCGGTCAGTGCGGCACTGTGTACCAGTTACAGCCGCCGGCGCAGAAGGGAGGTCCTTGGAGCGAGAACGAACTCTACATATTCAAAGGAAAGAACTCGAACGACGGCGAAACTCCGGCTGGGGGAGTGATCTTCGACGCGTCCGGCAACTTGTATGGCACGACGGCATATGGCGGGGACGGGAGCTGTATGCTTTTGGGTGGCCTCGTCGGGTGTGGCACGGTGTACAAGATGACGCCTCCGAAGACGGAGGGCAATGCCTGGACAGAGAGCGTGGTCTACAGCTTCAAGGGAGGTAAAGACGGATATCTTCCGAATGGGGATCTAACATTCGACAGTGCTGGCAACCTATATGGGGCGACGCAGTACGGCGGAGGCTATGGGAGTTGCAACTCTCCGCTGTACCAGTACTGCGGTACGATCTTCAAGCTAAGCCCACCTAAGACCAAAGGCGGTAAGTGGACGGAGAAAGTGCTGTATAGCTTCAAGAGCGGCACTGACGGCGCGAATCCCAATGGCGGCTTGCTCCTTAATAGCAAAGGCGCGATCTACGGGACGACGGCTGCCGGCGGAAATCAGAACTGCAAGTACGACGCGTCCGTTGGTTGCGGTACGGCCTTCGAACTCGACCCGCCTGCGACGACTGGCACGTCGTGGGGTGAAAAGGTACTTCACCGATTTAGAGGGGGTTTTGGCGACGGGCAAGGCCCGAATGGGAACCTGATCTTCGATGCGAGCGCACGTGTATTTGGTACGACACGCGGAGGCGGCAGCGCGGAGAGCGGCACCATCTTTCAACTTGGAATCGTCAAAGGAACCAAAAGGTGGGCGGAGACTATTCCGTACAGCTTCCAAGGCGGTGTTGACGGATGGGCACCTGACGGCGGCGTGGTAATTGACCCATCAGGAAACCTCTACGGGACAGCCACAGTTGCCACGACCAAGGTTCAGGGTACCGTATTTCGGTTGCAGCCCTCCAAAGACAATTCCTGGGTTTTTACAACGCTCTACGGTTTCGCGGGGGGAACAGATAGTGGGAACCCGACTGGCAGTTTGATTCTTCGCGAATCTGGCGCCCTTTTCGGAACGGCGAACCACGGCGGAGATGGTCCTTGTCAAGGCGGTTGCGGGACAGTGTTCCGCGTGAGGCGGTGACAAAGCCGGAATTGCCTAAGCACAATTCCGCAACACCAAAGCCGAGTTCTTCGACCCAAAAGCAATGCAATTACAAACCGCATGTTCCACTGATCTCTTCCGTCCAACTTCCGGCACATAATCCAAATCGCACTCCGGATCAGGCGTCTCCAAATTGATCGTCGGCGGAATCTGCCCGCTCTGCATCGCCACAATCGCCGCCGCCACTCCCGCGGCCCCGCACGCCCCTTGCGGATGCCCAATCTGCGACTTCAACGCCGACATCGGAACCTCCCGCGCCCGTTCGCCCAGCACCAACTTTAAAGCCCGGGTTTCGATGCGATCATTCAGCTGCGTCGAAGTTCCATGAAGGTTCACGTAGTCCACATCCTGAGGCGCGATGCCAGCCTCTTTCATCGCCAGGCCGATCGCGCGCGCCGGCTCTTCGCCGCACTCCTGCAATCGCACACGATGAAACGCTTCGCACGTCGACCCATACCCGCAGACTTCCGCCAGCATCTTCGCCCCGCGCGCCCGCGCGTGTTCGTACTCCTCGAGCACAAACATCCACGCGCCTTCAGCCAGCACAAATCCGTCGCGATCCACCGAGAACGGACGCGATCCCCGCTCCGGCGCATGATTCCACGAGTCGGTCAAAATCTTCATCAGGATGAAGCCTTTAATAATGCCCAGCGCGATGGGAGCATCGGCACCTCCGCTCAACACCATGTCCAGCCGCCCCGATTGAATCTGCCGCATCGAATACCCGAACGCGTCCGTCGACGATGTGCAGCCAGTCGTGATCACATGACTTGCCCCGCGCAATCCAAAACGCACATTCAGTTCGCTCGAAAGCGAGCCCATGACTCCTGTAGGAACGCAAAACAAACTCATCTGCTTGTACTGCTGATGGAAGAACAAACGATATTGTTCCTCGGTAAATTCCTGCGAACCCCCACCCGAACCAATGATCACCCCAAAGCGCTGCCTCTCCTCAAGGGGCAGGGAAGCGTGATCGAGCCCGGCTGAGTCCAAAGCCTCGGTAGCCGCCGCCAAAGCCAGGGGCAGCACTCGCGAAACATGCTTCCGCTCGCGCTTTTCGACCCAAGCCAATTCATCGAAATCCGGAACCTCCCCAGCAATCTGCACCGGAATCTCCGCCGAATCAAACCGCGAAATCCGCCGCACTCCGCTCC
>JABDBE010000170.1 GCA_013288805.1 Acidobacteriota bacterium
CAATCGGCATATTCAACGGCAGACCACCGGGGCCTGGCGCGGCGGACGCCTTGGCGGCGATCTCATATGCTCGTTGTGGGCTGTCGACATCGATGATCCAGAATCCAGCGAGAAATTCTTTGGATTCCGGAAAAACGCCGTCTGTGATCGGCCGGCCATCCTTGCCCGCTTGCACCAGCTTCGCTTGGTCGGGAAACGACAGCCCTTCCGCCGACACCAGCTCGCCACGTTCGTGCAACTCTTTGTTGAAACCCATCATAAAGGCGATGTGCGCCTGCAGGTCTTTCTTGGGCCAGCTGGGCACGCCGTGGCCGGCCTTCATCGTGTTCATCATTAAAATGTATTTCATTTCTTCTCCTGTTGAGTTCGTTGGCACTGTCTTCGCGCCATCGTCATTACGTTTGTTTATCAGGACTTGGATTCACGGGTTGCGAACTGCCGCACTTCAATCGGCATGTTCACGGATGCAGCGGAAATCCGTCCCGCAATGGCATAAGCGCGGTCGGCTGTCGGAACGTCGACGATCCAGTAGCCCAACAGAAATTCCTTCGATTCGGGGAAAATACCGTCGGTGACTGGGAGGCCGTTCTTCTCGCCGCGCACGACCTTGGCTTCCTTCGGCTCAGCTAAGCCCTGTGTCGCGACAAATTCTCCGGACTCGGTGAGATCCCGGTTGATGCGATGCAGAACCGCCATATGCGCCTCAATATCCTGTTTTGGCCAGGCGTGATACGCCTCGACGCCTGCCCTCGTGCCCGACATCAGCAAAATGTATTTCATACTTTTTGCTCCTTCCTTCCCTTTATTTATAGCGCCTGCGATCTGCGCTTTCATCGTGTAGTCGGAGCCGTCCCGCCATTCTCTACATCTTCGTCAAAAATACTTTTGGACCAAAAGTCACCACCCGATGTCGATTTAAAGAGCGCCAGAATACCTACGGTTTGCACATTAATCAGGCATTGGGTCCGATCTCGCAGGAAACTACTCGTGCAGTCGATTCGTTGTCTTTGCGGAAGAGAGAGGGGTACTATGTGCGAGCTAGGCTCCAATCGAAAATTCTGGCTAAACTTACGAGGCTGAGCGACCTGATGCAGCGATTTGCAGGGGCAGAACACGTTGAATTTCCGGAGGTTGACGATAACTATGACGAACGAAGCCACGATTGCCGATTTTAGAGCCCGCTTGCGCGGAGGACTGATCGAGCCAGGCGATCTAAGCTACGACACGGCTCGCAGGGTGTACAACGCGATGATCGACCGGCGGCCACGACTGATTGCGCGCTGCGCCGACGTAGCCGACGTCATGACGGCGGTGAAGTTCGCCCGCGAGCAGAAAATGCTGTTATCCATCCGCGGCGGCGGGCACAACGCGGGCGGGTTGGGAGTATGCGACGACGGCCTGGTGATTGATCTTTCACCAATGAACTATGTGCGCGTCGACCCGAAGAAGAGAACCGTACAGGTCGGGGGCGGAGCGCTCTGGCGCGATGTAGACCACGCGACGCATGCGTTCGGTCTCGCGGTTCCTTCGGGCATCGTCTCGACCACCGGGGTGGCCGGACTGACTTTGGGTGGTGGCATCGGTTACTTGACGCGGCGGTATGGCCTGACCATCGACAATCTGCTGGCCGTCGAAACGGTTTTGTCCGACGGCCGGTTCGTTACCGCGAGCGCTAAGGAGAATCCTGATCTGTTCTGGGCGGTACGTGGTGGTGGTGGCAACTTCGGCGTGGTGACATCCTTTCTGTTTAAAGCGCAACGCGTGCACACGGTTTACGGCGGTCCGATGCTGTGGCCGATGGCAGAGGCGACCGAGATTATGCGCTGGTACCGCGATTTCATCGCGAAAGCGCCCGATGACCTCTATGGCTTCTTTGCCTTTCTCACCGTGCCGCCCACGGCTCCGTTCCCCGAGCACCTGCACAACCAGAAGATGTGCGGCATCGTGTGGTGCTACACCGGACCAATCAAGAAGAGGGAGAAGGTATTCAAACCGATCCGGAGCCTCAAGGCTCCCGCGCTCGATATGGTCGGACCAATTCCGCATCCCGCACTCCAAAGTATGCACGACGGTCTCTATCCACCGGGCCACCAATGGTACTGGAAGGCCGATTTCGTGCGTTCGCTACCGGACGAAGCCATCGCAATGCATGTGAAATACGCCGCGAAGATGCCGTCGATGCAGTCGACCATGCACCTGTACCCGATCAACGGCGCCGCCGGCCGCGTCAAGAAAAGTGCCACGCCCTGGGGTTACCGCGACGCAACGTGGAGTTCTGTGATTGTCGGGGTTGACCCGGACCCGGCGAACAAGGAAAAAATCTCCACCTGGGCGAAGGAATATTGGAGCGCGCTTCATCCCTACTCCGCCGGCGGGGCGTATGTGAACTTCATGATGGAAGAGGGCGAGGATCGCATCCGGGCCACGTACGGCAAGAATTACGATCGTTTGGCGAAGATCAAGAAGCGCTACGATCCGGAAAATTTATTCCGTGTAAATCAGAACATCAAGCCGCGCTGAAAGAGAAAACTGAGATCAAATCTTGATCGGCTTTCTATTACCTCCATTTGTTCTCAATCTGGGGCGGATGCTGAAGGGTTTGCATCACCACGCAATATTGTTCGGTTTTGGCCTGCAACGCCTTTAACTGCTCTGGCGTTGCCTGCGGCGCACGAATGTCGAAAATGACGCGGATGCTCTGAAATCCGACTGGGGCTTCTTTGGATATTCCCAGCGTTCCTTGCAGATCTAGGTCCCCCTCGACCGTGACATCGATTGTCTCTGTGGGTATTCCCATGGCGCTGGCGACCATCTGGCAGGTAATCTGGGCGCAGGCGGCTAGCGCGCCTAACAGCAGGTCTCCTGAGCAGGCTCCGGTTCCGGCGCCACCAACTCCCTTGTGCGCTTGCGCTGCGTAGATTGCGCGCCCCAAGTCCACAGAACAGGCGATCGGTGCGTCAGCCTGAGTGCCGCGCGCGGTCAGCGTGATTTGCGAACTACCCGGGTCTTGCCGGTACATATCTTTCAGGGGACGCTGCAAGGATCGAATATCCATTAATCCTCTCCGAATTCTGGGATATTATAAGCCCACCAGGGGCGCTGCCGTGGCTTTGTCGCAGCCTGAACTATTTACCTGTAAATGCGCGGCAGGTAAGAGTCCGCATCGGCATGCCGAGAAAAGCTACGCAAGTTTCATGAATCCACCTCCCACTTCAGGTTCGTCGTCATTCACCCTGTCGCCGGGCACGCGCTTGGGCAATTATGAGATTCTTCAGCGACTCGGGGCCGGCGGGATGGGGGAGGT
>JABDBE010000171.1:0-2899 GCA_013288805.1 Acidobacteriota bacterium
TCGCGTGCCGTGACGAAGCCCCGCCCCACGGCGAATCGCACAGTTTAATCATGGTTCCTCCTTTTGAGGTGGCAGCACAGGAAATCGATCTCGTCGGTCACGCTACGTTCGAAATTCTCGCCGATGTACGGGTCGAAATGCTCGAGCGGGTAACGGCACACCTCGGAACGGTCCCCCATGCTGCGCGCGACCGCCTCCGCCGCTTCGGGAGGCACGACTGAATCATTCTCACAGATTTGAATCAGCGCCGGGCATCGCACCTGCTGGGCACCGCGCACTGGCCGATAGAAACCTGCGAGGACTGCGATGCGGGCCGCGACCTCCCAGCGAAAGTCCTTGGGCGCGATCGTGCGGAAGCCTTCAACGGCGCCGTTCGATGTGATCACTGCGAGACTACCCGTAGGCCCGGCTGCCTTTATCCAGTGAGTGGCGCCGAACAGGGCCATCAACAGGTCAAATGTCCCGTGGGCGGTGAGCCTCAGGATCTGACGGAGGCCTGCATATCTCCAAATCTGGAGGACGGAGGCGCGTCCATCCATCATCGGGCATTGCGCCACGATCGCCGCGATGCGTGAATCCCGGGCAGCAGTGGTCAGCACGTGACCTCCCGAAAACGATGTACCCCACAGCGCAATCCGCCCTCCGTCGATCTCAGGAAGCGACCGTGCAAACGCGATGGCGCTCGCGTAGTCCTCAAGTTGGCGGCGCACGGAGATCAGTTGGCGCGGCTCTCCATCGCTGGCGCCGAAATGCCGATAGTCAAACAGCAATACAGCAAAGTCCGCGACAACGAAGCGCTCCGCATATGCTGGCAGGCGCGCATCGCGCGTGCCAGCGAAACCATGGGCCATCACGACGCAGGGCGCGTTGTCGCTGGTATCCGTCCTCATCGCTGCCGGCCTGTACAACCAGGCGCGGCACGTAATGCCACCGCTCTGGAAACTGACGTCTGATCGCTCGACTACGCGACTAACTCTGTCTTCCGACTGATGAGCTAAACCTGACTCCACGTTTGCTCCTTTGTCATCCGGTGGTGTCGATTACGCTACGGTCACATGGGGAACAGCGGCTCCCCTGATTTCAAGAGAGCCGCCGCGAGACTAATGGACCCACTCACAGATCCTCGATAAAATCCATCTTCGCATTCATGTCGCCGTAGAAGACCATCGCATCCAGAATCTGGTTCACTGGCAGCCTGTACAACGGATCATCGTCCGACGAGCGGAACTCAAGGGTTGCGTCACCGGCCCAGAGTTCGCCTTTCTCTAGCGACCAAGTCATACCAGTTAGCTGCGCTAACGCCCACTTGTTCTTAAAACCAGGCGTGTATGGTATGAAGCGTGTGCAGATCGTCTTGTACGGTAAGCCCTGCGGCTTGCCGGTGGGCTCGGGCAGCGGAAGCGTCAAGTTGTAGGGGAATGGGAAAGTCGGCTTCCGGTTTGCCGGTAGCGGCGTCGAGACCATCTTGCCCGTTTTCCGGAACGTGTAGGAAGCGACTCGGTTTCCGCTTCCTAGTGGGCGCTGATGAGAGCGCTCGAGGTAACCGGTTCCCATTTCACCGTGCCATTCGAGCCCGATGTCGGCAAGTTTCTTTGGGTAGCCCCCGGCTTCACGGCCGGAGGTCATGGCCGAGTCATTGTCCACCCAGATCTGTGCCACATAGAGGTAGATCTCTCCCTTGTATAGGCACGGAATCGTCTGAATGGCTTCCTTGTACGCCGGAAGCGTGCCTGCGCGATAGTCTGCGAAGACCATTTTCACCGCCGTCTGGCCCGGCGCCATCGGGATGCTGATGAGTTCGCACTGAGCCGGTAGCCACTCGGCCGCTGCCTCCGCATTCGTCATGTAGTCGATCAGGACCACGTCTATGTCGAGCCAGTCCCAACCTTTCGGGCCGAATTCGGGATAGGTCGGCGCGTAGGAAGGCATGGAAGCCCCGAAGTTCTGCTTGGTCAACTTGCCTCTGAGTCCTGCCGCTATGGGCGTAACCACTTCTGCTGTCGCCATCTTGATCTCCTTTTCTTCTAAGTGTTTGATCGGTCGTAGCCGAAACGGATTTACGCCGCGCTGCGAGCGGGTAACTTCTCCGCTCCCACTTTCTTGGTTTTGAGCAACCGGGCTGCGTTGGAGTAGAGGTACTTCTCCATCGTCTCGTCGCTGACCTGGAATTGCTCTTGGAGCTTCAAGGTGTCCTCAACCATCACCTTCATATTGGCGAACGGGAAGGCGCTGCCGAAGACGAGCTGATCAGGGAACCGCTCCAGGTTCATGGCATAGAGAAAACCGTTCGGCCAGAACATATAGACGTCGGCCGAGAGGTGGAGCTGGGGCCACTTGGCACAAAGGCCCAGCACTTCCTGAACGTAGGGATAACCCCCGTGCGCCAGCACTACCTGCACCTTCGGGAATGAGAACAACAGCCGGTCAAGGGCTTGAGGATTGTTGAACGAGATGTCCGAGCCGGCGAAGAGTCCAGTCTGGATCAGCAGGAATGCACCAGTATCGTTGAGCACCTCCAGGATCGGCCAAAAGGACGGGTTGTCCGTGAACGTTCCCATCTTTCCCAGCCCGACCGTCTGATAACCCGGCTCAAGGTTGGCACCGGCCATGCCCAGCTTCTTGATCGCCCTCTCAACCTCCTGAGCCGTCTCATCCGGATCCTGATCAAGGTTCACTTGAGATAGTCCGAAAAATCTACCCTGGTATTTGTTCTGCAGCCCAGCCAGCGTGTCGTTGTCCATGCAGAAGTCAGGCATCCCGCCGACATAACGGCCATTCACCACCACGGCATCGATTCCGGCTTCGTCGATTTCTTTCCACCACTGCTCCATTCCTCCGGGCTTGTCTACCCCCATTTCTATGGTGGGCGAACTCGTGTTTGCCCCGCAATTCTTGCTGA
>JABDBE010000171.1:2909-3274 GCA_013288805.1 Acidobacteriota bacterium
GTACGTTATTCTTGAGGTCGAACAAGCCCTTGTAAGGCTTGAGCGGCGGCCGGTTGCGGAAATCGATGATCTTTCGCTTGGGATTACTCATGATCCTTCCTCTCTTTAGATCTTTCTTGAATCACGGCGAAGAGGACAGCGAACCTGTGTCCTCAGTTAATGAGTGGACGAGAAAGAACTAGCTATCCGCACACTAGGCGCGCTCCGATGCGTTGGATACTAGTAGAACTGACAGTCAGAAAAGGAAAGACTGGTTGATGCTCACACCCCCCGACGAAGTAGGATTGCGGGGGATCCTCGGCGTAACATCCCTGTTACACTCATCGACCGGCGACTAGCCCATCCTAACCTCGGGCTCTTCGGCG
>JABDBE010000172.1 GCA_013288805.1 Acidobacteriota bacterium
TCCAACGGTGTTGGATGCCAGGCGGGGAAGCCACGTACGCTGCTGTGCCTCGGTCGCCCAGCGGCGCAGGGCGTTGATCACCAGGGTGTTGTGCACATCGACCAGCACGGCCACCGCCGGATCGACGGTGGAGATGGCTTCAATGGCCAGGGTGGCGTCGAAGAAGCTTCCTCCCGCGCCGCCGAATTCTTCGGGGATCTCGATTCCCATCAGTCCGAGCGCAAAAATTTTCTCCACCAGCCCAGGGGCAACCTGCTGCTCCTCGTCCATGGTGCGCACCAGCGGCGCGATCGTGTTTTCAGCGAACTTCCGCACCGTGGAGTAAAAGAGATCTTCTTCTTCGGAGAGATGGGTCAAGGGCGACGGCGTGCGATGGGTCTCGGTCAACAAAGAGAGAGCCTCCGCCTTCGGAGTGTATCAAAGCGAGGGCATGCGAAGATCGGGGTCGTACAACCGCCGCAGGTTTGCTGCTGCGAAGCTACTTCCCTGTGAGCTTCAGCGCATAACCGTATTTGCAGGTCGCGCCGGCGGGCAGGGTCACTTCGAGGGCGTCGCCAGTCTGCCTCCACTCCACTTTCTGAGTAGAACCCAGCAACTCGATAGACGCTACGGGAAGCGATGCGCCCTCATGAGATTTGCCGAGCGCGTGAATGGCGCCCTTGCCGTCGGCAGGGCAGGCCATCCCGATGGCAAACACGGTCGAACCCTTGGCCGTGAACCGGAAGTCTTCGGCGGTATAAGGCTTGGTGTCGGTGTCGTGGAACGCGCCGCCCACCACCTTGGTCGGTCCCTCCCCAAAGGTTTTCCACGGCGTGGTGCCATAGATGGCTTCGCCATTTACCTTGAGCCACGCGCCCATTTCGAGCAGTGTCGTGCGGACTTCATCGGGAATGGTGCCGTCCGACTTGGGACCGAAGTTCAGCAGCAGGTTGCCGTTCTTGCTCACGATGTCGACCAGTTGATGAACCAGGAACTCCGGCGACTTGAACGTGTCGTGCTCGATGTAGCCCCAGCTCTTGTCGCTGATTGACGTATCGGTCTGCCAGTGATCGGCAATGATGTGGTCCTGCTGGCCGCGCTCGAAGTCGCGCACCGCCGCCTTCCAGTTCAGCGAGTAGTCTTTGAAGTTGATGACCCCCGTGTAACCGTGCGCTGCCGCGTAGTTGTAGTAGAACGAGGCGAACTCGGCGACCGTACGGCGGAAATTCGGCTGCCCGATCCACCAGTCGAAGTAGACAATCTCCGGCTTGTACTTTTCGACAAGTTCGGTATCGCGCGCCAGCCAGTCACGGGTCCAGGCTTCGCTCACCCACGTCCAGTCATTGATCAGGCCGTGGTCGTCGCCTCCGGCCTCGAACCACTGGTGAGCCGGCCCATACAGCCCCGCGTACTTCGGATCGTTCACGTCCGAACGAATCGCTCGCCCGCCATCATAGAAAAAGTTGTGTTCGGCGCGATGCGAACTCAGTCCAAAGTGCAGCCCCTCGGCCCGCACCGCCTTGGCCAGTTCGCCAAGCGTGTCGCGTTTGGGGCCCATCTTGACCACCGTCCAGTCCGACAGGCCAGAGTCGTACATCGAGAATCCATCGTGATGCTCGGCCACCGGAACCACGTATTGCGCGCCCGACCCTTTGAACACCTTTGCCCACGCCGCCGCGTCGAAGTTCTCGGCGCGGAACAGCGGGATCAGGTCCTTGTACCCCTTCGACTCGTCTCCCTTCGCAAAGTGCTCGCGGAAATTTTTGTAAGCGCCCTCGTCAGGCCGGTACATGTTGCGCGGATACCACTCATTCTCCGCCGAGGGCACCGAATACACCCCCCAGTGGATAAAAATGCCGAACTTGGCGTCCTTGTACCACTGTGGCTGCTCGTACTTCATCAGGCTGCCCCAGTCGGGCCGATAGGGACCATCGTTCGCCTGCTTCTCCGCCTCCGCCACCAGCCGGTTGCGCTCCGCGTCGTACTTCGCCACAGACTGCTGCCACTCCCGATCGATCTCGACGGCGGACTTGGTGTCGCGGGTGGGGGCCAGAGGATCGTTCGATGCGTCTGCTTGGGCAAGAATGCTAGGCGCAGCGGCAAGGAGAAACAGAGACACAAAAAGCGCGAGGTTCTTCATAGGGCCGCATCGTAAATGGCCGCGCCGCGGGGCTGCAAACGCTTTCAGAGGTGGCTGTGTTCGTCCGACTTCCGGTCGAATCACCGTCTTCGGAGAAACTACTACTTTAACAACAGGCAGAGGAACCTGTTATCGAATTAGCAATTACTTGTTTTGCCCACGATCCGGAAGCCAACTGAGTGTCAATGGGTTCACAGGTGCCGATTCCTCAAAAACAATTCAGACTCATCAGGATTCGAGGCCGAGAATCGGTGTGTCCAGTGCCTTGGCAGCACGCACCGGATCAAAATATTCCCTCAGGAACGCGATCTTGCCGTCCCCAGCTCGCAGGAAGACCACATAATCCTGGCGATACATGCGGCCAGTAGACTTAATGAGCCCCTCCCCCTTGACCTCGGCAACTGCGCCTTGCACATCGGCTAGGGCATATATATTGAGGTCGAAGAAGCGGAAGTTCTCCACAGCACCGACGAACCAGGTTGCGTGACGGACCGCTTCCTTCCGCCCGCCAGTTGCGCCGGATGGCCAAGCGAAGGAGCATAAGCGAGTTCCCACAAAATGTCATCGGCGATCAGCGTTTGCCATCGCGCATTGTCGTCAACCAGCGTCCGGATATGTTGCAGCAAGAGGTCAGAAGCGATTGTCATCTCATTGTTCTCGTAGTTGAACAGGCGGCATTCCATGATACTTCTTGTGGGATATCCGGCTGGAGCGCCGTTGAAATTGGATTCGATTTGCGAATGATTTGGCAAGAGGAATCACAGCCGACTGCTCCGAAAGTTGGCTGGGACAGACTGTGAGTTCTCGATTGCGATTGGTTGACCGCCTAACCGGAAATAACTGGCAGAGTCCAGCGCCCAGCCTACTTGAAGTGAGGAACATCGTCGTTCATCGAAAAGATATTTTTAAAGTCATCCTCGTACGGAAAGACGTGAATCATCCACGTAAACACCACCGGTAGGAAGGTTCCTCCTTCGGCGTCGCACGCCTCTTTGGTGTGGATCGAACCGAACATGCCGAACTTCGGATTCTTGCCGAAGTACTCCTTGACCTTGTTCTCCGGGGCTCCGCAAAAATTTGTGTGCTTGTGCCAGCGCGCAACGCTCAGCGGGATACGTTGATTCAA
>JABDBE010000173.1:0-114 GCA_013288805.1 Acidobacteriota bacterium
GCCGCTTTGGCGAAAGCTCGGTCTTTGCTGAACACGAGGTACGCGCCGATTTGCGGATCGTCTTTCTCGATCTTGGAGTAGAACGCCTTGGCCAGCGACGTGGCCGTGGTGGTC
>JABDBE010000173.1:124-1979 GCA_013288805.1 Acidobacteriota bacterium
GCAAAGCGAGCGGCATCGATTGTGAGTGAATTCAAGTCCATAAGAGAAACGAATGGCAGTGCTTAGCGTTTCGTTGCCGAATTGAGCAAACAACTCGTCCCGAACTGTTGGCCTATCTCTCGATCACTTTGGGCACTTTGAAAAAAGTTCCGTCCGTGTCGGGCGCGTTTTCCAGGGCAACTTCGTGCGGCAGTGATTTTCTCAGACCTTCGAGAATGTCTTCGCGGCTGGCGTAAGCAAAGCGCGCGCTGCCAGTTTTTGACTCGTCGACACCGTATCTGTCCGATACCTGCGCCATCGGCGGCACATTCGTTGTATCCAGTTGGTTCAATCGATCGATGTATTCGAGAATCGAATTCAGATCGCGCAGCATGCGTGCGCGTTCGTCCTCCGTCAACTCCAGATTTGCCAGATCGGCGACGTAGGCGACGTCTTTCTCAGTAACTTTCATTTTGCATGTGGTGTGGAATTTGTGTGGCGCGGGCGCTTGTGCCTGTACGACGGTCCGATTCCCAGTACAGTCTCGATTTGCCCTACTTTTAGAATAGCAGTTTGGACAGGGTAAACCGGCCATACTTTCCAACTATATATTTGCATTGTTTTCATAGACTTGAACAAATCTAAGCCTCGAAGGGGGCTTGACAAGATTTCGGCTAAATGCGTTTTTTGCACCATTTTTGGTGCAATTACGTGTAGGACGCTCAGAGCTTCAGTTCTTTGTTCGGAAACTCGATCCCCACAAACGCAGTCGCTTCTTCTTTGCTGTGTAGGCGACCTTCGAGTTGTCCATCCTCGACCGCCGACAAAATCTTCTTAAACTGTGGTCCCGGCTTGTATCCGAGTGCGATCAGGTCGTCGCCGTTGATCAGTAAAGCTGGTTGCATGATTTCCCGTGGCATGGAAGCGATCTTTTCGCGCGTGAAGCTGTAGGAAGCAAGATTGCCGTGGCTGGCTTCGCAATCGAGACGGTGCAATTGGAGATGTTCGTCGAAGCGCGACATGCGCACGAATCTCTTGAAGGTTGACTCCTTCATCTGCTGCACGTGCGCGAAGCGCATGTGATTGTCGACCAAAGCAAGAATCTGTTCGGTATCATCATTGGAAAAGCGCAGGCGGCGGCAGATGTCTTCGGCGATCTTGACTCCGACATCGACATGCCCATCAAAGCGGATGCGATCAGGCGCGATGCGAAACGTTGCGGGCTTACCAACATCGTGCAGCAGCGCGCCCCAAGCCAGTGTCACCGGACAGGGATGCGGCAGCTTGTCGAGCAAAAGCAGGGTGTGGACGAAGACATCGCCTTCAGGATGAAACTGCGGCGGCTGCTCTACTCCTTTCATGGCTACGATCTCAGGCAACACTTCGCGCAGCAATCCAGTCTCGTCTAGAAGAAGGAAAGCCTGGCGCGCCCGGCCCTCGGTCAGCATCTTGCTGAGCTCATCTCGCACGCGTTCACGCGATACCTGATTAATCTGCGATGCCAGCTTTTGAGTCGCCTGAAAAGTTGCAGGCTCTATGGCGTAACCAAAACGCGCCGCAAAGCGGACTGCGCGCAGCATGCGGAGTTTATCCTCGGCGAAGCGTCGCTCCGGATCACCAATAGTTCGAATGATGCCAGCCTCGAGATCCTTGCGGCCATTGACAAAATCCAGAACCTCGTCCGTGATCGGATCAAGCAACAAGCCGTTGATCGTGAAATCGCGGCGTCCAACGTCCTCCCTTGGAACAAGACAGAACTGGACTTGATCGGGATGCCTTCCGTCCGTGTATCCAATATCAGCCCGGAAAGTTGAGACCTCAACGACGCCGTTTTCATCTTTGTGAACTAAATCCTTTGGCACTGGCACTAGGATTA
>JABDBE010000173.1:2063-3153 GCA_013288805.1 Acidobacteriota bacterium
CCCCAACTGCGTAGGAATCGTAAAAGATGTTGGCGACTTCATTTGGCGTAGCACTCGTACTGACATCGTAGTCGGCGGGCTCGCGGCCGAGCAGCAGATCGCGTACACATCCTCCCACGAGATACGCTTTGTGATCGCGCTCCCGCAGGGTGCGGACGATCGAAATGGCAAAGTCTTTGAGCATGGTAACAGCGATGCGCTCCAGCAGATAATATATTGCTTATGCCCGACGCCTACATCCTCGGGATTGAAAGCTCCTGCGATGAGACTGCCGCAGCCGTGGTGCGCTCGGGTGAGCAGATCGCTTCCAACGTTGTGTTCTCGCAGATCGCCACGCACCAGCCTTATGGTGGAGTCGTGCCCGAATTGGCCTCGCGGGAGCATTTACGCGCGATCGTCCCGGTCGTCCGCAAGGCGTTGGCCGATGCTGGACAGACTTATCAGTCGGTCGATGCGGTGGCGGTGACCCAAGGTCCCGGGCTGGCGGGCGCATTGCTTGTCGGCATCAGCTATGCAAAGGCTCTTGCCTTCGCTCTGGAAAAACCACTCATCGCGGTGAACCACCTGGAAGGTCACATCCACGCTGTGCTGCTGGAGGAGCGACGACAGGGAAATCACGATTTGCGCTTTCCCGTGCTGGCGCTGGTCGTATCGGGCGGTCACACCCATCTATATTTGGCAAGGCGGCGAGACAATTGTTGGTCCTACGAGAACATTGGCCACACGCGAGATGACGCTGCCGGGGAAGCTTTCGACAAAGTCGCCAAGTTGCTCGGGCTCGGATACCCGGGTGGTCCGATCGTTGACAAGCTTTCTACTCATGGCGATCCTCATGCCGTGAAGTTTCCGCCATCGCAACTGAAGCACCGGGATCGCAATGATCAGAAAGCCGGACGGACTTATGATGGCCCACGCTTTGATTTTTCTTATAGCGGGATTAAGACCGCGGTCCTGCGCTACGTCGAAACTCACAACATGCAAGCTTCGATCGCCGAGCGGCGCAAGGCACTGGCATCGGTCCTCCAGCCCAAGCTCGAAGACTATTTGTCGAGCTGCGACCAGCAGACGCTCAATCTCGTAGCTTCGTTCC
>JABDBE010000174.1:0-906 GCA_013288805.1 Acidobacteriota bacterium
ACGTAAGTTGGTTTTGCCGCCTTGCCGACGACGAATGGCCCCGGCAGCAGGCGACTGTCGCAAAGCTAGGTCCAGAGCCAGTTTCTCCTCATCTGTAAACGGTCGCGAAGCGCCTTTCGGCAGTTTGCCCAGCACTAAGGGTCCAATTGCAACGCGAAGCAATCGCAGCACCTCAACTCCAAGCGCTGCAAACATGCGCCGGATATGGCGATTCCTGCCTTCGTCGAGGATAATTTCCAGCCAGGTATTTTTTTCACCTCCACGTAGAATTCGAGCACTTTTTGCCCGCAGGAAACTGCCATCATCAGCTCCGGCCCCTCTAATGATGGATTCGATCAGTGCCGCGTCTGCAACCACGCCAATCTGCACGTGGTAAGTTTTGTCGATGTGCATATCAGGGGCGAGCACGCGGGCTGCCCATTCGGAATCGTTGGTTAGTAGCAGCAGCCCTTCGCTCGCCTTATCCAAGCGGCCGACGGGAGCAACCCACGGTAAGCCTTCGTCCAGATAGGCGTACACGGTTTCGCGTCCCTTTTCGTCGGAGGCCGTCGTTACTACGCCGCGAGGTTTATTGAGCATGATGTAGGCCTTCACTGGAGCGGGCAGTTCTTGGCGATCGACTTGGATACGATCGCGTTCCGCGCGAACCGGAGCTTCCGGATTGCGACAGATTCCACCGTTCAGGGTCACGCGCCCGGCGCGGATGAGATCCACCGCATCCGACCGCGAACAATAGCCCTGTTTGGAAAGAGTGCGGGCCAGACCAATTCGCCGGGAGTGATCCTTTGCAGGCACGCTTTTATGCTAAACCACGATTGCTGCGAAGCGATTTCGCTGATTCCTCGCGACCGGCTCGATTCTCGATTTAGAATAATTGTCATGATCGATGCTCACCGGTTCTCGCTG
>JABDBE010000174.1:916-2637 GCA_013288805.1 Acidobacteriota bacterium
CCCCGGAATGTTGTATGTCCTTGCTCGCACTCTTGCCGGCGGTCGCCGTGAGGGAGTTCTGTCCTGTCTGGGAACATTCCTGGGCGGGCTCACGCACGTGATGGCTGCGGCGACGGGCTTGTCGCTTGTGCTGGCTACGTCGGCCACAGCTTTTGCCGCGGTTAAGTATGCGGGTGCGGGATATTTGATCTACCTCGGTGTTCGCATGATCCTGAGTGCCCGCGAAAATCAAGAGGTGGAAATCGAAATCCCACAGATTCCAAGAAATCCCTTCTGGCAGGGCATTGCGACAGAAGTTCTGAACCCCAAGACAGCCATTTTCTTTCTCGCCTTCATTCCACAATTTGTGAACCGGGCGAGTGGCGGAGTGTTCTGGCAGTTCCTGCTTTTGGGTTCAATCGCTGTGGCGTTGAATACTTCCTGCGACCTCATCGTGACCTTCATGGCGGCTCCGATCGGCGCGCGTCTGCGATCTTCGGCCGTTCTGCGCCGGAGGCAGCGCACCGCCACGGGACTAACGCTGATCGGACTAGGTGCGTTCGTCGCTGTGTCCGACTCGAGGTAGGGCAGCGCCGCTGTGATACCCTTCGACTTTCATGTCCGATCTCAAGCCTGACCGCCGCTCGCGCCAGCGCATACCCGCGCGCACCGGAGTCTCCGTCCGATCCTCGCCAGGCCAACCGACTACCGGGATCACCCGAGACTTAAGCATGAGCGGGATCTTCCTGTACGCGGATTCTGAAATTCTCGTGGGAAGCGAACTGGAGATGGTGCTCATGCTGCCTGCCCAACTCACTGACGGCGAAAAGCGCTGGGTGTTGTGTCAAGCCACGGTGGTTCGCGTGGAACCAGGCGGAACAGACGGCCACTTTGGCGTCGCCGCCAAGATCCGTAGTATGGATACCTTGCCGGAGATTCCGGGCTGACTCCACCTTTTTGTGAGTGACGCAGCCGCTCTTACCGTGTAAGTCAGGGAACCATGATCGTCGTTTGCTGCGGTGGCCTGTGAAAATTTGTTTAAAAAACTTAGGATTCTCCTTCCATTTGCATGACATTCGGTGCAATAATGCTGGCCCTTGGATTGCTCGGTCCAAGACAGCAACATTAAAGATTGCAAATATCAGGTGATTCGGTCATGTGGATGGAAAAGCTGTCACAAGGGGTGCTTCGTGTGCTCACGCCTCTGGGACCACGGTATCTGAACCCTTCATTCGCGCAGCGGCTTTATTTGCTGTGGATTTTTCGCAACTTCGACACTTTGCCTCTTAAAGTACTCAGCCCAGGGCAACAAAGACGTATCGATGCCATGTGCGCTCGCCACGGCTTTCTTTCCGTGCTGGAACCGAACGGACGCATGGATACTCCGCTGCTCGGCACATTAGAACAGCGTCCCCCGGTTGCGCCGCCACGCCGGCCCAATCGAAGCGTCCCCGATGATGTGGCTCCATTCGCTGCGGACTTTCAGCAGCGTTCCTAAAAAAACTTGAGGCGCAAGTGCTCCGCTGGGCAAACCAGCGCGAGCGTCTACATCGAAAGCGGAATCAGCAGCGGCAATGCAAAAGCAACGCGATGCATCATGATCGTGTGAGAAGTTCCTGGTTGAACCCGATGCGACAAGAGATTTGCTGAAGAAAACTGCCGGTCCGGTCAAGAGATACCAGCATCTGCAAGTTGGCCAGGGTTGGTGCGACGACAAGCGGCTGTGTTATATTCTTCATCGG
>JABDBE010000174.1:2647-3144 GCA_013288805.1 Acidobacteriota bacterium
CGATACGGTGATTCCGGACAGCAGCTTCCCGGCTGCAATAGGAGCAATCGCCCATAACCGCAACAGTGATGCGGAATTCCCAGGAGCGAAGCTGAACCCACGAACGGGCGCGTAGCTCAATTGGCAGAGCAACTGACTCTTAATCAGTAGGTTGAAGGTTCGATTCCTTCCGCGCTCACCACCTTTCATGATGTTATCGAGCCCACCTGCCACTTAGGGCTAATCGGCTTACTTTTCCATCTGCTACGGCCATCTCATCTGTCCATCTACCTGCAAACCCAACAGATTGAAAGATGACTATCGGTGCCCCATCCGGCCAATGTGTAAAGCTCCCATTTCTAATCTCCCATGGATTTCGCGCCTGACTCGGACGAGAGTTATCGAGGCGTCCATTGCGGATGCCCAGTGAACAATCCATTTGCGACGCCAATCTGATATGCGAGCACCACGCCGAAGGCCAAACTTACTAAGCCTGAAGCCAGCCCTAGTCGCTGCGA
>JABDBE010000175.1 GCA_013288805.1 Acidobacteriota bacterium
CTGCCGCCGGCTTGAATTCGACCGAAACCGTGCAGCTTGCCGCCGCCACCAATGAAGTCGTGCAAGTGTTTGCCGAGATGAGGAAAGAGGTAGCGTTCGTGCCGGTGAGCGTTTCAGACGTCAGCGTCAGAGCCGAAGTTCCGGAGTTCTTCACCGTCACGACCTGCGCCGCGGTGGTCGATCCCACGGTGGTCGACGCAAAGGTCAAGCTTGTCGGCGTCAGAGTAACGGCGGGCGCCGTTGCGGCTGCCGCCCACGCATTGACCAGGTTGGTCACGTTCATCGAGCCCAAGCCTGTGGTCAGGTCGTACCCCGCCGTCGCGTTGTAGCCGCTCAAAATGCCAATTGCGTCGCCTGTTGTGCTAGTAACGCAGTTGGTGTCCCCGGTTGTGCAGTTCATTGCGTTGGAGCCCGTGGTGGTGTCGTAGAAGACGCATGTGTTGCCGGCCGCCACGGTGTTCGAGTTGCAGGCCGCGTAGTTCTCCTTCGCCGCCAGGCTGTAGAAGACGGGATTGGCCAGGCCCTGCTTCGCGCCTCCCATTTTTTGAACCACAAGGGCCATAATCCCGGCCGCCATCGGCGAAGCGGCCGAGGTGCCGCCGTTCTCCTGGTAAACGATGGAGCCCGGAGTGCTGTAATTGCAGGGCGTTGTGGCTGAAGACTCGCAGATCAGCAGAGTGCTGCCGGGAAGCCCCGTGTTGTCCCCCTGACCCCAACCGTAGGATCCAAACAGGGAGATATCAGGCACATCGCGCTTGCCGTCGGCTGGAATGCCGGCGACACCCGTTTGCCACGACGGTTTCGCGTATCCGCCGGAACAGCTGTTTGGGAACCATGTGGTGCTGGTGGGAGTGCTGGAATTGGTGGTGCAGGCGCTCACTCCGCCGCCGCCCGACGCCATCTCGACCAGCGACCAGGTCGAGATTGTGGTCGAGTTCAGCGCGGCATTGCACAACGCTTCGACATTCGCATATGCGGTGTACACGTTCAGGAGAAGCGGGTTTGAGCAGGTAGTGTTCCACGACATCTCGGGCATGTAACCCTTGGCGGTCGCTCCATGCGCATCCGCGGTAGAGTTCCAGTAGGTGGTGTACGGATGGGTGGCTGCAACAAACGGCCACTGCAGATCGGTTCCACCTACAGCGGTCACGTATGGGCTCGAAGCCATCCCGCTGACCGCCAGGCCAAAGGGATCTGAATAGGGAGGCGTGATTCCGTTCTGCGGGGTGCAGGTCGCCGATCCCGAGTCTCCGGCGGCTACAAACGAACTGATACCGGCCGTCGCGGCTTGCTGGAATGTCTGGTTATACAAAGTGTTGCCGGCGGTACCGAGTTTGAGTTCGCATGTTCCGTAGCTCATGCTCAGGATAGGCGCCACACCGTTGTTAACGATGTAGAGAATTCCGGTGGTGAGACCATTGGTCGTGGCGGTATTGACGTCCGAAACCAGCACAATTGACGCGCCCGGAGCTGTGGCCGAGACCATCTCCACGTCTTCTGTGTTCTCTAACTGGCTGGTCGTGAGTCCTGGATCGGTCCCGCTGTGCACAGTCGTCAGCGTGGTCGCCGGCAGTCCAAAGGAACTGCGATAGGTATTGAGGTCGGAGGCGACAACGTCGCTGAGCGCTACGATGGCCACTTTCACGCCTGTTCCATTGATCGGCGTGGCCGCGTTCCAAAGCGGCAGAATGTTATAGATGGCGGCTAGATCGTAAGGGGTGAGATCTTCGCGCTGGTAACCGGTCGTCGGGTCCACCCAGCCCAACATCGGTTGCACTCCGCCCGGAGTCGTCCTTCCGGTATTCGAACCGGGCACCGCCGGTTGCAAGCCACCGGGGAGGTGAGGCGTCTGCTCGAGCGCGGCGCCAGTCACGGGCGGGTCAGGCGGCAACACGGTGTACGTCCCCTTCTTCAGATCGCGCTTCACAAAGCTGCCGGGGTGGGAAAAGTGCGTGGGGAAGAAATCGTGCAGGGAAGCGATGCCCGTGATCACCGGCGAGAGCGCGGCGGGGATCTGCGGATCACGGTCATTGGCGAGGTGCATTTTTCCTTCGGCCAGGTAATTGTGCATCTCCAGCTGAAATGTTCGTTCTACGTCTCCAACCGTTCCGGTGAATTGAATATAGACGCGCCCCTTACCCACCTCATCAATTTGCATCCCGTGGTTCTGGAGCCAATTGGTAACCGAGGCGATGTCGGCGTCGGACGGTCCGTAGAGTTGGCCGAACTCCTCGGCAGTCAGCCAGTGATGGAAATCGGGCGAGTTGGGGTCATACTGCCGCTCGTTGAACGCGGCCAGCGCCGCGTCCTGTTCCGGACTGCGCTTCAGCACCATCACCACACGCTCGAGAAGTTTGTTGGAGTCAACCCGGCCCATGTCGAATTCGGTCCGGGCCATCGGATGTACATTGCCGGCCAACCTCACCCGCTTTGCATCGTCCACTTGCTCCACCACGCGATCCATTACGCGCGCTGGAATCGCTTCGAACTCCGCAGGGCCGTCGGAGGGGCCTGATTTCTGCGCTGTTGCCGAGGTCGCCATTCCGATTCCCAGAAACAGACCAGCCAAAACTTGAGTGAATCTTTTAATCCGCATCGCCGTCTCCCTTTTGGCTGGCCGCGGATCTTTTGGATTCCGGCAGCTCGGTTGGGTGGATTCCTCCACGATTGAATGATTGGCTGCCCGGGAGGAGTGATCCCTGGTCGGCAACCGGCGAATACTTAGCTCGAAGTGCTCTTCCACTCCGGTCCCGGCCTCACGAATCACCGGAATCCTTTTGCGGTTCAATTGAGAAGGCGCAAAGTCCGCACGAAATGAATCAACTATTCTTGGGGGTGTGATTTCAGGGCCTGGAGATCCTGCCGATTCGGGCACTCGAAAACCTGCCCATTGATAATCCCGGAGGCAAGAACCCCCAAGGCCCAAAGAACGGAGAAAGTTTGCAAGCGGAAACCGGAGATATCACTCTGCTTCTGGCGAAGTGGCGCGACGGCGAGGACTCCGTCTTCGAACAGCTAATGCCGCTTGTCTATCCCCATCTGCGCCAGGTCGCCGCCGCCTACATTCGCAGGGAAC
>JABDBE010000176.1 GCA_013288805.1 Acidobacteriota bacterium
CAGCAAGATTGTCGTTGATCCGCAAAATGCCAACGTCGTTTACGTCGCCGCTTTCGGACATGCTTACGCACCGAACAGCGAGCGCGGCGTCTACAAATCAGCCGATGGCGGGGCGAGTTGGACAAAAATTCTGGATCAAGGTCCGGACATTGGGGTCTCGGATCTGGCCATTGCTACAGAGGACTCAAAGCTTCTTTTCGCCACGACGTGGCGAAGTCACCGTCCGCCATGGAGCACTTACGCGCCGCTCGACGGTCCAGGCAGCGGGCTCTTCCGCTCCCAAGACAGCGGTCAATCGTGGTCGCGTCTTACTGGAAATGGATTGCCCGAAGGAGACTGGGGCCGTACCGCAGTTGCTGTTGTGCCAAATGGAAAGCGTGTGTTCGCGCTGATCAGCGCGTCCAAGAAACCTGGACTCTATCGATCTGACGACGGGGGAAATACCTGGACGCTGCAGAACGAAGACCGCCGGCTCACTAGCCGCGCCTGGTATTTCGGAAACATCACGGTCGATCCAAATAATACGGACGTGATTTACATGCCGAACGTTGCGCTCTATCGCTCCGAAGACGGCGGCAAAACCATTTCAATTGTTCGGGGCGCACCGGGCGGAGACGATTACCACCAAATCTGGATCGATCCCAAAGATTCCTCGCGAATGATTCTCGGCACCGATCAGGGCGCGACCATCAGTCTGGATTATGGCCAGACCTGGAGCACTTGGTACAACCAGCCCACCGGGCAGTTCTATCACGTGATCACGGACGATCAGTTTCCTTACACGGTCTTCGGCACGCAGCAGGACAGTGGCAGCGCAGCGGTTCGCAGCCGTGGCGACGCCGGGCAGATCACGCCTCGCGACTGGTTTCCCGCCAGCGGCAGCGAGAGCGGATACATGGCGCCCGATCCGAAGGATCCGAACGTTCTGTACGCCAGCGGGACCTACGGAGACGTCACTCGTTTCGATATTCGCACTTCATTCAGCCAGGATATTACTCCGTGGCCTGTTTCGACTTTTGGCAGTGACATTAACGCGCGCAAGTATCGCGATCCCTGGACGCCCGTGCTGTTGATGTCGCCGTTCGACAAGAAAACACTTTATCTGGGCACACAATATGTGATGAAGACTCTCGATGGCGGATTGCATTGGGAAACTATCAGCCCTGATCTCACAGGAGAGACGCAGCATCCCGGCGATAAGAAACCCGAAGGCCCGGCCACGGTTGAGAACGCGAAGGAGCGAGGCTACGGAGTTGTCTATACGATTGCGCCTTCGAGCTTGAACGGAAGTTTGATCTGGGCTGGCAGCGACACAGGCCTCATCCACATTACGCGAGATGGCGGCAAGACCTGGAAAGATATCACTCCCAAGGGACTCGGAGACTGGAGCAAGATATCGTTGATCGAAGCTTCGCATTTCGATCCGGCGGAAGCCTATGCGGCCGTAGATCGCCATCGCCTCGACGACCAGAGACCGTATCTTTATCGCACGCGCGATTATGGAGCGAGCTGGCAATTAATCGCTGATGGCATTGGCGCGTCGTCATTCTTGCGGGCTGTCCGCGAAGATCCACAGACTCGTGGGTTGCTCTTTGCCGGAACCGAACTCGGCGCCTACGCTTCATTCGACGACGGTGACCACTGGCAATCGCTGCAGTTAAATCTTCCTACCGTTTCGATCCACGATCTGGACATTCACGGGGACGACCTGCTCGTCGCCACCCACGGTCGTGCGTTTTGGATTCTCGATAACATCACGCCATTGCGACAGGCGCACGACGCCGTGAAGGCGGGCGGCGCGTATCTCTATCGACCAGCCACTGCGGTTCGCGTCGATAACGATGACTTTGTCTCGACTCCGCTGCCGCCGGAGGAACCTATAGCGAACAATCCACCTAATGGCGCCGTCGTTGACTACTACCTCGACGCCACTGCAGCTCACATCAAGCTCGAGATTTTTGACTTAGGCCAGACGCTGGTTCAAACGTTTTCCTCCGACGACCCGCGAGTGCAGCATCCTCCCCGGCCTATCGCGGAGCGCTGGTTTCCGAAGCCGGAAATTCTTGAGACCACTCCGGGCATGCATCGTTTCGTGTGGAACCTCGCCTGGGGCAACCCTGGCCCCAAGCCTGCAGCACAACCCTCTGGAGATGAGTATCGGTCTCCTCGTGGCCCACGCGCGGTTCCCGGCGCTTATCAAGTGCGCGTCACCATCGACGGAAAGACTCTGACTCAACCGCTAAAGATCGTGATGGACCCGCGTTCCCCCGCGACTGCACGCGACCTCGAACAACAACTCCAGCTGGGCCGACAGATTTTTGCCGAAGCCAATAGCAGCCGGCAAACTCTGGCAGAGATCAGGTCGGTGCAGAAACAGTTGTCCGAGCTCGAACCAAAGCTCGATAGTCATCACGCTCAGCTGAAATCCGCAGCCTCACAACTCGAATCTGAAATCCGCAAGATCCTGGCGGGCAGCGAAGATCCCGCGAACAAAACAGTCGGACTGGAGACCGTCAGCTCAGGGCTAACTTCCGCCCTGGCCGTCGTCGAGAGCAGCGATCGTCCTGTGCCTTCCCAGGCGATTGCGCTTTACCGTGAATCGAGCGAAGCGCTGAAGCAGCGTCTTGCGGATTGGAATCACGTCAAGACAAACTGGCTGCCGCAACTCAACTTGCACCTGCGTGAGGGAAACCTCGCGCCGATTGTGATCAGTGGGATGGCCGAACTTTCCGGAAACGCTGACACCGATTGACGATGACCTTGTCAAACTCGATGCCTACAGGCTACACTCGCCGCTCTCAGGAGAATCAAGTGAAAGCCTTTCGTCCAAGATGTTTGGTTCTGGGTCTGCTGATTTCGTTTCTCTGCGCAAGTGCGCTGGCGCAATATACCGATCCGGTTGCGATCAACGATCTGGGCGGACCGCAGGAGTTCGCGCGTCGCCGCCAGGAACTTGCCAAACAGCTTAAGACTGGCCGCCTGATCCTGTTTGCGCGCAC
>JABDBE010000177.1 GCA_013288805.1 Acidobacteriota bacterium
GTCGCCGACGTTCGGATGAAGGAATTCACATAGAACGTCATAAGAGATCCGAGTACCGGGGACGCGTTTGTCGAGGCAGTCAACTGCCGTTAGGATTTGCTTGGCGGTTAGATCGAGTTCGTATTCACTGGGCTTGTACCCTGTGCTTTTAGAGCTGAGATTTTCAAAATCAGCTTTTGCCAGGAGGCCCCAGTTAATCCTCATTCCATACAACGCTATGCTGACAAACTCACCTGCTTCGAGGGAGCTTCGGAACTCATCCCGCATAGTCGGGCAGGGCCGTTCCAGTATGGGGGAAGTCTTGCGAATCAGTAATTCGGCAGCAGCCGATCGCTCGATTAGACTCCTAGACATCGCGAGCGGAATTGCAATTCGGCCTTGTCTAAGGGGTGGCAACGCAGTCTCGATCAACTCTATCGAAGTTGATGCCCATACAGCTCGGTAGGCCTGCATATCGGAATTCTTGCGGCCCAGTCGATATATTTCCATCCGAAGGGTTGCGTCGTCCAGGCGAGGCGGCATACCGGATTGATCGCTTGAAAGCCATTTCCCCACTGACTGCTCTGCTGTCCTTGCTTGGCTTGCCGTCGCGTACCGATAAGTGACTTTTTCCGGCGTATTAGTGCGCAGGAATGTGGCGCTCGTGGTCAGAGCCTGCTCAAGCGCCGCAAGGGCGGATATAAAACTCGTCATCTCTGCTGGCGACAGCTCATAAGACCTTGGTATTAGCTAGCAGTCCAAGGTTAACTGGCGATAGTCAATGGGAACTGGAAAGGACTTGTTGAGGGCCTTGAGGTATGCAACCGCGTTTGCGTCCAGCGAAGGCTGGCCAACGACGATGATGCGTTTCGGCCGCGTGGCTCCAGGCCAAAGAGCATATTCCAGAAGCTGACCGATTGCCTCCCGAAGACAGCCACGGACGCTGGCGCAGGTTTTCACTTCATAGAACCACAGACCGTCGGCGTGCCGTGCCACGACGTCGACGGCGCGCTGTCCAATCGGCGCCTCAAAGATCACTTCCTTGCAACCTTCAGACAGTAGTTCGGCCTTCAATCGCAACTGCATCTCGGCGTGGCGAAGATAGATATCGAGCGTTCTTTCCCGGATCGTTGCCGCGATCCAACGGCCGCCATCAATCTCCCTGCCAGAATCAAGGTGCAAAAGATCAATTTGAGCAGATGCGATATTCGTTACCGAGTCAGGATTAGCGGCAGCGCCACCTTCGACCCATTTGTAGAGGTCGAACAATCGATCCAGTGTTCGCAGCGCGACATGCGGATCGATCGCCGAGACAGCTTGCTGTCCGCCGACGAAAACAAAGGTATTATTGTGGATGAGATTTGCCGGGATCGGCCCCGGAGAGTAATCGATACTTCGTTCATTACCCTCCCAATGCCACATGGTGAGATCACTGAGCGTCTCGGGATGCTCGCGCATCCAGGCATTGAACCTAGCCACCTTGGGAATGAGTATTTCAATGTCCGGAAACGAGCGGCTTGTCTCAAATGAGAAGGCAATACCGGCTCGAAAGACGCGCCTACCGTCTCGCCGATAGTCGAGCCCTAGGTTGAACTGAAGTTCCTCGCGTCCGCCGCGGTGGAAAGTCCACTCATCAGCCTTGGCCTCACGTCTAAAGAGAGACTTTGCGACCCGCTGAAGCCCCTTGGCGCGAGCGCGGAATCGCTGAACGTCAGCAACCGCATAGGCTGGCACGGCATCCTCAATCGCTGCTACGGCCGCGCGAAACAGCGCGACATCATCGAGCTGTGATGGCATGTCGGGTTCCTCGATTTTGATACCAGCACCAGCGTGAAGAGGTGAGAATGCCGCCACAAAGTCCGCGGGCAGTTTGAACGCGTAACCTTGGAGGGGCCGCACGGGTCGCTTAGACAATTCAAATGGGAAATAGAGCGGCGAACGCTTGCTGGCGGCAAGAGTATCAATGATCGACTGGATCAACGGGCGTGCTGTGCGAAGCGCGTCAAGCGACAGTGGCTGTTCCAGGAGACGGTAGTCAGTCAGTGGAACGCGATAGCCGGGAACTTCGGTCGGCGTCGCGCGGCGCTCGCGCGCATAACTGCCCCGCGCCACCCAGATGATTGGTGCACCGGCCGCCGGTCCAGCGACACGGGACACCGCAGTGATCGCTGAGTGGCGCTTGTCATAGTGGAAGACGAGGTCACCGACCGACGCTTCGCGGAACAAGGTGTATCGCCAATTGTCGCGACCGGCCTCATCGGCGAGTGGGGCTCTTAAATCGGATCCAAGATCTTCCCGATCGGTAGATTCTAGCCAATAGCGCTCGTTGGCTTTGCCATCCCACCAGCGCGCCTGCCTCCCCATAGGTGCCTCCCAATATCGCGGTCTCCGTCAGGGACGCGCCGCCGGCTAAGGGTTCCCGGTGAGGATGAATTAGATTGGGCTGCTCCGCCAGGAGGGTGGAATGGGCGCCAGCAAGATTTCGCCTTGCCAACGGTATACGTCAGGGTGCGACTGTTCCTACCGCCGTCTTATCCGCTGCGCCGGGAGATCCTGTCCCACAGGTCTGGCGGCGTGGGTGCCGTCAGGTAACGCCGCCCATCCGATGTCAGGCTACGCCCCCCTGGACCGACCCGTATTAGGTCTAAGCGCGTCAGAAATTCGGAGACGTTCACGAAGTCACCTCGATTCGAGATGCCCAGCGCGCGGCGTATCTCCTCTTCGGCAACGGCGCCCCGCGTTCGCAGCAACTTGAGATAGGCTATGTGGTCGGGGCCAAGGCCGTTGCTATCCACACCGAGCGTTTCTTGGAACCAGTTCGCCACCGCGGCGACGCTCATGCGCTCTCCAACTTCCGCCTTGGTCGGAACCCGCCCCAAGGCCTGTTCCGCTGTACCGTAGAAACTCGATACCAATGGCTCGAGGATATTGACGCTTGGCCGTGGACTGCACTGCATGCGGGCTGAAATTTCCAGGCACGTCTCACGACTTAGACCCGGTTG
>JABDBE010000178.1 GCA_013288805.1 Acidobacteriota bacterium
CCGTCGATTCATATCGCGCTCCCGCTCGTTCTGCCGAAATCCGGTGCCGAGGGTATGACCGCGCGAAACTAAGGCAGCAGATGAAAAGCTGCCGGATCGGAAACTGCTCAGGGCATGAGTGTCCAAATAGCAACCCGCTGACCACTTGGAGGTTCCAGTGGCCAGAGATTGAATCGTTGAGCCGCTGCTGCCGCAAAGACCAGCCGGCGCACTGCGACGCTTCGCTGGTGCCATCGACTTGCGCTGGCGCCACAAGGATCGGCGCGCTCGTCGGCAGGCGGAGTTGGAGAAGCGCGACGGGAAGGTGCTCGTCCTTGGCGAGGCAGAAGCCAAGGTGATGGGCTATGCTCATACGCCGAAGCTGACCGGGTCCGGTTGACCATCCTCGCCGCCGCTTCGCTCGCGGCGCACCCAATCGCCGAGTGCCACTTTGACGGCGAGTTTCTGCACAGCCTGGGGGACCTCCCCGCAGAAGGGGGCGGCCGAGACCCTGGCTCGGCCGCGGGGGAAGGCCTTCCCCATCTATACTTCCAGATCGCGGCACAGCCACTTCCATTGAGCGGGCCGTTGACTTCCAATTAGCCGAGGACGATAGTTCCAATCGTCCGGGGATCGGGGTGGGCATGTTCGAACGGTTTGTGGAGCGGCGGGCCGAGGAAGCCCTTTCGGACACCCCGGTGGTCCTGATCGTGGGACCGCGCCGGGCTGGCAAGACCACGCTCGTCCGAAAGATGGGGGAAGCCGGTCGAACCTATATCACGCTCGACGATCAGACGGTGCTTGAGGCCGCCCAATCCGATCCGGCCGGTTTCATTCGGGGCCTGGACCGAGCCATTATTGACGAGATCCAGCGCGCGCCCGACCTGCTGCTGGCGGTCAAAAAGACAGTAGATGAGGACTATCGCCCGGGTCGATTTCTGCTCACCGGGTCGGCAAATGTGCTGACCCTGCCGCGAATCGCCGACAGCCTGGCCGGCCGGATGGAAACCATCCAGATGCTGCCGCTGGCCAGGGCTGAGATCGAAGGCCGGACACCGACCTTCCTGGACCGCCTTTTCGAGGGGAAGATCCAGAGCCAGCGAGACGCGATCGTCGGCGATGATCTTGTCCAGCTCGTCCTGCTCGGAGGCTTTCCCGAGGCGATCAGCCGCGAAAGTGAGCGACGGCGGCAAGATTGGTTGCGGTCCTACCTCACCTCAATCCTGACCCGCGATCTGAGGGATATCGCCGAGGTGGAGAAACTGACGGAGCTTCCGAAGTTCGTGCGGCTACTGGCCGAACACTCCGGCCAGTTGGTCAACTATTCGCAGTTCGGGGGCGGCATCAACGTCAGCCACAAGACCGGGCAGCGTTATGTGGGGTTGCTCGAACAGGTGTTCCTGATTGCGACCGTGCAGCCGTGGTTCACCAATTCGCTGAAGCGGATCGTCAAGACACCCAAGCTCCATTTCCTCGATTCCGGCCTGCTGGCGACCGTGCGCGGGCTCACCTTCGACCGGGTCAAGGCGGATCGTGGGACGTTCGGCGCGCTGCTGGAGAGTTTCGTGTTCTCCGAGGTTCTGAAGCTCATGACGGCCTCGGACCTGCGGCTGACGCCTCATCATTTCCGGGATCGGGACATGCGTGAGGTGGACATCGTGCTGGAGCGCGATGACGGGACGATCGTGGGGGTCGAGGTGAAGGCGAGCGCCACGGTCAAGGCCGGGGACTTCGGGGGTCTGCGGGCATTGGCCGAGGCTTGCGGGGACCGCTTTGCCTTCGGCGTCGTCCTCTACGACAGCACCGATGTCGTGCCATTCGGCGACAGGCTGGCGGCGGCGCCACTGTCGTGTCTGTGGGGGTGAGCGCCATGGGTAAGCACACAGATGCACTGCGAACGAGGAGCCGATTGGCACCCGAGTTCGATTCAGGAGCGCAATCTCTTCCCGATGGGGGTCTTGCGCCTCCCGGGCAACCCATCAGCGAGGCCAACCGGAATGGTAATTGTGGCATAACAAGAAATATTGGGGGACGAGACTGGCAATGAAGGCGTTCGAATTTGATCACCGTCTTATCGATGCTTACGCTCGTTTCTCACGGTCGTTCAGCACCATTCGATCTGATGACCTGAAGTCTGAAGTTGATCGCCAGTACGATGCCGGGCGTTTCTGGCCTGATGCTATGCTGTCTCTCAACCCAAAGTTTCTTCAGGGTCCAACCGTCGATGATCTGGTCGCCTCGGGCGATCTCGATGAAGCGACGGGCAGAATATTCCGGTTCGGGTCAGAGCCCCTGCGGTTCCATCGCCATCAGGCCCAGTCCATCGCCAAGGCGCAGGCGGGTCAGAGTTACGTGGTTACGACGGGGACAGGCTCGCCCGCAAGGCAGGCAGGCCGCGCAGAACCAGTGCCATCTTCGTTTATCCGATGAACGCACTGGCCAACAGCCAGATCAACGAGATCGAGAAATTCATCGCGCAGTCGGGCCTGCCGACCGAGCTTAAGCCCGTTGTGCGTCGCTACACCGGCCAGGAAAGCCAGGAGGATCGGCAGCGAATTGCAGACGCCCCGCCGGACATTCTGCTGACTAACTTCATGATGGCCGAACTTCTGCTGACGCGGCAGGACCAGCTCGATACCAAGGTTATAGAGAATGCGAACGGACTGAATTTCATCGTTCTTGACGAACTGCACACCTATCGCGGCCGCCAGGGCGCCGATGTCGCGATCCTCGTTCGTCGTCTTCGCAACCGATGCACACCAGACAAGGCGCCAATCAGCATCGGAACCTCGGCCACCATGGCAAGCGAAGGATCCGATATCAATCGCGCTGAGGCCGTGGCGAATGTTGCGTCGCGTCTTTTCGGGACCCCCATCGGGCCGGAATCCGTCATAGACGAGTCGCTTCGACGGGCGACGGATGATCGGCTGAAGCTCGACGATGT
>JABDBE010000179.1 GCA_013288805.1 Acidobacteriota bacterium
ACTGCCACAACGCGCCCCAACCGAATCCTGCTTGCGATTAGCGGGGCCGAATTCGTCGCAAGACCGGAACTGCTCTTGCATGAGTACTATCACGTGCTATGCCAGTGGCGGACGGGATACTTGACACGGTGGCGATATGTGATGGAGTCCATACGGTGCGGCTACTGGCAAAATCGATATGAGCAGGAAGCGCGCGAGTTCGCGTCGGCGAACGTGGAGCAGTACTGTGGATTTCTGCTAAACCCTAGCACGAGCATCCACTGCGCATCAGATCGCGCACCGCGAGGGGCCAGTTAGTCGCCAGCCCGGTGCTTCAAGGGGTTCACGGTGCCGACAGTCTCCGCCAGGTGGATTACTTCAGGATGTGGCGAAGCGACTGAGGGAGGATGCGACACCCTTTGAGGGCGTTCCTCCCAGAACCGTGAAACTTTTGCCGTCCTGCGGTGTTGTAGTGGTCAGGGACCCGGAATATGTCGATGAGAAACATGGCGGCTAGTCTGAGTCATCACGTATTGAGCAATCTGAACCGTAGACCGATGCTGACGGCATTGATGGTGTATTCGGTTTGTATCGGCTTGGTGGCGGCGTCGATGGCTGCTTTTGCAGTGCGGCGAGCGAGTTCCGGGTGCCCGATTCTACGGCGGTCGCAACCTTACGTTGTGCAGATTGCAGAGGGTATTGGGGAGAATCAGCATGCATAAACTATTATTGGCCATCGCAATCGCCGCGCCCATCGCGCTGCTGCCCGGCGTGAGCGGCGCCAAGGGTTGTGTGAAGGGTGCGGTGGTTGGTGGCGTTGTCGGTCATGTGGCGGGTCATCATGCCGTCGTAGGTGCCGCGGCCGGGTGCGTTATTGGCCATCACCACGCAAAGGTCAAGGAAAGGGAAGCGGCTGCGGCGCAGTCGCAAGACAGCGCCGCGAAATCGACCGGCGCGACTCCGGATCATTGAGAGCTGAGGGGATGCGTCCCCGCGCACGCGCCTAATCGGCGTAGGCGGGATCGCAACTACGACTTACGCATATCCGTGAGGTGCCACAGAACCCTGGTGGGATCACTCAGGTAGAGCGATTCGCGTTGCTCTTGAATGGATCGAACGATTGCCCGGACGCAGCGAAGGGATCGCGTGAGGTGAGCATCAACATGCGGCGTTCGCTCAGACGTCGGATGAACACAAAGCCAAATCGCGCGTCGCCTTCGGCTTCCCATCCCTCTGTCGCGAGCTGCTGCATCGCCGATGTCATGGCCGTGAATAAATCGGCGTGGGGTTCGATGCGTTGGCAGTCGATGATTTGCCATTGCAGCCCGAATACCGCGATGTAACGCGGAGTTGAGGCTTTCCGGTAGGCGGTGAACTCGTAGCGGCCCATGCGCCGGATTGTGATGACGGCGATGTGGAGCGTCTATTCAGTAGATACTGTATGGGAGCCGGCGTTGGGCGGATTTCAAATTGACATATTGAGCGGACTTGACAAGCTATCTCTCATTTTGGCGGCCAGGGCTTGGGTGCATTCAACTTTCATCGCTTTCCCGTCGTTGGCGAATCGGGGGCACAGCGATCCAGGTGACAAGGACGAGCGCCGCAAATGCCACGTAGGAAACTGTAAACACCCAGGAAGGAGCCTCGTAAAACAAGAGCTGGTCAATCCAGCGTTCGATGAACCCGCGCGTGGATTGCTGGCCGCGCAGTGCATACTCCCAAACTGTCAGGGGGCAGGCGATCCCCAATAGAGACTCCGTGGTTATGACGAAGATGGCCGCGAGATGCAACACGCGCCAGCGCCAGCTTCTGACCCATGCCCAGCGGAGCGCGACACCCACGTAGACGAGGGGCACCCCCGCCAAAACGAATAGCACGATCAGAAAGTGTGCGACTACGATGGCGTCAGCGAGCATTGGGCTCTTCAGGCTTCTCCCTTGACACTCGTGTTGCCAAAGGGATCGTCGTTCACGATCTTAGGTATAGCCTTCGCCGCCGCGAGAAATCTGGGCCATGCGCCCGACTGTGGGGCGGATGTCAACGCGGCGTACGCTTGCGCAAATGTCGCACCCGTGCCGAGTTTTACCATCGCGGGGGCAATTTTATTGAGAGGGTACCCGAGGCTCTGGAGCCAAGAGAGAAACGCCATGCCGCAGCCGGTGCTGGTCGCATTTTGATCGGTATTATCCGTTTTGTTGACGAAATCCGGCATGCCTTGCTGCGCCCAGGTCGGTGCGGTTGCGAAATCCGCGAGTGCGTTGTTGCTTATGGCGGCAGCGCACCAACGAGACAGCGCCTCGCCGGTGTTTTGACCGCACAGGTTTCCGCCCATCGAGCATTCGCTGAGTTCGGCCTCAAACAGGGCCGACACCCGTGCTCCGTTCCCGTATGAAGCACACACCTCGATGTCTCCGCCATTCGCATAGTCGCACGTATTATGATCCGCCCCACCCGTGCCGTCGGTTTGACCGCCCAGTGCGAAAACTATGACATTCACGGGTTCCCCCGGTGCGCCGAAGATCGCGTTGTTTGCACTTGCTACGCGGTCTGCATCCGCGAGCAGCTCCTTGGCGTTGAGCAGTGCGGGAGCACCCAGGGAAGGATCCACGTAGATCGCTGCCATGGCTACGGGGCTGGTCCCTACGTACTGCGATGTCCCTGTATAACTCGGCCACCGTGGCACCGAACTAGACCTTCGAAGTGGGTGACTCATTGACTATTCTCCCGACCCTTTCTGGTACACGCGAGCGCATATAAGGGATCTGGTCGGAGATGCCTCATCGGGATCGGACATCCGTTTGCGCTGCGCCGCACTGACCGTGTTTTGCAGTTGCGCTATGAGTTTTCCACTCAGAAGCGGTGGGGCGGACTTCTCTGTCGTTGGACGGTTTTTCTTAGGCCCATCGCCGTTCGCTTGCTTTGAC
>JABDBE010000180.1 GCA_013288805.1 Acidobacteriota bacterium
GACCCCATGATTTCGCATCTGGCCCGGGATGTCGGCCACCACCTTGCCCGCCGCAGCATCGAGGACCATCGTGTGAGTGCTTCGGAGAAGGAAGATCAGGCCGTGTTCGGAATCGACCGTGACATAGTCCCAGCCTCCTTCGCCGCCTACGTTCAGCGTGCGGGAGATCGAGTACTTGCCGGGGCTGCCCGCGGCGACGGGATCGGGACTGGCGGTTGCGATCAGGAGCACTAGCGACGGCGCGAGAACAACATATTTCATCTTAGGCATGGCAATTCCTCCTTATCATGAAATCACTTTTCCATCGTATACAATTACGCAATAGGCAACAAGAAATTCACGAGCAAAAAGTGAGATCCAGGGGCCACAAAAAATGCACAATAAGGGGAGATCATGGATAAAAACCCGCCGGTTCGGAGCATCAAAAAGGTTTGGAAGAGCATACCGACCTTGGAGGGCGCGGGTGTTCGCTTGAAGCGCGCCTTTGGATTTCATGAGATTCCGCAGCTTGATCCCTTCCTGCTGCTCGATTGCTTTCATTCGGACAAGCCGGAGGATTACCAGGCCGGCTTTCCATGGCACCCCCATCGAGGAATGGAAACGATTACCTATGTCCTCGATGGCGACGTTGAGCACAAGGACAGTCTGGGCAACGGCGGCGTGATCGGGTCGGGCGACGTCCAGTGGATGACGGCTGGTTCGGGCATCATCCATCAGGAAATGCCGAAGGGCAACCGAAAAGGCGAAATGTGGGGATTCCAGCTTTGGGCCAATCTCCCGGCGCAGAACAAAATGATGGACCCGCGCTATCGCGAGGTCAAAGAAAAGCAGATCCCCAAAGTCGTCACTCCAGAAGGCGCCACCGTTCGGGTGATTGCGGGAAAATTGGGAGACGTGCGTGGGGCGGTGACCGATGTCGTGAGTCAGCCGGAGTATATCGATGTATCGTTGCCGCAGGGGAAAACCTTCACGCATCCCGTTCCGGGGGGTCATACTGTATTCGCCTATGTGGTGGATGGGGAAGGATATTTTGATTCCGGGCGTGATCCTTTCGACCGGGAAAATGTGGGGGAAAATTATTTTGACATGAAGAGACCCTGCACTTGCCGGGAAGGAGACGTCGTCCTTTATAAAGCGGGCGGCGATACCGTCATGGTGACTGCGGACAAAAGGCCTGTTCGGTTTCTCCTGGTATCCGGCAAGCCGCTCAAAGAACCCATCGCCTGGTACGGTCCCATCGTCATGAACACCCAGGCAGAGCTACGCCAGGCCTTCGACCAATTCCAGCAGGGCACTTTCATCAAGCAGGGTGCGATGCGCGGAGAACCTTAGGCCCGCTCACGATTCCCTTCAAGCCAATCCTCCCAAAAACAGATAGCTGAGGAAAGTGTAACTCAAATACTAGAGATGTGTCCTAGTGGATGAAGGCAACTGGATCCCCAGGAGGTTCTATGAATAAAATTGGAACAATCTTGCCCACAGTAATGGTCGGTCTCGGGGTCATCGGTCCCGTTCAGGCCGCGGACCAAACCGCCGCAGCGCAGAAGGTGCTCTCTAGTTTGCATCATGCCAATCAAACGGAGATCGTCATGGCACGGATGGCAAAGGAGAAAGGGGCTTCTGGTCAAGTTCGCGCTTATGCCGACCGGTTGATGAAAGACCATGGCGACGCCGATCGGCAGGTTCAGGCCGTTGCTCAAAAGAACGGCATTACGCTCGTGGCGCCGTCCACGTCGGGGTTCTTCGACCGCATCGTGGCGGCGCGAGAAGAAAGGACGCTGGCGAATCTCTCCAAGAAGACGGGCGAGGATTTTGATAAGACCTTCACGGATGCGATGATTGATGATCACATGCGGGACATCAACAACCTGGAAAGCGCGGAGAACTCCCTGCCGCCTGGGGACGTCCATGATTTGATCGCGAAGCTGTTGCCGACGCTCCAGCAGCATTTGGAGCAAGCGCAGGAGATTCAAAAGTCATGAAACGCCCACGCCATACTCAAACAAAAACACCACGCCAACGCCGTCAAAAGGAATAACGAACAGGAGATCACCTATGAAGTATCCCAACGAAACCAAAGGATCGGAAGTGGAAGAGCCGGAGACGGAAGAGCGAACATGTCCCTCGTGCGGGATGGCAGAACCAGAGTGGACGGCAAATCAGGGGCGAGGTTTTGCGAGAGATGAGCAATCGTATTGCTGCCAGGGTTGCGCGGAGGGAACCGGCTGCACCTGTAAGGAAGACCAGGACGAATGAATGACACGATGCGCTCGAAAGTTGTAATAGAGAGGCACGGAATCTTTCTCCATTAAGTTCGTCAAGAATACGCTCGCTTTCAACGCCTGGGGAACTTGCGCCCAAAGCCTTCCTCGGCGCACCCTCGACGTTCATATCCGCCGCATCCGTTAGAAAATCGGTCCCTCCGCCGCCCGGCGCTTGAAAATGGTCCCAGCCATCGGGTATCAATGGCCGGATAGGTCTTAATCGTTCTGCTCGCCTGCTCGAATTGCCGCCGTTCGTTGTAACCTTTCGTTTCCTTCCCGTTCACTATTAGTTTCCTTGATCCTTTGAGTATGTTCGTATAAGCCCATGACGACATGGAAAACAGCAAGAAGTTTACAAGCCCTCTGGGGTATCAAAGGCCTGGCTTCCTTATTACTACATCCCGGATCTCGAACATGGATACGTTCAAACGAAGAATCGCCAAGCGAATCATCCATTAGTTGTGGGAACATCGAGCAGATACTTACAAAAGGAACCTCAATGAATAACAAAACAAGATTAATAATGGCTCTCTTTTTGGTGGGCAGCCAAATCTCGCCTGTCATGGCGGAAAATAATGATGCTTTTCAATTTTTCCAGGAGGAAGCCAAAGTGGTGATAGCCACACAGCGGGAGCAA
>JABDBE010000181.1 GCA_013288805.1 Acidobacteriota bacterium
ATTGCGCTTCCATGGCGATGATGTCAGCTTGCCGCGGTGGTTCGACGATGCCGAGCGATACCGCTTCTGCAATCGAGACGACCAACAGTGCCCCATGTTTGTGCGCGATGTCGGCGATAGCACCCACGTCTTCAATCGTGCCAAAGAAATTCGGCGACTGAATCAGGACGCAGGCCGTGTCCGGAGTGATGGACTTCTCCAGTCGATTCAAATCCAGCCGGGCGTTCTCGTTGAATGGCACCGTGACCAGCGGCATGCCCTGATGATGCGCATAAGTAGCCAACACTTCGCGATACTCAGGATGTACACTGCGCGCAATCGCAACCGAGTGCCGCCCGGTCAACCGCGAAGCCATCATCACGCCTTCGGCCGCCGCCGTCGATCCGTCGTATACGCTAGCGTTGGCGACTTCCATGCCCGTTAACTCGCAAATCATGCTTTGGAACTCGAAAATCGATTGCAGCGTGCCCTGCGAGATCTCGGCTTGGTACGGGGTGTAGGCGGTTAGAAATTCTCCTCGGGAAATCAGCGAATCGATAATTACCGGGCGGTAGTGATAGTACGCGCCTGCGCCGAGAAAATTGGTGTAGCCATCGGCGGTTTCGCGGGAACGTTCGCGGAACCAGTCCACGATTTCGGATTCGGCCATCTGGCGCGGAACTTTGAGATCGCGATTGAGCCGGTACTCGGCCGGGATGGGGGCGAACAAGTCATCAATTGAACGCGCGCCGATGGCTTTCAGCATGGCTTGGCGGTCGGCGGGAGATTTCGGCAGATATCGCATAGGAAATTAATTAGATGTTGCCGGAGTTCAATTCGATTGCAGATCCAATCGTCTCTGGGTTGACTCGAGAATCGGCAATTGGCAATTTCTATCCGCCCTCTTCGGCCACGAACTTTTCGTAGTCTGCGGCGGAGAGCAATCCGTTCAATTCATTCGGATCTTTCAGAGTGAGCTTGATCATCCAGGAGGCGTGCGCGTCTTTGTTGATATTCTCCGGGGCCGTTCCCAGTTCGCCATTCACTTCAGTCACCGTGCCGGAAGCCGGAGCGTATAGATCGGACACAGCCTTGACCGATTCGACCGAGCCAAACGTTTTGCCCGCGGTTATGTCGGCACCCGGCTTGGGCAGATCGACGAAGACGATGTCGCCGAGCGATTCCTGCGCATGATCGGTGATGCCGATGGTCGCGTTCTTGCCGTCGGCTTTGATCCATTCATGTTCTTTGGTGTATTTAAAGTCGGTTGGATAAGGCATGATTGCTTTTGGCTCCTGGTTTCCCGCGTGAGAACTGGTCTTCCGCCCCGCTGGGGCTTGTCTGTTCGCTGCTCCTCCCACGGCTTGCGCCGTGGGCTGCATTCTTACGCCGCTACGCGGCTTCGGGCTTAGGTCTTCTTGGGACGCTTGTAGAACGGCGTGGGCACGACCTGCGCTTTCACGCCCTGGCTGCGGCACTCGACCTTTACATGCGAACCCACAACCGCGAACTCGGTCGGAACATAGGCTAGCGCGATATTCTTTTTCAAAAACGGTGCATACGATCCACTGGTCACGTAGCCGATCTCGCGTCCGCCCTCATCGAACACTTTATAGCCATCGCGGGCAATGCCGCGCTCAATCATTTCGAGTCCAATCAACGTCCGCTTTAGGCCGGCAGCCTTTGCTTTCTCCAGCGCGGCGCGTCCGAGGAAGTCTTGCTTCTCCATCTTACAGAATCGATCGAGACCCGCTTCCCACACATTGATCGTATCTGAAATCTCGTGTCCGTAAAGTGACAGCGCGCCTTCGAGGCGTAGAGTATTGCGAGCGCCAAGCCCGCAGGGGAGGACGCCGAATTCCTTGCCCGCTTCGAGCACCTTGTTCCAGACCATGGCGCTAGTCGATTCGTCGGCAGGGACGTAGATTTCGAAGCCATCTTCGGCGGTGTAGCCTGTGCGCGCGATCAGAATATTTTTGAGACCGCAGACCGTCCCGCGGGTGACCCAATAAAATTTCACCGCGGAAAGATTCGCGTCAGTAAGCTTCTGCAGCAGATTGACGCCCTTCGGACCCTGAATCGCGATCTGGGTAAAGTCGTCGGAAAGATTTTCGACTTTACAGGCAAACTGGCGGGTGTTGTCGCGCACCCAGTTAAAATCTTTCTCGCGCGTTCCTGCGTTGATCACCAGCAGGTAATCGTCTTCGCCCAGACGATGCACGATCACGTCATCCACAAACGTCCCCTGCGAATAGAGCAGCGCGGAATACTGCGCCTGTCCGATGGCGAGCCGCGAAGCATCATTCATCGAGATATGCTGAACCGCAGCCAGCGCTTCGGGGCCTTGCAGCCGGATGTCGCCCATATGCGAAACGTCGAAGATGCCCACCCCGGTGCGAACCGCGTTGTGCTCGGCGATAATGCCGCCAGCCGAAGGGTATTCGACTGGCATGTCCCAGCCATTGAAATCGACCATCTTCGCGCCCATCTGGCGATGGACGGCGTTGAGCGCGGTCTTGCGAATCGTCGGCGTGGTGGTTGAAACTGCGAACAATGGTCCCTCGATTCGAGTAGTAGGTGACGCTGAAACCCTTTACCGTAACATGGGTATGGTAGGAGCATCAACCGGCGCGTGGGGCTCTGGCGGTAGTGTCCTAGTGGTTGGTCGCCGCTAGAAGACGAGGAACGGTGTTAGGCTCTGAAAGTATACCAAGGGATTCGGTGGCTAGTGTCGTGGAAGGGGACGGGTCCAAAACGGCAAGTACGAGCCGTTGACCATTGGATTGTTGTCTCACGTCAAACGTGCAGTTCAGAAAATAGACATCTTGCATCCGCAAGGGTCCGCCGTGATAGGACACAAAAACATTTTGAAGTATTACCTTCTTCATCTCGTAGCCGTCG
>JABDBE010000182.1 GCA_013288805.1 Acidobacteriota bacterium
AAATCTCTGCGAGCCTGCAGTCTGGACGCGACCTGGATTCGTGTGTTTTTCAGACAACCCGTCTGAGTACGAGCATTTCTGCCGGAACACCTTACGGGCAAACACGCACGGCTCGCGGGAAAGACATAGCCAGAGCCTTACCCGTGGGCACCAACCCAAATTCCGCCAGAGGCGCCGACCTCGCTGAGCGAGTCCGGTCCATCCTCAGGAGCAAACACCTCACCCTCTCTAAAGTTTCTCTACTATCTGCGGCGCCGTTCGGGCGTTCTTCGCGTTACTTCCTTCCTCACACTCTGTACCATGAGTTCCGGCTGGGAACCTTCAGCCCAAGTCTTCATCAGGTCTTTGCGCTCAGCCAGCTCTCCGGCTACCGGTTCTTTGATTGGCTGCACGTGTTGGGATGTAACCTCGAAGACATTCCCCGATTGCAGGTTCTTCTGCCTTCAACGCGCACGACTCTACTCGATTCCTCTTTGGTCGATGCTAATGCTTGGATTCCGTGGTTCCGCAACCGCCCCCGCGGCGCTTCGGCGCCTCCGATTGCCCCTCTGGGACACCTTCTCGAAGTCACTGCCCCCAGGCGACTTCGTTCCCTGTCCGAAATCGGCAATAGAGGCTTCTTGTACGCCAAGATTGGACGCCAAGATGCCCTAGCTTTCCCTGATCTGATTCCCGGAAGTATTGTCCGCGTGAATCCAAAGTTCTCGAACGGTCGCATCCCTAAGATAAATGGCGCAACCTCCTCCCAAATATTTCTGATCGAACACAACAGGGGCCTCTTTTGTTGTCGTTTGCGCGTTGTAGAAAGGGGCATCATCGTCCCGATCGGTACATCGCTCTCTTATTCCCAAGTCGAACTGAAAGTTCCACGCGAGGCGCGGATTTTAGGCGTTGTGGATCTCGAAATTCGACCTATGCTTCGGGCCGAGCAGCCAGAAGTTCCAAGGGACCTCGGAAAACATTGGAAACCACGACCGCTTGTCACGGACAAAGAATTTGGCCAACTCCTCCGCACCTCACGTACCAAGCTGCACATGTCTCTGCGGAAAGCTGCGGAGATGAGCCACACCATCGCAGGTCTGCTTGGGGATGAAAGATATTGTGTTTCTCCCAGTTCTCTCTGCGACTACGAGCTTTTCAACGCGCCACCGCGTCACTTTCACAAGGCGATTACTCTCTGTTCGCTGTACGGCCTGCAATTTCACGTGTTTCTGAACGCGATTGGAATTGCTTTAGGTGAAGCCGGCACGGAACCGATTCCCGATCATCTGGCTCGCAGAGTTCTACGCACGGAGCCCGTCGAAAACTCCAACGACAACGACATGCCTGGTCGGAGTGGATTCCTTCAACAGATGCTTGAACGATGCGAGGAAATTCCGTTCTTCCTCAGAGAATCCATCGGGCCATTGTCTAGCCTGGAAGACCCTTCTCTGGACGACTTCTTCTGGATCGGTGGCGAATATGATGTCCTTCATCCTTGCCTGGCCAACGGGCTGTTTGCCCTCGTGAATCGTCGCGACAGGAGGCCAATCCATTTCACGTCGAAACCGCTATGGCAACAGCCGGTGTACGTGATCCTGATGCGGAACGGGACATACTTGTGTGCATGTTGTGGCATCGAGAATGGCACTCTGGTCATTCATCCGTACTCACAACAGTTCCGTCGTTCCGCACATTTGCGTTACCATCAAGATGCCGAGGTCGTCGGCCGAATTGTCACGGTGGCAAGAAAGCTTGGGTGATCTTGTCGATTTTCCGGACAAACGGAATCGCTACCGTACACACGAATCCTACTGATTGCTCGGGAAATCTACGTAATTGAGCGATAAGCGAACGCTTCACTCATTTTATGGACAAGCTTTCCGTACCTGGCTAACCTCGCTTTTCAGGTGGGACCGTTGTCCTCTCTCCCTCATAAGCGAAGCCGTTGGTCATCCTGGCTACCGAACGAACTCCAGTGGCTTTCAAGACAGATTCGACCACTTCTGCACTGGCATCTGGCTAGCTTCCTGTGCATCACAGCCGGAACTCTTCTGGCGCTCCTCACTCCCCTCGTACTCAAATGGTTGATCGATCAAATCATCCCTCAGAGAAAGATGGGACTGCTTGTATTGGCGGTCGGTCTGATCTTTCTGGGTTATCAGGGCAGGATGGCGCTCACGAGCTTAGGCAGCTACTTGATGCTGACTGCCGCCCAGAGGCTCACGCTTACGTTGAGAATGAGCCTGCTTGGACGTCTCGACACACTCTCGGCCGAGTATTACGAGGACACGCCGGTCGGTAGCGTGATGTACCCGCTCAAAGAGCCGATCGAAGAGGTCGCATATTTCGGGTCCGACCTTCTGCCAGCAATCTTGCGCATGTTCCTGGCGGCCAGCTTCACCCTGGTGACTATGTTCGTGCTCAGTCCTGTGCTTACCCTGGCCGTTCTCCCTCTCATCCCAGTCTTTTTGATCGCGCGGCAGCACTTCCGCCGAAGGCTCGCGGCCAACGCGGACACCGTGCAGAGCAATCGGTTAGCTTGGAGCACCTTCCTCGAGGAACATCTTTCCTCGGTGATTCCCATTCAGCTCTTGGGACAAGAGAAACGCCAGGAACGAAGGGCCTTCCGGCTACTGGCTCACGGAGTCAAAGCACAACAAAAACTATTCACCAGCAGCGTTCCATCGAACAGGACAGGGTCACGCGGCAAATAGCAGACGTACTGTCGCAGATCCTTGAGTTGAATGTTCCGGATATCTACGGTTCCGATGCGGATCGTACCGGAATCGGTGTCGTAAAGTCGTGCTATGAGTTTTGCAAGTGTGCTCTTTCCGGCGCCGTTCTCCCCAGCGATGGCAACCTGTTCGCCCGGCGAGATTTGAAGGGAGG
>JABDBE010000183.1 GCA_013288805.1 Acidobacteriota bacterium
GCCAGACAACGACAAAAACACTCATATCTAGTCCAATTATTGAGGTGCCTTTCCGGGTCTTTGGGAATGCAAAAAGTGTGTGCTCGATGGGAATGTTTCCCTACGTGGGAATTGAGACCGGCACTAACCTGAGTAATGCACTCAACTCCAGCGGCAGTGGGTTTGTCTTTCGTGGTGAATTGGGATCGTCGGTGAGCTTTAAAGTGAAGACAAAGTGGAGCTTTCTGTCGGCGATTGGAATCACATCCAGCTATACTGCACGAATACCTGCTACGAGTGAGATCTTTACGAACACGCACTACATTAGTGCAACCGGGAAGACGGTTAGCTTGTATTCTCTGTCTACGCAAACACGACACCATTTTGAAGGACGAACTGGATTTCACTATAGCGAAGCCGATTAGCATTACGATTAAGCATGAGTATGGCGAGCTTCCTCCAGGATTTCGGACCATTCACAATAAGGTTTCGATTGGATTGACCGTGATGCTGTTTCAAAACAACACTGCGTCGTCGACAATTTCCGCTGAACAATAACGGTAAGGCGATGCTGAACGCGTCTTTTATGACCAACTTGGCTGGCGGCAATGATCATATTGCTGTGCAAATAAAGAGGGACTGAAAGTTGGAGCGAAGTCAAAGCCGCGGTCAGCTGTAGCGTTTGCAGGCGCATTGTTGCTTCGCGGAGCTCGTTTTCTCGGTGCATGCGTGCTTGAGGAGCTAATGATGCAAATAAAGTTGCCGATGATGACGATGTCGATGGACTTGGATGGCGCTTTGGCAAATTTGCGACAATCCAAAAGGGCAGCGTTGATTTCTGAACAAGGGGGCGTATACCACTTGTTCAGCGCTGGCAGCATCGTTGTCGGCCGGTCCCGCGGCATCAAGACGCTTGCTGATCTGAAGGTCGATCCCAGGTCGTCGCCGCCACCGACGGTGATGCCACTGATCGCTAAGCCCAAGACAAAACAAATCGTCAGCTCCCAACGCGATCGCCTGCCTTCGGGACGTACCGGCAAGAGGAAGACGACCAAGGCAACTGTGGATGACGTCGTTGGCAGGAGCGGTAACTATGTCCTTGGCCGTATCGTTGGGAAGAACGCGTTTATAGGACTGCTGGACGCAGATCTGGTGGACAAATATGTCTCCAGCCCCAGCGACTGCTATTGTGACGGCCCCCGGCATCACGACAGCTTTACCGTGGTCGTGCGCGACGGAGATCAGTGTCCGTACAAGGACGGACACAAGATTGTTTGTGCCAGATGAGGTGGTTGCGAAATGTTTGGAACTCTCCTCGATAAACTGCAGTCGATTTTTTCCAAAAGCCTAGTGATAGGCAGTATTCCGCTGCTAGCTTTCCTCGTCTTGCATGGACTCGTTATCTACCACATCTCCGATGCCTTCCGAGCCCGCGTGCAGTGGTATTTTGGTCTAGGCACAGGAAAAACGGCAGAGTTGACGATGGTCCTCTTACTAGGAGTGGCGGTCATTAGCTACGTTTTATCCACTCTTAGTGTTTTCCTTCGCGAGGTGATAGAAGGCAAACACCTACACTTCGCATGGTTAGAGGATGCGCTGAGCCAAAGATATCGCGAACGCCTCGCGGTGGTGGAGGAAAACTTGGCAGCGGCGCGAAGGTTCCGGCGGAACCTTCGCAGTTTCCAGGAAGCGTCGACGAACCTTATGGGCAAGGCTTACAGGACTGGGCAAACCACGAAGGTGTGCACGTATCAACGCCGCCCTCAGCTAACAGCGCTAATTGACTCCCGCGCCGCAAATCAGGATATCACTTTAGCTCAATTGGAAGGAGAGGTTAACGCGATCGCCACGATATTGGGTACCAATAGCCCCGAGTTGGATACCGATCCATCGAAGAATTTAGATGCGGACTACGTGGCACTGCTGGGTCTAATCGGATATGCGTTGGACAAGGCAGATGCCGAATACGTTCGTTATCTGACCGAATCTCAATTTGACTACGCGGGCCATGATGTCGCCCCGACCAAAATGGGCAACATCTCGAAAATTGCGCCTTACTATGCTTCCTCGCGATACTCCATGAACATCGACATCTTCTGGACACGGCTGCAAAAAGTCGCTCAGGCAGACACGAATTTCTATGCTTCTCTCCAGGATGCAAAAATGCAGCTCGATTTTCTGGTCAGCTTGATTTGGCACACACTAGGGTTCACCCTCGTTTGGGCTATCCTTCTGCCTTTGTTGACGGAAGCAAAGTATCTTTACGCCATCATTGTGGTCAGCGGCCCCCTTTCTCTCTGGATTTGGTACCTAATCGCGCTTCAGAATTACCGCGCTTTTTCGGATTTGTTGCGTTCGTCAGTTGATCTCTATCGGCTCGACCTTTTGAAGACGCTTCGCATTCCGCTTCCTGCCAACGCCGAGCAGGAACGCCTGGTGTGGGAAATGCTTGAGCGGCGGGTAGTGTATGACGATCACTCGAACTTTTTGCTGCAGAGTTCCTGACTATGCCTGCTTCCAGAAAAAGTCTGTTGGTTCTCGGAAATGCGATACGAGTCGGGATTATTGTTTTTTACCTGGCCTGGGTCGGGGTCGGCTTTTATATTCTCCATTACAAAACGATGAACCGGGTTCATTCGCAGTACGTTGCCACCGCCGATCTTCCCGTGGGACATCGCTTGCGCGCGAGTGATTTCACGATCCATCCAACAGTCTGCCCGACCATAGACGCAGACCGATTGTCCCCCTCACAATTGACGGGCAAATACCTCTCACACTCATACACGACAGGAAAACCGCTTCAGAAGTCTGATCTCAGTGTCGCTCCTGTCATCGTACTTGGCGACAAGAAGATGAGATACGTGTTTCCTCTGCAAAAGC
>JABDBE010000184.1 GCA_013288805.1 Acidobacteriota bacterium
TTGATGGAATGGGTCCAGTTTCCCTGAGTTCGCCGCTTTCAGAGCCTGGGCTTCGAGCATGGCTTCTTCAGCGCGAATTCTGATCGCGTCTGGATCGTTCTTAATGATGCATTGAAGGTCAAGCCGATGGCCTGCCAGTATGCATTTCGCATCCGAGGGCGGAATCTGGAAGCCAGTTGGAAGTGGAAAATCAATTGGCGGCGGCTGGGTAGCCTGTGCCGACGAGGTTACGCCTATTGCCAGAATCGCGAGCACAGTCAAGCCCGCTTTCGAAAGCAATGAGATTGTTCCGGAGAAATTCTTGTGGCTCACGTCTCCTCCTTTGCTACTTCATATGCGTAAGAGGGGTGATAAGAGTAACGCTGAGTAGCGTCCCGAAGACCGGGGTCACCCAGAACATACTTTGGGGAGGTGAAAGCTTGATGTCAGCTTCGGCACACCCCAGGAGAGAAAAACGTTGCTGTGTTTTAATCGAAAACATACGAGCCTGCAATACCATGCTTACCCGATAGCGCAATTGGTATTAACGCGAAAGTTATAGCAAATCGGTGAGGCAAACTGCCCAAAGTCCGGAAGCTAAGCCACGGGCGGACAGTGTCGCACTAGGGTGCACTGTTGTTGCTCGCCAGCTTACCGCAGCATTCCGGTCGCTCTGGCAAACTCGATCGGTCCCATCCGCCGCCCAGGGCCTGAATCAGCAACACTGTGTTCGCCATTCGACGGCCCAGAATATTGACCGCCGTGACTTCATCCGAGAGAGCCGCACTTTGAGCCGTGATCACCTCGAGATAACTTGTGACCCCACCCTTGTAGCGAGTCACGGAAAGGTCCAATGAGCGTTGAGCCGCCACTACCGCTTCATCCTGGACTTTGGCCTCGTTTTCCAGAATTCTGACTGCTGCGAGATTGTCTTCCACCTCCTGGAATCCGGTAAGCACGCTCTCGCGATAAGCGGCGACTTGATAGTCATAAGCCGCTCGCGCCTGGTCATTGAGCGAACGCCGCCTTCCGACATCGAAAACTGTACCTACGGCAGAAAGTCCAATCGACCACAAGCCGCTCGGACCGTTGATGAGGGTTGTGATGGCGGAGCTTTCAAAGCCTCCTGTGGCGCCGAGGTTGACCAGCGGGTAGTAAGCTGTTTTCGCGACACCGATTTGGGCGTTGGCGGATGCCACTCGCCGCTCAGCCGCTGCGATATCCGGACGTCTTTCCAGAAGCTCCGACGGCACGCCGAGAGGAACGTGTGGTGGCGGTACGGTGAGAGGGAGCGCAGGAAGGCTGAACTCCGCTGGAGGTTTTCCAATGAGAATCGCGACTGCGTGTTCATACTGCGCACGCAGCACGCCGACATCGATCGCTTCTGCGCGGGTGGTTTGCAACTGCGTCTTCGCTTGCTCGACATCGACTTCCGAGGCGATGCCTCCCTGGAAGCGGCTTTCATTCAATTCCAGAGCCTGCTCGTATTCCGTGACTGTAGAGTTCAGGAGTTGTTCCTCGGCATCCAGGCTGCGGGCCTCGAAATAATCAACGGCGAGGTCCGCGTGCAAGCTCAGATTGACCGTCGCAAGGTCTGCCGCGCTCGCCTGCGCTTGCTCTCTATAAGACTCGACGTTTTTTCGAACTCGCCCCCAGACGTCGGCCTGGTAGGACACATCGAACGGCAGCACAAAGTCGTTGTAGGTAGCGCCGTGCAAGATTGTGCTGGTGGGAGCGTTGGCGGAGATGCGCGTACGAGACGCGGATGGTCCTGCCGTCACGGTTGGATAGTAGTCGGCCCGATAGTAGCGTAGTACCGCTCGTGCTTGCTGATACTGCGCAGCAGCGGCCTTCAGATTCTGATTCGATACGTTGACCTGCTTTTCCAGCGCATTAAGTTGCGGATCCTGAAATATTGTCCACCACGTGCCGCCCAGACTCTGATCATTCGGTTGGGCGGGCTTCCAGTCTCCTATTTCTTTATACGCCGGAGGAGCCTGTATCGGGGGTTGGCGATACTTCGGGCCGACTACGCATCCAGTCAACTGCAAGGCCGCGAGCGCCAGCAGAACGCGAGCTTCCCGTGTGCACCCTAGAATCAACTTTCGAGATAGCTTCACTTGATATCTCCCGGCAACGTTGCGTGAACGATTTGGACTTCCTGGCCGGAAACAATCGAGTCGGGCGGGTTGATGATGACCTGATCATCTGACTTGAGGCCGGAGACGATTTCTATCTGGTCGCCGAAATCATGCCCGGGAGTGACCGCAGCCAGCACGACCTTCCCGTCTTTCACAATTCCTACGCGTAACCCTTCGGTGCGGAATAGCAGAGTATTGACAGGAATTAAAAACGTGGAGGCCTGCGTCGGGACCGCTAAGTGGACCTCTGCATAGGAACCCGTGAGCAGGGTGCCGCTGGGATTATCGACATCGATTTCGATCAGTAGAGTGCGAGTTGTGACATTGATGTCATCGGCAGTGCGCACTACCTTTCCGTGAAATTGTCGGTTCGGAAATTCGGCGAGAGTGAGATCCGCCTTCATGCCGACGGTGATTCCTCGCGAGTATTCCTCCGGCACGTTGACGTACACGCGCAATTCTCCGGGTTGAGCGATGTGAAAGAGATCCGTTTTCACATTGCTGGTGCTGCCGGAATTGATTAGATCGCCAATATCGGTATTGCGCGCGGTGATCACGCCGTCGAACGGCGCGTAGACCTTTTCGAAAGAGACCAGCGCCGAGTACTCCTGCACGGCCGCCTTGTCGGCATCAACGATCGCCGCATTCGCATTGTAGTTGCCGACCGCGTTGTCCACGTCCTGTTGGGAGACGGCATTACTTTTCAAAAGGCCCTGATATCGGGTTTTGGTGATGG
>JABDBE010000185.1 GCA_013288805.1 Acidobacteriota bacterium
CTGGATACGGATTCGGGGATTGTCGGGGTGGGTGAATATGCCGACATCACCGACCTGCCGTTGACTATGCCCGACCTCGAGGATCTTGAAAAAAGCCTCTCCAACGTCCTGGTCGGCCAAAATGCAATGGAAATCTCCCGTCTTGATCATCTCCTTGGCCTTCTCCTGACCGGGCGTGGCGATACGGGAATCTATACGGGCAGCCTTCGCGCTGGGTTTGAGATGGCGTTGCATGACGTTGTTGGTAAGGCATTGGGGGTTTCCGTTTGCGTGCTCTTCGGCGGCCCGGTGCGAACCAGGATCAAGGTGTGCATGCCGCTTTTCCGAAACCTCTCGGAGAAGCATGTGAAACAGAATCTGGCGCTGGCCGAGCGATGGCTTGCAGAAGGCTTCGATAATTTCCGCTTGTATATCGGCGGCTCACCGCAATTTGACGAAGTTTTCCTTTCTTCGTTGAGAAGCCAGGCGGGCGACCGCATCACCATGCAAGCCTTTGATCTAAGCAATCACGTCCATCCCACCGATGCGGTGCGGCTGATCTATCGCTTGCGGAAACACTATGAGCCGCAATACGTCGAGAGCATTGCGCCTCTTCACGATGTCGGCGGCATGGCCGAGGCCCGAGCCAAGCTTGATATTCCTGTCAGTGAACATGTGGGCGATGCCCGACATGCGATCGCATTGTGGAAGGCGCGCGCGGTAGACATCATCAACGTTGCGAATAGCGCTCACGGGGGGATGCGAGAGTCCCTGAAGGTCTTTGCCGTCGCTGAAACGTTAGGCCTGAGGACCATCCTGAGTACGACACAGGAGACGTCCTTAGGAACGGCCGCCGAAGCCCACGTAGGGGCGGCTGTCGTCAACGTTCACTATCCGACAGTGGCAATCGGGCCCAAGTTATACACCGAGGACCCGGCGCTCAACCCCATTCGTTACGCCTCCGGATACATGCTGGTCCCAGAAGGCCCCGGGTTGGGTATCGACATCGATTGGGACAAGGTGAAGGCATTGCATTACAAGATCGGCTGGCGCGACTACGGAATCGATCATTCCGTGCCGGACATTCATGACATTGTATGGAAGGTGAATCTGAGTACAGGATTGCAGGGAGTCAGGAAGAAATGACATGTGGAAGCTCGCCAAAATCAATCTCCTTGAATTGCTCGCTCCTCATCCTCCGCGCACGAACTTTCATGTCATAGCGGTCGATGAGGAGTATACGGTGCGAGTCGCAAAGACTATTGGGCGGTTCCCATGGCACTCTCACCCGAACGGTGATGAGGGGTGGTTTATTTTTGAAGGCCGCCTCGGGATCCATACGACGGACGGAATGTTGGAACTGAATCGCGGGGACTTTACTGTAATCCCCCGCGGCGTGTGCCATTCTCCCGAGGCCTTGGTACCGAACACGATTGTGATCATTTTCAATCGTCGGGATCTCGGAATGACATTACAGGATTCCAATGTTGACCTCGGCGGGTTTGAGGAAAACGATCTAACCCAGAAATCAAATGAATGACAAAATGCTGGCAGGTAAGGTAGCTCTCATCACGGGAGGCGGATCAGGGATAGGACGGGCCATCGCGCTCGCCTTCACTGAACAGCATGCTCTTTCAGTGGTGTTGGATCAAAATGTCACCGCCGCCGAGCACGTGGTCGAAGAAATCCGGCAACGAGGCGGGGAGGCCCTTGCGATTCAGGCCGACGTTTCTTCATCGGCCCAGATGCTTTCTTCCTTCGAAACAATCCGGAAGCACTCGGGCCAATTGGACATCCTGGTAAATTCCGCGGGGATGTACATCTACAAGAATGCGGTGACTCTGGAGGAAAGTGAGTGGGATGAGTGTCTCAACATCGACCTGAAAGGCACTTGGCTCTGCTGCAAATACGGTCTGCCTCTGTTGATGGAGGCGGGAGGAGGATCGATCATTGTCATCGCTTCTACCCACGCGGAACGTGCACAGGCACAGGCTTTCCCATATGGCGTGGCAAAGGGAGGACTTCTTTCGCTCACGCGGAGCCTCGCCGTGGATTTCGGACAAAACGGAATCCGGGTCAACTCCATAGCACCCGGATTGATCATGACTCCGCTGACCATGGATTACTTTGCTCAGCGGCCTCACGCATCCGTCGATGAGTTGATCGCACTTCAGCCATTGCCGGTTCGCATTTTTCCCGAAGACGTCGCGAGTGCCGCAGTTTTTCTTGCCACGGACATGGCGCGGTGCGTCACCGGCACAACATTGTACGTGGATGGCGGCCGAACGATCTCTTCCGGCATCCATCACCGAGACTCGAACCCATGACCTCACTTCGCAGCTACCAACGCATCGTTCTTGCCCTTCTCTTTGCCGCGACCGCGGTCAACTATCTTGATCGCCAGGCGCTGTCTGTTATTGCACCCGTGCTGACGAAGCAGATGTCGCTGTCTACCATTGCTTACTCGCGCGTGATTTTTTTGTTTCTCTTCGGATACACAATCAGCCAGGCTTTGGCCGGCGGATTGATTGATAAAACCGGTACCCGGCTCGGCATGTGGCTTTGTGTCGGGGCCTGGTCTGTGGTAAGCGTGCTTCACAGTCTGTCCGCTGGTGCGGTCAGTTTTGGAATCCTCCGATTTTTGTTGGGAATGGCAGAGGCCGGCAACTGGCCCGGCGCCGTGAAAGCAGTAAGTGAAACGTTTTCCACCTCTCGCCGCGCCTTTGCGGTCGGGGTGTTCAATAGCGGATCCATCGCAGGGGCAATTCTTGCGCCTCCCATTATCTCGGCGGTGACCCTGGCCTGGGGCTGGAGGATCATGTTCGTGGTGGTGGGGCTAGTC
>JABDBE010000186.1 GCA_013288805.1 Acidobacteriota bacterium
GCTCACGCAATTCCTCCTTGGCCGTCGGGCTCGTCTCCTTCGACAGATCGACGTCCAGTACCTCGACGCCAAAATAAGGAGTCAGATCACGCGTTTTCATCGAATATCTCCATGACTTCGACCCACGATATGGTCCACGACATTCGGATACACCATGTCGGCAAGGGTCGACGAGTTCGTATCATTGACGATCGAACCCGTCGATTTCCTCAGCAGCATATGCCCGAACCGCCGCTCGTTCGTCACAGCTTGGTGAGGAAATCCAGCGCCGCATCATGGGCCGCCTGCGCGCCGGCGCAGCTGATCTTATCGTCGCCACCATCGCGTTCGCTCAGCCGTTCGATGCTGGGCTCCACATAGGGACCCTGGCGGCCGCAGGCGCAGGGCGTATCCCAGGCAATCGTCACCAAGTCACCGGACAGGCCGCCACCCCAATAGGTTTCGGCCGAAAGGTCCATGAAGCCGAACCGGCCGCGCTGCGTGCCTTCACGTAGCAGCGGCGTACCGTCCGCCAAGTCGAGCAGATAGGGAATTTGATGCGGCCAGGGATGGTAATGGCCTTCACGACACTGCTGCATCAACCCCGTCATCTCGACCATGCCGTAATTGGCGCGCATTTCGCGCATGCCGTAGAAACGGCAGATCCGTTCATACCAGTCGTCGGGGAATGCCTGCCCCTTCTTGCCGCCGCCCGCGATCGGGAAGGAATTGGATGCGAAAAGATGGGATGCACCGCGCTCCTCACCCGCCAGCGTCGCCATGAGGTGGGTCGACCAAGTGCCGGCGACGAAAACCCGCCGTCCCTTGAAATCGAGCATGCGCTTGAAGAAATCGTCGAGATATTCAGGCTGGCGTTTCTGGAACTCGATCAGTTCGTCACGCTTTGCCAGGAGCCCCGGATTGAGGCTTAGCTGGCCGGCTTCACCCTTGGCTTCCGCCGCCGCCAGCCGCCCGCCCAGCGTCAGCAGGTCAGCGCTCAATTTTCCGGGAAAGGCGCAGATAAACTGATCCTCGGTGCCGCAAATCTCCGGATAGGCAATGCCGAGCGGGCGCTGAATGTGGCGGCCATGGCGGTAGGTGGGCAGGAACATTGGCACGGTGCCGCCCAGCGCCCGGATATCGTCGCCATAGCGATCGTCCTTGTAGCCATCGAGATATTTGAACCAGATCTCCACCAAATGCGCCATTTCGGTGACGCTGCGCGGAATGATCGATAGTTTTCCGCTCGTGCCTGACGAATGCATCACGCGCAGCGGTGTTTGCGCTTCCAGCTTGTCGAGCCACGCGTCGATCGTATCGCACCCCGACACGTCGACCGACGACAGGTCATGCGTGGTGAGACGGCCCAACCATTCGGTGAGCTTGTCGAACTGATTATTCTCGAGAAGCGACAACGGATAGCTCTTGAGCACCTTAGGGCCGAAGAGCAACGGGGCGGCATCCTCGATGCTGTTGATCCGGTCGATGCCCTGACGGGTCGCGAGTTGCTGCAGCGGCGCGACGGCCGAGCGCATCGTCTCGAAACGCTGCTGGAGGGTGGAGAGTTGGGTCGCCTTCACCTCGGCGTAAGGCGTGTCGAACATCTCGTCGATCGACATGTAGATGAAATCGCTCGCGTCCTTCGCCGACTTGCCGCGCTGCGCCTGGTTGCGCTCCCGGATTTGCCTCAAGATCGGGGACGGTGCTTCGGGCATGATGATCTCCTGGTAAGATAGTAGCGGATGAGTGGGATGTTTCGGCAGCCGTGCCCTTCATCCTCTTCAAGCGGCGAGCGGCGATGTGCTGGAATCCTCACTGTCGATCCGCAGGAAATGGACCGCCACGAACGCGGCGAGCGCCACGAGCATCGACGATGCGAGGACCGAGAAGGCGAAATCATAGCTGCGCGTGACGTCGAACAGGTAGCCGACGGCCGGCGCAGCCACGAGCAGGAAGGGGACCTTCACAAAATAGCTGATGCCCATCGCGCGTGGCACATTTTTCACGCCGAACAGATGCGCCAACACGGCGGCTTGGATCGTGTTCAGCGAAGGCATGCACATGCCGATCAATGCCGCGATGCAGATCAGCACCTTGAAATCGGTGACAAGAACAAGCAGCGTCCACAAACCCAACTGCACCGCGGCATTGAGGATCAGCGCTGACACCGGACCGATCCGGTCCGAAAGCCAGCCAAACAATAATGTGCCGATCAGCCCGGAACCGGCAAACACGCTGAAGATGAGCGTCCCGGCTTCGAGCGAAATGCCTTTCTGCATCATGTAACCAATACCATGTGCGTAGAAGGCCGTGCCGGCGCTGGCCATCAATGCAATGCCGACGGCCAACAGCCAGAAACCGGTCTGCCGCATGAACGTTCGTGAGCCTGGCGTACCGTCCAATGCCGGCCGCGACAGGGAGTCGGTGTCGGGCGGTCGATCGATGACGAACAGCATGAGCAGTGTCAGGATCGCGAAGATTACAGCCATGGTAAGGAAGGCGGCGTGCAATCCTCCTGCCTTGAGCAACGCGATGGTGGTCACCGGCGACAGGAGGACGAAGATCGGCGCCGTTACCATACCCAGCACCGCGCCGCGCTTCTCATCGAACCAGCGGCTGACAAGGGTGATGGGAGCAACGACACCCAAAAGGCCGCTGCCGAAGCCGATGCAGGCGTAGAGCAGGATCAGCGTCCTGATGTCGTGGGTATGAGCGGCCAGCGCCAGAGCTGCGGCATTGATCGCCGCGCCAAGCGCCATGAACGGTCGCAGGGAGAAGCGGGCGAGCGCCATGCCAACGAAGGGGGAAACCAGCCCGAACATCATCAGATAGACGCTGAG
>JABDBE010000187.1:0-1284 GCA_013288805.1 Acidobacteriota bacterium
TTACCGGAATGATTGGCGATCCGACGGGGCGATCGGCCACGCGTCCGCCGCTTTCGCGCGAGCAGATTGAGCAGAACGCAGAAACCTACAAAGCCCAGGTCTTCAAGATTCTCGATCCGCAGAAGACAGTGATCGATTTCAACCGGCGCTGGTTTTCGAAGTTTACTGCCGATGACTTTATCCGTCTCGCGGCCAAATACACGGTCTCGCAGATGCTAGAGCGCGAGGACTTTCACAAACGCTTCCTGGAAGAGAAGCCGATCGCCGTGCACGAATTGCTCTATCCGCTCGCGCAGGGATACGACTCGGTCGCGCTTGAAGCTGATGTTGAGCTAGGTGGCACCGATCAGAAATTCAATCTCCTCGTGGGACGCGAACTACAGCGTGCTTACGGCCAGGAACCGCAAGTTGTGCTCACGACGCCGATTCTGGAAGGTCTGGATGGTGTCCAGAAAATGTCGAAGTCGTTGGGTAACGCGATAGGCATCCACGAGCCCCCGCTCGAAATGTACGGAAAGATTATGTCGGTCTCCGACGAAATTATGTGGCGCTACTACGAACTGCTGACGGATGTGTCGATCGCGGACATCGAAAAGCTGAAGAGTGAGGCACATCCAATGCAGGCGAAGAAAGATCTGGCGCGGCGGATCGTCGCTGATTTTCATTCGACCGCGGTCGCGATCAAAGCTGGAGAGGATTGGGGGAAACAGTTTCAGAAGGACGAGGTTCCCGAGGAAGCGGAGAGAATCGTGGTGCACGTTACCTCCATCGAAGTTCAAAAAAACTCGTCGGATCAGACGAAACCGCTCAGTGCCTACGAAGATCATCCCTCTAAACATCTCTACCTGCCTAATGAGAAGACGATTGAAGCAGACCTGAAGAGCGATCCTCATAAGGTGAGGATTGTTAGAGTGGAGAAGCTTTTGTTGCAGCTCGGGCTGGTTTCGTCCGCAACGGAAGGAAGTCGCAAGCTAAAGGAGGACGCAGTTTCAATCAACGGCGAGAAAGCGAAGGGAAGATACTTTGCTCTGGTAAGTGTCCCCACGGAGGCGGACGTGAGAGTTGGCCGCAAGTTGAAGATTGCCTCGATAATCGCTTGATCACTTCCTTAGGACAAGGATGGTCGCTGTCCCCAGCTGACTCTTGGCGGCTACATACTTTTTTGGCCGCCAAGAGGCAAACTCATACTTCAGATCAAACATCTAAATTGCTAACCGAACAGTTTGAACCGTGTCTAAATTCTTCTTCTGACTACCCGGTATCCCTCGGAGATTGCAAATGCAA
>JABDBE010000187.1:1294-2808 GCA_013288805.1 Acidobacteriota bacterium
CGCGATCCTTTGAACGATGAACCTAAAGATGACAGCTCTGGCGTTTCCCGCCGCGACTTTCTGAAAATTTCTACTATTTCCGCTGCGTCTGTTCCAATTCTCGGAACCAAAATGGTGCAAGCGGCAGGTGTGCCGGTCAAGGCTTACGGCCCTGGAAAAGTACCCGTGGAGCTTGCTATCAATGGCCAGAAACATACTCTGCAGCTTGAGCCCCGTGTGACTCTGCTCGACGCAATGCGCGATCAGCTTGAGATCACCGGCGCCAAGCGGGTTTGCGATCGCGCTGAATGCGGAGCATGCACTGTGATCTTGGACAACAAACCAATCTACGCATGCTCGATTCTGGCGATTGAAGCGCAGGGCAAAGCGATTACTACGGTCGAGGCCTTCATGCAGGGCGACAACCTTGACCCCATTCAGCAAGCGTTCGTTGATAACGACGCTTCACAGTGCGGTTTTTGCACGTCCGGGTTCATTGTCGCTTTCAAGGCGGTGCTGGGTAAGCATCCAAATGCGAGTCCGGAAGAAATCCGTCATGGCCTGAGCGGGAATGTTTGCCGGTGTGGGACTTATCACGGAATTCATCTCGCGATTGCGCAGATCGCACAGAAAGGAGCGTAAGCCATGCCGGACTACAATTGGCCGGACGCTGAACATCGCACCCTGATCGGCAAGCGCATTTCTCGCGTGGACGCGCCCTTCAAAGTTTCCGGCCGCGCCAAATACACCTACGACTATCACGGCGCGAACATGCTTTTCGGCAAAATTCTACGCGCGCCTTATGCGAAAGCGAAAATCGTCAGCATCGACACCAGCGCGGCAGAAAAATTGCCGGGAGTGAAGGCGGTCGAGATCATTCAGAAAGCCGCCACCACCGCGCAATGGGCGGGAGATGAAATCGCTGCCGTCGCCGCGGTCGATGAGTCCACGGCAGAAGATGCGGTCCGGCTGATTAAGGTGAACTACCAACCGATGTCGTACCTGGTTAGCGACGCCGAGCCCCCAGCCGGCGCTGGCGAAGCTCCGGGCCCGATGAGCGAGGATGACATCGATGACGCCATCAGCAACCAGACTCCCGATGCGCAGCTGATCAAATATCTTCAGGAGCACGGCATCACATTCAAAGTCGATGAAGATTTCCTGAACGACATGAAGGGTGAGGGCGGATCTGAGGCGGTTCTTGCAGCGATCCAGAAAGCCGAATACCACGCTGGGAAAGCTGGTGGCCATTCCTCTTATCAGAAAACCGCAGCCCAAACCAGCGGAGATCCCGACAAAGCATTTGCCGAGGCAGGAGTCGTTTCCGAAGGTCTTTACGGCGCCCCGGTCATCGTTCACTGCTGCCTTGAACCTCACGGTTCTGTGTCTGAGTGGACGGACAAAGATCATCTGCTCACGCACATCTCCACGCAGAATGTCTCTGGCATTGCGGCGCAAATGGCGGACCCACTGGGAATTTCCGCAGCCAACATTCGAATTCACCAAGACAATATGGGCGGAGGATTCGGCAGCAA
>JABDBE010000188.1 GCA_013288805.1 Acidobacteriota bacterium
GAGCGTGTGGCACTTGTTAATAACCCTTACGAGCATCAGCCAGGCACTCGCCAGCGGGAGCGGAAGAGCGTAGATCGGGTAATTGAAAATCCAGTATCGCGAATATCTGCCGAAGCAGTTGCGGAGAATCTCATGCGGGTCCTCCGCAACGCTCGAAGCCATGGATTTTCGGCTCAAAAAAATCCACACCGGCAAGAACTTCTGAATGGTTCCGTTGATGATTGACCTTTGCACAGATTCATCCTCGATCCATTCTCTCGTGATCTTTGCCAGGTTCGTTCCGAACACTTTGTACAAGCCATATCCCACGCCTCTGTTCGCCGTCGCCGTAACCAGCGGATCTCGAATCAGGAGACTTTTGCGGTGACAATTCAGTGCGGTGAAGAACAGTCCGAGTTGACCAAGGTTGGTGTCGAAAAGAGATTCGAAAGGTGGGTGCGACGCAGATGAGACACTTTCTTTGTTGATAATTACGCCGGAAATGAAGGTAAACAGCACGTGAACCCGGCGCGCCAGATCGTTGGCGCTCGTGAACTCCATGTCCTGGGAATGTTTGAACTTCTTAGCCTGAATCGTCTCATTTTTCGAGAAGTACGACGTTACGCAGATAAGTTGGTAAGTCTGGGTGGACATCGCCTCCAGCACGCGATGAACAGTACCGGGGGCCACGATGTCGTCATCGCCGAAAATCCAAACGTACTTCCCATTTGCGCGGTTGAAGCACTGCAGAATGTTCCGGTCGGCGCCCATGTTTTCCGAATTGCGGATGTAGACAATGGCCGTGCCGTCGGCCCGATAAGCCTCGACGAGTGCCTCAGTACCGTCGGTGGACGCGTTATCCGAGACCAACAACTCTACCCGTGCTTCGCCCTCGATCTCGTTGCGAAGAACCGCTAAAAGGCGCTCCAGGCAACGCGCACGGTTGTACGTTGGGATTGCGATAGTAAGCACTGGGGAGTTACCCGACATGCCACATTCTCCAGTATTTTAAAAAGAGTATATGCGCCCTCGCGGAGGTCCGGCAAAGAGTCGAATGATCATTGCAAATTCGAAATCGAAACCGACGCGTGATCCGGGTCTTATCGGGAACTCTTCTCACACATCTGATTCCGCACGCAGGATAGTGACCTGCGGCAAATTCATCTTAGGCTCGCGGCCGGGGCCGCCTCACCCAGAAGTGCCCGGTAGGCGCTGATTTGCATTAAGCTCTCCTGGCGCATGTCTGAGCCCTTGAGCCAGGCCTTGAACCACGCTACCGTCCATTCAAGCGCGGTCTCGACATCCAATTTCGGCTGCCAATGCAGTTCGGAACGAGCCTTACTGGAGTCCAGCCTTAAACAGTGATCCTCGTGAACGCCCGCAACGCTGTCGTTCGTCCAGGTCGCCTGATCACCCCACAAACTGGCGAGCTTGTTTGCAATTTGCCGGACTCTCCAGGCATCATCTTCGCCCGGACCGAAGTTAAACGCGCAAGCGAATTGTTCCCTCCCGGCAAGGAGCTGCTCGGCAAGAAGAAGGTAGCCATGCAAAGGCTCGAGGACATGCTGCCATGGGCGAATGGAATCGGGATTACGAATGAGTACGGGCCGCCTGGCCCGGAACCCCTGGATGAGGTCTGGAACGAGCCGATCCTGCGACCAATCTCCCCCTCCGATAACATTTCCGGCGCGCGCGGTGGCCACGGCGACGTGATGCTGCTGGAGACGGCTGACGGGAAAGAAGGAATCGCGGAAGGCAGCTGTCAAAATCTCGGCACAAGCCTTGCTGGAAGCGTATGGATCGAATCCGCCCAGAGGGTCCGATTCCCGATAGGGCCAGACCCAATTGCGATTCTGATAACACTTGTCGGTCGTGACAACCACTGCTGCGAGAACACTGGGAGTCTTTCTGATGCACTCGAGCACGTGGGCGGTACCCATCACATTCGTGGCATAAGTACCCAGAGGATCAACGTAGGAGCGTCGCACCAGCGGCTGTGCGGCCAAGTGGAAGACGACCTCCGGGGGCGAACTCGGTAATGGCCGCTTCCAGATCTGCGTAGTTCCTGACATCTCCGCGAATGTCCTCAACCAATCCCGCCACCGATGCCGCGGTGAAGAAGTTGTTCTCAGTCAAGGGATCAAGCGCAAAGCCTCGGATCCGTGCTTCCATGCTTGCCAGCCAGAGGGATAACCAGCCACCCTTGAACCCCGTGTGTCCTGTGAGGAAGACTCTGCGACCGCGCCAGGGATTTACCACGTCTTCCATGGCGCCCCCCCACTGTGCCATAGTTCTTCCAGCCTCTGTTTATCCCGCAATGTGTCCATGGGCTGCCAAAAACCACGATGGAAAAATGCCCGGACCTGGCCCTTGGCGGTCAGGCTCTGCATCGGCTCTCCTTCGAACATGGAACTTTCGTCGCGAATCTCACTCAACACCCCTGGAGATAGCACAAAGAACCCGCCGTTGATCCAGCCACCTTCGCCTTTGGGCTTTTCCTGAAAGGTGTAGATCGAGGTTCCATCGATCCCCAGGCCCCCGAAGCGAGCCGGGGGTTGCACGGCAGTGACGGTAGCCAGTTTACCGTGACTTCGATGAAATTCGATCGACGCGGAGATGTCGAGATCGCTTACGCCGTCGCCATACGTCATGCAGAAACTATCTTCCCCTTCAAGGAAGGCGGACACCTTCAATAATCGTCCGCCGGTACCGGCACTTTCTCCGGTGTCGACAAGGGTGACACGCCAAGGTTCGGCAACGCTCTGATGAACCTGCATGCGGTTCT
>JABDBE010000189.1 GCA_013288805.1 Acidobacteriota bacterium
GCCATTTTTTCGCGGCGGCACGACCGTCTCTGCCGCTTTCGTGGACGAGACAGATGTCTACAATGCGGCGGTGAATGTGGCAGTGAATGCGGCGGTGAATGTGGCAGTGAATGCGGCGGTGAATGCCACTGAAATCCTGCAATAGCAGTGCATGAGACCATGTAAGGCCGATAGGGAATCTGAGGCCGCCGTAAGCTAAGGCGGCCGTCGAATCTATGGCGCCGCGCCAGCCCCGCGCCGGCGTCGCAATGGACGCCTAGATGCGGTAGCGGGTCGCGATCCCGATGGCTATGCCACCCTCAAACAGAAACTCAATCCCGGCCTCGAGGAACACCCGTTCGATAGCCACGAAGTTGTTCGAGATCGGGGTCCGTCGCCCCTTCTCGAAATCCCTCACGGTGCTGAGCGATACGTTTGCCCGATCCGCCAGCTCTTGCTGCGAGATATCGAGCCAACCGCGCGCAGCGCGGCTCTGATCAGGCGACATAGCGCATGCAACGAAAAGATTCAGGCCGAGGAACCGTGCGTGTTGACATAAAGCATTTTCGTTGACATGACTCGGGAAGTAACGATTTTGTCTGATTCTGGTGTCCCAACATTTCCTTCTCAGCGCTGCAGCAAGAGGCCTATCGCTAATGACGGTTGCCCGCCTAAGCGATCAGGAAGCATTCGAGATTCTAAAGGGCATTCGATGGGCAGACAACAGCGGAAAACCCTACTGTCCGCGCTGTAAATGTGATGCCATCTACGAGCTGACCACGCGCAAGCTCTGGAAATGCCAACGGTGCTGTCATCAGTTCAGCATCACATCGAGCACTATTTTCGCCGGCCGGAAGCTACCGATCCGCGTGTATCTGATGGCCATTGCGCTGTTCGTGAACAGCGCCAAAGGCCACAGCGCCCTTCAGCTCAGCAGAGAGCTTAACATCCAATATCGATCCGCCTTCGTGCTCCTCCACAAGCTCCGAGACCTGATTAGCCGGGAGATAAACAAGATTACGCTGTCGGGCAGAGTCGAGGTCGACGGGGCGTACTTCGGCGGTTACGTCAAACCCGCGAACTACAAAAAGAAGCGAAGAGACCGACGAGAGGTCATCAGAGAGAGCGGCAAACAACGTGTCGTGGTCGTCGCCCGCCGGCGGCGCGGCGATGCAATGACGTTTGTAACCACATCCGAGCGAGCGGCAGTCCCGCAGGTTATCGAACGCGTGAACCCAGGAGCGATCGTCTACGCGGATGATTCCCCGGCCTGGAGTCCGTTCCACGCCGAATACGACACGCGGCGAATCAACCATTCGGTGTGTTATTCGGACGGGAAGGCATGCACCAACCAAGCCGAATCGTTTTTCTCCAGACTACGCCGAGCAGAAATCGGCACACACCACCAAGTATGCAAGTATCTGCCCGCGTACGCGGCGGAAATGGCCTGGCGCGAAAATCACAGCCGACGCAGCAGTCTCGAACAGTATCGAACTCTCGTCGCGTTGGCGTTCGCAGCGTCCCTTCCCTCCTCGTGGAGGGGCTACTGGCAGCGCCACAAACCCAAGCTCCCTCCACGAGAGGGGGCGACCACCATCCTGAACGAACTCTACCAACCTGAAAGAGAGGCATTATGCTGACTGATCGTTTTGCTGACGCACTTACCTATGCGGAACATCTTCACCGACGGCAGGTGCGCAAAGGAAATGATATCCCCTACGTCGCCCACCTATTGGCAGTCTGCTCAATCGTTCTGGAGTGGGGAGGCGACGAAGACACCGCGATAGCGGGACTCCTTCACGATGCCGTCGAGGATCAGGGAGGCGAGCCAACACTACTCGAGATTCGGCAACGTTTCGGCACCAGGGCGGCAGATATCGTACTGGCTTGTTCCGACAGCGTGACTGCTGACAAATCGAACAAGGCGCCGTGGCGGGAGAGAAAGCTAAACCAGGTTAAAAAACTGCGCGAGTGCTTACCGGAAGTCGCATTGGTCACGGCGGCCGACAAGCTCCACAATGTAGCCGCACTGGTTCGCGATGTCCGCCGCGATGGCGCACGGACTATGGACCGGTTCAACGCCGAGCCCGCTCAAATCATTTGGTACCATCAGGAAGTTGTCTCGGGGTTGCGAGACAGGCCTGAATGCCCGCAAGACCTCGTCACCGAGTTGGAAATGGCCGTCACTACCTTGGCGCGGCTACTTGATTTGTGAGCAACCGTTGCGGTGGGTATTGACTTGCCGACGTCGTGATAACGACCCACCGCCGACATTGCCGTTGAGACGGCGCGCTCAGACGGGCGCCGTCCGCGGCCTTCTCAACAATCCGTAGGTTTGTGGCGCCGCATCAGATTTGAAACGGACAACCACGCCCTGCCTCATTTTGCAGATCAGTGCTGAACGGATGGCATTGTCCAGTCGCCGGGCGTCCATCGCACGAAATTTCGTCCCAAGCGAACACCTGATGCTGTTCAGGATCTCTCTGGCAGTCAGGGGCCTTTCAGCGGCTCGCAAAGCGGACATGATCACAGTCGATATAGCACCGTGTCTCAATTTGCGTTCGTGTACCGTGTAACGGCGCGAAACTTCTCTCGCATCGCCATTTTCATCACAAAATCCAAGCGTGACGTTGACGTGCCAAATTGCCCGGCGGCATTCGGCAGCGCGGGCTTGGCAATTTTCCAACTCCAGCAGGATCGCCGCTCTCCTTTTAATGTGGGTGTAATTTGCTGATTCTTGCGTGCATTCTCGACGCTTCCGAATCTA
>JABDBE010000190.1 GCA_013288805.1 Acidobacteriota bacterium
AACTGACGCGTTCGAAGCGCGTGCTGGAGCCGCTGCGGTACCACCCTGCTCGGAGTTCGGTTTGCCTGCCATATTCTTTGGACTAACGCCGTGCTGCCGCTGGCGTCAGAAGAACTATGGTGACGTATCGCAGCGGCAGCATCAAGTTACGGAAGTACTTTCAAGCGCGGGGATTTCCTGGAAAGCAAAACGGCTGACAGCATTAGCCGCCAGCCGCTTTTTCAGCTAATTCATCTGAGCCGCTTAACGGCGTCCGCCACCACCATGGAAGCCGCCCACTGATGCGCGTGCATAGCCTCCGCCATGACCAACTCCGCCGCCGTGATAGTACCCGTAGGCGCCGGGCCTGTAGTAGCCCCGACCGTAGTAGCCGTACCCACCGCGTCCATAGTAGCCATAGCCAGGCCTGTAACCCCAACCAGCCCTGTAACCCCAGCCTGGACCGTAGTAGCCGTGATACCACGGCCCCGCGCCGATGAACACGCCGCCCACGAACCATTGCGGCCCATAGTAGCCATATGGCGCGCACGCGTACGGATAATAGGAGTAATAGCCATAGGCGCATACCGGTGCCGTACCCACGTACCCCGGGCCCACGCGAACGCCCACTGCAACCTGGGCTTGCGAGTATGCTAATGGAAGCACCAGAATCCCCAGCAAAGCTAAATAGCGTAAGTAGCGCATTTTGAACCCCCTTCTTCGATCTGTGATCCGCGAAGGATCGAACCAGATCTCAAGGCCTCCAGGACTTTTCAGTTTCATCTGGAAGCGTCCATCCGACCTATATAAACACGGAACCACGAAAAAAGTTCCAGGGCGTTGTACCTCTACGAGTTGCGCGGCAAATCGCGGACTTAAGACCTCAACAAAAGATGTCATTCATCAGCCTGGGGTCAGCCAAGCGAGGGAATCTCGCTGATGGTGATTCCCTCTGTTTTGTATACTGCCCCGTGGCGCAATAACTGTTGCCTAGTGACCGCTTCAGTTCCATCCCGGCTTGCGTACATCGACTGGATGCGCGGGCTCGCCTCCGTACTCATGTTCCAGACGCATTGCTACGACTCGTGGCTGAGTGGCAATGCGCGCAAAAGCACGTTTTTCATGTGGTCTCAATTGGGCGGGACTCTGCCTGCGCCACTCTTTCTTTTTCTGGCAGGAATTTCCTTTGCGCTGGTTACCGACAAACTAAGGCAGAAGGGCGTGGCCGCTAATCAGATTGCGCGGACCACGATTCGCCGCGGCGCAGAGATTTTCGGACTCGGCCTGCTGTTTCGGTTGCAGGAGTATGTGATCGCCTGGGGCTGGGCACCGTGGAGTGACGTGTTGCGCGTGGATATCCTTAACACAATCGGCCTTTCCATGATGTTAATGGGAGTGGTCTGCTGGATGGTCTTACGGCTCAACTGGGGAGCGCAGGCGCGGTTCGCGCTAGGCATCACGGCGGTTGCTTTCGGGATGAGTATTTCTCTTTTATCGCCGTTGATGTGGACGAGTTGGCGTCCTCGTTGGCTGCCTTGGCCGATTGAGTCTTACGTCGACGGAGTGCACAACCTTGGAGTACCACAATCTTGGCTGTTTCCGATTTTTCCGTGGACGGCGTTTGCGTTCATTGGCCTCGCGACAGGATTTCTTTTGTTGAGCGATCGCGCGGGGAAACTTGGAGCTACAACTTTTATGCTGGCGGGCGTAGGCGGAATCGGACTGATTTACCTGGCACGCTGGCTGGATGCTCGTCCCGAGCGACTTTATGAGACCGACGATTTCTGGCACACCAGTCCGAATTTCTTTCTGATTCGCGTAGGCTTGCTGATGATGATTATGGCCGCGGCCTATCTGTGGTGCAGATGGGGAGCGGGACAGTGGGGCTTCAGCCCATTGATACAACTTGGGCAAACCTCACTGCTTGTTTATTGGGTGCACATTGAGTTCGTGTACGGACGGCTTTCGATTCTGCCGAAGCGGGCCGTCGACATTCGGACGGCCTCTTTCGGATTGCTGGCAATTTTTCTTTCGATGGTTTTGCTCTCCAGGTTGCGCACGCGTCTTAAAGGCCGCGGCGTTGAAGCACTGGCTTGGTTTTACCGGCCGGCTAAGGCCAGCTGAATCATTTCGCCGATAGCTGGCGGATTGCATTTCGTACCAATTTCAATCCGATGACCCAGTTCTGGCGTGCGCTCTCCTCATCGTCACCATATCCGAACAGATAAAACGTGATGTAGAAGCCGTCCCGAATTTCCTCCTCTCCAGGTGCCTCTTCTTGCTCATGGTAGTAACAGCGACGGATGAGAAACTCGGCCGCAACAGGCATGTCAGGAGCACGCTGTAAAAGTTTGGTCAGGTGCGTCGCCAGTTGCTCATGCTGGGGGAACGAAAAACGTTTTGCTTCATCAGAAAAGAAGAGATCGACGTAGGAGCCAAACTTGTGAGTGGCTTCGAATATTTCTTCTTCTGGATTGATTTCTGTAGTCGACCAGACGTCACACTTAGCGGTTTCAAGTGGGCTCTGGGGCGAGTTAACTTTGGAAAGAAACTCGCCCAATTCCGGCGCTTGCGCGGCCTCTTCAAGTTTGGACAGAAGCTCGGGATGACGCTTCAAATCGTAGTAGCGTAGGCCGCCGTCTTCGGCAGCCCACGGCATCTCGAGCGTTTCGTCGTCCGCGCCGAGTTCGATCGCAAAGTCA
>JABDBE010000191.1:0-974 GCA_013288805.1 Acidobacteriota bacterium
ACTCGCGCGGATGAAAATTGGCCAGAACTGCCGCCATGCCTCCCATGTGGTCGGCGTGCGCGTGGGTTAATGCCACAATGTCGAGCTGATGAAACCCTCGCGACCACAGGTAGGGCGAGACCACATCCTCACCGATATCCAGCTCTGAGTGCATCCAGGGCGGGATACCGCCAGCATCGACCAAAAGCGTGCGGCCTTGCGGCGAAACCAGAAGGATCGAATCGCCCTGGCCAACATCGATAGCGGTGAGTTCGAGCACTCCTGGCCGCATTTGCGGATGCGGCGGGACGGCGCAGATCCAAAAAGCGCTTAGAGTTAGCCCAGCCCATCCGGCTGCTACTAGCAACCGGCGACGGCGGCGACTGAGTACCATCGCAAGAATGATCGCGCTGCTGCCCAACAGAATGGCGCCAAGTTGCGGGGTGGGCTCGCGAGTATCGGCAATTCGCAAAGCGCCCAGCCATCGCACCGGACCACTCATTGCGTGAAGGGCAACCGTCGCAATCAATACTGGAAGCTTGGCCAGGGCGATTGAGGCATAACTTGCCGTGATGGCCGCAATAGCAGCGATCATGATGATTTCGGTGAGAGGTACGGCCAGGACGTTCGCGGGCAATGAGACCAGAGTCGCGCGATGAAAGTAGTAAGCCATGGGCAAGGCGAATCCAGCCTGGAGCACCGTGGAAATCACGAGAAACTCACAGGCCACAATCAGCACCCTCGCGGTGACTGATAGTAGGATCAGCGGACTGCGCTTTCCGAAGAAACGTTGCAACCGGCCGGCAACCATTCTTATGTCAAGCCGAAACTGGGCCATTGACGGAGGTAATGCTGCGTCATAGCCGATGGAATCCAGGCTCCGCAAAGCCTGAGACAGTGGTTGTGTTGTCCGCTCCAGAAGAGGCGCACTGATACCAGCAATGACCAGCACGCACAGAAAGCTGAGCTGGAAACTCGCTCCCAGCAGTGCCGAG
>JABDBE010000191.1:984-2675 GCA_013288805.1 Acidobacteriota bacterium
CAACGCTAGCGCCGCCGCACCGATGGTGTTCAGAATTGATTTTCGGCGATAGAGCAACCGTGCGCTCAAATAAAGCGCGAGCATAAGCGTAGCTCGCCAGACCGGAGCGCCAACTTCAGTCAGGAGGGCATAGGCGACGGTGAGCAGGACTGTGATTGCGCTGGCGACGAGATCATTCACCTGCATACGGCGCAGCAGCCAAAATGTCACAAGCGCGAGAACGGCAACTTTCAATCCAGAGATCACCAGCACGTGGTATGTGCCGGTGCGCTGGAAGTCGGTGAGAATGTCGCGCCCGAGGAACAAATTCTCCCCGATCAGCATGGCATCCAGCAACGATGATTCGTCTGGCTTCCAGAGGATCTGGATTCTCTCGATCAGGCCTCGGCGGAGGCGTGTCCGCCATAGTTCGGCGCGGCTGCCAGCAAAGCCTGGCAGGAGTTCAACCGTCTCCAACTTGGTTGAGCCAATCGCCACGATTCCGTTGTCTGCCAGATATCCCACGTAATCGAAGGCGCCAGGATTTCGAAAGTTGCGTGGTGGATAAATCCTGGCCTGGAACCGCAATCGTTCTCCGTAGCGGAACCAATGTATGGGCTGAGGGCTGGATTTTTCGGACTCGTTATTTTCCTCAGTCTTTGTCTCGTGGCCATAAAGGCTGACGCGAAGCCCGGAGTGGACGGCTACGATTTCGCTTCCCGTCTGTACTTGCTCGGTCCCCAAATCCAACCTCTGTTGAACATCGTTCTTCTTTTCCAGCAAAACTCCTTCTTTGACTACATGGGCGGTAATGATTACTTCGCGACCGTCTGCAAATGCAAGAATGCTCGCACCGTCCTGATTATTTGGCGCTCGGAGTTGCATCACCCATGCTCCCGTCACGAACAGAGCTGCTAACCCAAGAGCAAAGGCACTCTTGGCTCGCGAGCGGAGAAAAAACGCCGCTGATGCTGAGAAAACGATGACTGCAACCAGCCACCACAGCGCTGGGCGCGAGGCATAGACGCCGGCAACAATTCCCCCGGCGTATGCCACGGCAGCCCAAAGCATAGGTTGGCGCGATAGCGGTTTCGTGGGAGTGATCGAGGGTCGGCTCGCCGGCGGATTCACCCGGTCGCTCGAAGGAAGCAATCAAGAATTGGCGAACCGGCTTGAATATTGGCCTCCCTCGGGCTTCGGAAGGAACGATCAGTACTGGCTAACTTCTGAGTCTCACCTAACTACCTGGCAAGATGAAACACGCTCTCCAAGTGGTAGGTCTGGGGGAACAGATCGATCAGGTACACCTGCTCGATGCGGTATCCAGCGCTGAACAGGCCAGCCAGATCACGAGAGGCAGTCGCCGGATCGCAGGAGATGTAGGTCATCCGGTGCGCTCCCAATCCGACGATGCTCTGGACCACACTTTCCCCCAGACCGCTCCGTGGCGGGTCCACCACCACGAGATCGGGCCGCGACTTACCGGCTAGGCTCCGCAAGAAATCGGCGGTAGTCGCCTGGAGAGCCTTCACGTTCGAAGGGGAATTGTGGAGCAGATCAGCATAAGAAGTCTGTGACGATTCAACCGCGATTACCTGTGCAAATCTTCGGGCCAACAGGGTGGCGAAGAGCCCCACGCCGGCATACAGATCGAGGGCCGTCTCGCCCGATTGCCCCTCAGTGACGATCTTCACTAATTCATTGATTAGATA
>JABDBE010000192.1:0-1826 GCA_013288805.1 Acidobacteriota bacterium
TCGTCGCTCTTCGGTGGCGCCAGTAGATTCCCGCGATCCCGGAGGAAACCAAAAGTACGGTTGCGGGCTCGGGAACCGGAGGCGGCGGAGGTTTGTGATGCGGGCAAGGATTGCTTTTTCCCGATCCCGCCGCGAGTTCATCCTTGATATCTACCGACGGGCAGCTCGCGGTCGGAAGCGGAGGCGGGAAAATAGGCGGCAGTCCGCCTCCGGGGAAAGGAGCGGTTCCTGAACTGATCAGTGTGGGAGGGCCCGCTGCGCCCAAGCCTGCATACTCGCGCCCCGGACCAGTCGCGTTGAAGTCTCCAGGGAAGGGAATCTGTCCGGCAGTGCCATCGAAGGGCTCTTCGAATTTTGCAGCCGGAGGCTCGGCTGGCGAAACTACAGGCTGCGCGCTTTCTGAAATCCGATTGGCGCAGCGGACGCGAGCGGTCATTTTTCCATCGGTGATCAGCTTCTCGCCTTTATGTAAGCTGACTCGTTTTGCCGTCCAGAAAACCTTATCGCCCATGCGGTAGGAGAGATAAACCAGCTTAGGCTGGTCGAGTTCCACAATTCTGGCGTTGCGAAAATCGAAGCCGGCGTAGTGGCTGCCGACCACGCGATCATGCTCACTCACTTCCCGCAGATCATCCGCCGTTCGGACGCCTCCCGGAATGATGGAGTACGGATAAACCACCCGGTGCGGAACCGTCAGGGGAGATGAAACTGATTTCATCGCCAGCAAGGACAAGTTTTGGCTGAGATTACCTTGGCTCCAACTGAGGTCCGTTTGATCCGAGTTGGCACGCGAGTGCCCGATCCGCGAAAGCCACGATGAATAAACCGAAGATGAACGAACCGAAGACGAACGAACCGAAAAAGTCCACCAGGCGCCAAGGTAAAGAAGCCCGAGCACTGCGAACGCAAAGACCGTCCGGCGAACCCGCCTGCGCTGGCGGGACCTGCTCGTGCGCACCCGCACCGACCTCGCTGGATCACTCACACAAAGCCTCTGCAGTTCGCGGTTCGCAGACGACCAGAGGAAAGCTGGTGCTGTTTAGGGCACCGATCATTCCGTCGTCTGTGCTCTCGACCACGAATCGCTAATGTGGCTGGCTTCCAATTTTCCAGATGGGCTCATGGTAGCAGACTTAGGAATTGGATCGTATAAAACTGATGTGCACTTTGTTGATTCTTCCCGAATCGGCTTAGGTGGGGATGGATTGACTCGGAAAGGTTGGCTGCTCTTACGGCGCCAGGAGGATCTGTCTAAAAAATCCTCTCGGGGAAATACAACGAACTCGGTCACTGCCCAATAACTTCTTCGTCCCGCCGCCAGATCGACACTCCCGGCGCGCCCAATGCCAGTGCGCCGAGAGTAGCAGGTTGCAGAGAATCGGGAGTGGGATGGCTGAGCGCTGCATCGGGCTGCTCAATATTATTGCTGTCGTCCGTGCCCTTCGTCGCGCCCGCGATGATCCCTTTGCCGGGGATGGTCTCGTAAGCATAGCCCGTCAGAGTGGCGATGATCTTGAATTGGCCCTTCAAGACCTTCACGTTGAATCGCGCCCAGCCGTAGTGGAATTTGCCATTGATCTTGAACTTCAGGCCAAGGTAGCGATTCGTGACGTTCCTCCACGGACCGACAGTCCTTGTGCCGCTGTGGCTGAAGTTGCAAATCCCCCGACACTGCGACACCATCGCTGCGCCACGGATAAACCGCCGCGCACCCGATATGTGCGCGCCCGCTTTTAAGGCTGCCGCCAGGTATTGGCCCCCGTTGGTACCCAGCACTGCGTTGCCCGCCCACGGAAAACTAGCCTCGGCAACCGTAAGCTGTGCAT
>JABDBE010000192.1:1867-2590 GCA_013288805.1 Acidobacteriota bacterium
GTTAAAGTCAGTCAACTTGTGGTTGAGCGCGAGCGGATAGCTACCGTTTTTTCCGATGACCCTGTGTGCCGGCGTGTAGATGATCTTTGCCTCCGCGGATTGGGTCAAAGCTAGCAAGCCCACTCCAGCCGCGCTTGCTGCCAGGGCGTACATGTTGAGCTGTCGATGGATTGACTCGGAGAGGTTGGCGGGAGTGCGAGGCCGGGAGCGGTCCATAAGTCCTCCGAACAGGCGACACTATTGTCCTCTCGGCGTGGCCGCCAGTCAATCAACCCTGGGCCACACAACTCGACCAACCCCGATCGATGTCATGGTAAGATTGCGCCGCTTTTCTGGGAGGGAAGCGGTTCATGCGGAGATCAACTTGCTGTCTGCTGGCGATACTTTTCGGGTCGTGGCTGAGCAGTTTTGCGCAAAGCGCCCCAAGACTCACGTCTCCAAAAATCGTGGCGACGTTCGAGCGGATCGGCCAGACTGCCGAGATTCCTGTAACCACACTCTACACACCCCAGAAGTGGGGCACGTACCGCATTTCTGTCGTCATGGTCTTGACCGTTGGTAACACAAACTCAACCTTCTGGATAGGAGATTTTCAGTTTGAGGATGGGGCTGGAATGAATGGAGGAAACGGCTCACTATTTGCGACATGGCTCCAGGTCGCTTCTCCGCTGACTGTTTCTTCAGAATTTCCAATCCGCGCAAAAGCAGGGAAACCGCTGACGT
>JABDBE010000193.1 GCA_013288805.1 Acidobacteriota bacterium
ATGTGGGGCGGCCAACTGCGGCGAACCCCAGGATAAAACGTCTCAGTATGTAATGGCGATAGTGGTGATGGGCAGTCCGCTGTGCAGATCCATAACTTATCGACCGAAAGGCGTGGAGGCGCGAGCCCATGCCATCGGTCGAGATGACGCACAGCTGCATTTTGATTGTTTCGAAAAGGACGTGATCGTCGATCGACAACAATAATATGACTAGGCGCTGTGTGACTCTTGATGTCGAATTAAGGAATTAGGAGGATTTCCAATGATGGATGATAGGGTCGGCAATAGCAAAGAATTTGCTCCAGAGATTCAAGATCTTCTCGACAAGCAGCAAATTCGAGACCTTATGAGTCGTTACGCAAGGGCCGTCGATCGGAATGAGTGGGGTGCCGTCAAGTCGTGCTTCACGGATGATGCTACCGATCATCATGGGGTCGTGGTCGGATCGATCGATGACCTCGTCGAAGTCGCGAGCGCGCGTCTCGATAAGACGTGGGCAGGGATGCACTGCCTTTGCCAGCACTATGTCGAGATCGATGGAGACAATGCCCGCGGGGAAACATATGCCTTAACCAGCCGTCGCCGCTTTTCTGCAAGCGGCGACGGGGAGGAGGATACGTTTAGCGGACTAAGGTATCTCGATCGGTATCGAAGGGTCAGTGGCGAGTGGAAGATTGCGGAGCGCGTGACCGCACTTGAGTGGTGCACAACCATTCCCGCCCGAAATTGGCTACCGGTCGAGAAGTTTATAACTGGCAAGAAGGACAAAAGCGACATCTCCTATACCTTCGGCTTTCGCTGAAGGAGGGCACAGCTACGGACATCGTGCCTATTTCTCATGCCGCTTTGCGCTGTAGAATTCCGGTCATTGTGGTTGGGCAGGAGGGACGTGGAGGCTGAGATCAGCCTATGGGGCGCCCCCCATTCGGAGGGGCGGCCTTTTTGATGCTGCGCAGGGGCAGGCAAAAGAAGGACCCGGGCGATAACTGCCAAGCCGAACGGATGGTCCGGACGATCAAGGAAGCGACCATCAAATCCTTCTGACCTGAGCCCCAACTACGCCCCGCATGCCGTGAGGTGCAAGTTGCCGTATTTCATGTGCCGCCCCAGCGAAGGGATTTGCTCGTAATTCGATGGGGCAAAGAGCTTCCACTTGGCCTTATCGAAAGCTTCACCGTCTGTGGCGCAGGATCGCTGTCGGTTCCTCACACGGGCGTTGCGGGTTTCAGCACTCAAGAACGTCATCTCACTAGAGAGCCGCCAACAATACTGTCGACGAATCAGAGTCAGGTCGTAGGCGGCGTTGCGATTGAATCGCGTATTCGCAAGCCGAGAACCTTGCATCGTCGAATGGAAATGAACGTTACAGGGGAAAATGAATGAAAAGAGCCAGTAGAGAACTCCTTGGCAGCGTGGCGACGACACTTCTACTAGGGGTTGGGCTTGTTGCGCCCTCAGCGGCGGCCCAGGTAGCGCCGGTCGTGGCTTCGGATACGAATAGTCCGGGGCTTGAAGAGGTGGTCGTAACAGCGCAAAAGAAGTCTGAAAAACTGCAAAGCGTGCCCATCTCGATTACGGCGTTTTCTCCTGCCGAACTTCAGGAATATCAAACACGGGATCTCCAAGATTTGCAGGTCAGGACAACGGGTCTGGTCTTCACTACAACCTCCTCATATGCACAAGCTTACATCCGGGGTATCGGGGTCGACTATGCAAGTCCGGGTTTAGAACCGCCAATAGCTGTTTATGTCGATGATGTGTACTGGCAGCGTTCGACAGGAAACCAATTTGATTTGGTAGATGTTTCGCAGGTGCAAGTTCTAAAAGGCCCTCAGGGAACACTCTACGGCCGCGATGCGACGGGTGGAGCAATTCTTATTAATACTCAAAATCCGACGAACAAGGAGGATGGGAGTGTCAGTTTCGAGTATGGGAATTATGACCATGCCGAGGGAAAGTTTTTCCTGAATGAACCGTTAACCGATACGATTCATATTCGAATCGCAGGGCAGGCTACGAGCCAGGATGGATACATAAAAGACCCCAGTATAGATCGAACCTATGGCGGCCTTGACAATTATGAACTCCGCGGAAAAATAGACTGGGCGCCAAGCGACATTGTCGACGTGCTTTTTACGGCGGACTATCGCTACGCTGACGATAGCTCTGGCATTCGGCAGGAGATAGTAGGCGCTCCGGATTGCTTGGTGTGTTCGCTCACGGGAGCCAAACCCCCGAGCGGCTTTTATGACTCAAAACAGGGTTTCGTATCCGACACTATAGTCCGGAACTTAAGTGGCAATCTCATCACGACGCTCACGCTGGATGATTATGATATTAAGAGCATCACCGCATCTACGAGGCAGTATTTCCAGTCGGGCACTGACGAAGGTGGGATGGGTTCTATTTTACCTTTTCTTAATTTTTCCATCCAGAACACCGGCTTTGATTTAATACAAAAATTTGAGGTCACTTCAAAATATTCTGGACCTCTGAATTTTCTGGCGGGACTAGACCTTCAGTATTCTCGAGAATCGATTGCAGACAACTTGACAGGCGCTGCGTTTGGTGGTCCGCCGCCT
>JABDBE010000194.1 GCA_013288805.1 Acidobacteriota bacterium
GGCCGAGAGGCGGCTCGCAACACCGTATCTCGATCCGCAGCGCCGCATGGAGACTGAAATGGACGTGTGGTTCTTTACAGAGCAGCCATATCCGCAGGCATGGGATGCGGAGGGAGATTCCCTTCGTGCCACATTACCCAACAAGTATTTCGATCCACGGATCGGCGCGGAGCTCTACAACCGTTATCTTGATGATTGGGCTGCCTGCGATGATCTCGGGCTCAACATCATGATCAACGAACATCATTCGTCGGCAACATGTCTCACATCTTCCTGCACGCTGCCGCTCGCGGTACTTGCCCGAATCACTAAGAAAGCCAAGCTGCTTTCATTGGGCATTCCACTCGCCAATCGCCTGGATCCTGTGCGCGTCGCCGAGGAGATTGCCTACATCGATTGTCTGTCGCGGGGCCGCTTCAATGCCGGCTTTGTGCGCGGCGTGCCCTATGAGATGGCGCCCACAAATTCGCTGCCGGCGCGCACGAACGAGCGCTTTTGGGAGGCGCATGACCTAATTCTCAAGGCGTTGACCACAACCGACGGACCGTTCAATTGGACGGGCGACTTCTATGAATATCGGCAGGTGAATATCTGGCCGCGGCCCTATACCCAGCCACATCCCAAGATGTGGGTCAGTACTGGCCATGCGACCGGTGTCGGAAAAATTGCGGAAAATGGGCACACTATCGCCTGCGTGTTCAGCGGCAAGAATGCCGCAAACATTTTCAACGCCTATCGACAGCGTGTCGCCGAGCTTGGTCGACCCGAGCCGACCAAAGATAAATTCGCTTACGTCGGCCTCGTAGGTGTTGGGGGCACTCAAGAAGAGGGATTTCAGCGCCTGGAAACGGTTCGTGGCTATCTGCGCACGGCTAGCAAGGTCGCGCCGGCACTGACCAATCCGCCGGGTTACGCGCCGATCGCGGCAAATGTGAGCGCCTTGAAGACTGGGCAGAAGACTGGTCGCGTGGCTGCGGACTTCCTGAAGGTCGTCACGCGCGAGAACAAGCCCGTCAACATGATGACGGGAACTGCCGAGGAGCTGATCGAAGGCGGCTTGGCGTTCGCCGGCACCCCTGATCAGGTGACTGAGCAAATCAAGCGGTTCCACGAAAATGTCGGCGGCATGGGCAATCTGATCATGATGGCGCAGGGCGGTTTCCTGTCGCATGAGGATACCATCAAGAACCTCGCGCTGTTCAGCCGCGAGGTTCTACCGCAGATCCAGGATCTGAAAATGCCCCAGGACGCAGCCTTCGACGCTCGCGAAGAGACGAGGCTGCGGGCCAATGCCAACTAACGAGTCTCTCCAGAAAACCGAGGACTCGATGCACGCGGTGCTTCCGCCATATCGTGGTTATCCGGATCTATGGTCGCCTCAGCTGACCGAGATGTGGGATGAGATGAATGCTCGCAAGGCGGAGCAGGGCCTTTACCCCGGCTATTTCGACCCGGAAAAGTTCCGGGCGGCAGTTCAGCCTTACCGGTTTGATTATCCCGAAGCGCTCACCGTTCACGATGTCGAAGTCGAGGGCATCCCTTGCAAGTGGCTGGTGGCACCCAACGCGAAAACGACCGACCGCATCGTCTATTTCCACGGAGGCGGCTATATCGGTGGCGGCTGGGTTCCGTATCAGGGGATTGCCGCTTGGCTATCAGCCACGGGTGCTTGCGCGGTGCTGTTCGTCCAATATCGGCGCGCGCCCGAGCACCGTTTTCCTGCCGCCGCCAATGATGCCCAAACGGCTCTTCGCTGGGCCTACGACAATGGCCCGGATGGCCCTGCTCCCGCGCGCGTCGTTCTGACGGCGGGGGATTCCGCCGGCGGTGCGCTCGCCATCTCCGCGGCGCTCGCCGCGCGAGATGCTGGCGAACGGATGCCCGCGGCCTGTATTGGCGCGAGCGCTTGGCTCAACCTGGATATTGCGAGCTCGGTCTATCTGCAGGGAACGAAGACCGTGCAGATCATGACCACCCATTATGTCGATCCGGACCAGGCGAAGCACCCCCTTGCGTCACCGCTGCATGCCGAGCTCCGAGGATTGCCGCCAATCCGGCTCCAGGTGGGAAGCGATGACCGGATAATGACGGATAGCCTCGAATTTGCAGTCAAGGCAGCCCAGGCCGATGTCGAAGTCATCCTCGAGATCGCGCCCAAGATGCCCCACGTCTGGCAGCGTTTCGCCCCTTATGCGCCGGAGGCTTATACAGCGGTCAAGCGGCTTGGCGACTATGTCCGCGAGCGAATCGGTGAGGTTACGACGTGACCACGACGACAGGCTTGGCCAAGTCGCTCGCGACCGCTGGAATTAACCTTGATCTGGTCGCGGCAGCAGGCCTCCGCGTCGAGCAGCTGTCCGATCATCCACATGTGCTGCTAGTTACGATCGACCGACCGCCTGTCAATGCCGCTACGCTGGAACTGTACCGCGGCCTGACCGAGCTGCTCGATATGATAGCCGTCGTAGATATCCATGAATTCGATGATGTTCATTACTTCCTTCATGAGCCGCAGTCCCGGCGGGCTCTTAGCAGCCAGGACATCAGCCATCGCAAGCGCGGTCGGCATCAGTTCTTCGGGC
>JABDBE010000195.1 GCA_013288805.1 Acidobacteriota bacterium
TCGGCGTTGATATAGGCGACGCCGGCACCGAACAGAAACTCGTGGGACTACCACACACTTACTTAGTGACGCCCACGCTTGGAGGAGCGCAGAGCACGCTCGTGGCCCCGGTGGAACTCCGAGAGAAAGTGGACTTTGGGAGTACCAACTTGGTCTCGCGGATGTTTGAGAGCTGGGGCGAGATTCCGGTCGCGCTGCTCCAGCACATGGACTGGCGGAATTCCGTTTACGGATATATCGGGGTCGAAGACCGCACGCTTTACCCAATGCTGAGGCCCGGTTCGTTTGTACTGATCGACTCCCAGCAGAGGAAGGTCCAACCTGATGGCTGGCACGACGAATTCGAGCGACCGATCTATTTTGTGGAGCTTCGAGATACGTATATGTGCAGCTGGTGTGAGGTGGACGGCAGCCAGTTGGTGCTCCTGCCCTCGGCCCAGTCGGGAAAGAAGGCCAGACATGTTCGCTACCCACAAGACGCGGACATCGTCGGTCGAGTCACCGCAGTCACGATGTGCATCGCGGAGGTGCGCGGTGTTTAGTCCATAAGGTTTGCCCTGTTGGACGGACTCTCCAGCGTCTTCGTGCTTAGTTCCAGAGTGCGGGAGTGCTGGAACTGGCAGACACACAATCTACAACCGCTATCTAGACCAACCAGAAGACTATACCTTTGGAAAAACGGCTTGATGTTCGAGACATCGGATTCGTCAGCGGGTGCCCGAGGGTGGAAATCTGCTGTCGAATGCTATGCAACTTCGCAGTTGTCCGGCGAGGGAAGGTCCATCTGCCGTTCCGTGGCAGAGGGCAATCTGACGGGGGTGTCTGAATCCCCCCTTAAGCTTTGGTCAATGTGATTCAACCAAAGTTCGATATCTTCCGGTCTCAATCGCACCATTCCATAGTGCCGGGACTGCACTTGAACAATCTCGGCGATCTCAGTTCGGTTGGCATGATTTGCCATGTAACGGGCCAGGCGTGACGAGAGTAGGAGGCGATGCCGAACCGCAGTCAACAGTCCACGAACGATACACAGTTGAGGAAAAGGATTCGGTTCAAAGTTGATGTCCAGAATCTTGGACGAAATTGCGTCAGCAAAACCAAAGGAATACACAGCCCGCCTCTGTCGTGGAGCTGTGTTAAGTTGAGCCGCGATCCCTTCAATGTTAAAGAAAGTCGTCTTCGGTAGATTCTCAAACGTAGGCTCCATATTGCTAGTGGTGAACGCCCACGTTTCACGCAGAGTCCAGATATCGAAATTCCACTTGTGCAATCGAACCCTAAATCCGCCAAACCTGGTTCGCTGGAAGGGAAAAGCAGACAGCCAAGTGCTCAGTTCGTAAGAAGAGCAATTCACCACGATGTCAACATCCCGAGGACGCTCAGCAGGCCCGTACAAAGCGAGGTCTCTTAGAACTCCCCCAAACACGACCGCATCCCATTTTGTTTGTTTGAGGGCCTCAACAATCTCACGGAGGTTCTCTTTCCAAGGAGCTGGCTCAGTGAGGAAGCGAGACAGCCGAGAGCGGAGCAGCTTCTCGACTGCTTCTTGCGACCTAACGTCTGACGGACTCTTTCTAGAAACCTGTGTGACTAGATTCTGCAATCCCATCGTGTCTATTCTATATCGTCGCACTCAGGCGTTCATCAGTTCGCGATGCAGGGAGCAAGCATAAGAATCAGTCATTCCAGCGACTTGATCCGTTATCAATTGCATTCGGAAGTAATCCTCTGGAATCGACAATTTGCGTGCTTCGGCAATATTCTTTTCGAAAATCTGGCGATAGTTGGTGGATATTAGCTGATAGGCCTTTGCTGGGAAACCATCCAACTTCTTACTTGGGGCGTAGACGCGAGCTGCTTCCCAGAAGCAGGTGAGCAGATCATTGATGACCCTTCGACCCATGAGTTCGAGCTTCAAGGTCTCGCCTGAAACGTACACCACGTCACTTCCAAGCTTCTTACACGCTGAGGCGAGCGGTCCAGCCGCCGAGTCGTAGAGGAGTTCGCGATGGTAGTCTCCCGACATTATCTCGGAGTAGTGCTTTTCAAATGCTTTCAACGTTTCAACGACCATCTCCGCGATTGCAAATGTCCGAAAAGCCACTGCCATTGCTTCGTCTTTCCCTTTACCTTGCAGCCGAGCGGGGTTGATTTTTTCACGTGCCCTTTTCAAGGACTGATTCAAACTGTTGTCGTCCTCCCCAAGCTGACGATGCAGTTCGGCATCAATAAACTCCCAAGTGATCACTCCCTTCTTGACACCATCCTCCAAATCGACGGTTGAATAAACGATGTCGTCGCTTGCTTCCACAAGAAAAGCGATTGGATTGCGAGACTCATTAGTGCCGACTTCCTTTCTGAGCTGTGAAATCAATTCATTCTCGGACGCGAAATAACCGTGCTTCTTTCGCTCCTGTTGAGTCTTATCGACAGTGTTGGATTGGGCGATGTACTTGCAGCTTGCCGACAGAGTGCCGCATGTCAGATTCAATCCGAATTCGTCCGCCAGAACTTGCAGCCGCGAAAGAAGCCTCTGAGTTTGAGCGTTCCCTTCAAACCTCAAGAAGTCGCGAGCG
>JABDBE010000196.1 GCA_013288805.1 Acidobacteriota bacterium
TCCCACAAGCCCGTTTCTGGACCACTTTCGTGTTGCGGGCAGGGTGTTCCCCAGTTTTAATCACCCCACTTGCACTGCGAGCATCGAGACCGAACCGCCATCTATGCCCTCAACAGGAAATGTGAACGGCTCGGATGGTGTGCGAGTGCCGGCAACGTAAAGCAGCGGCACATAATGGTCCGGCGTGGGCACTGCTAGTTCCGCTTCACTGCCGAGCTGATCCTCGTAATTCACGAGCGGCTTGTACTCTCCCGCGAGGAGCAGCTCGCGGACTCGAGTTTCAAACGAGATCGCCCAATCGTACGGCTCCGGTGTGTGCCGTCCCCAAGCATAGGCATGCAGGTTGTGCACGATGTTGCCGCTACCGAGGATGAGAATGCCTTCTTCTCGTAAGAGTGCCAGGCGCTTGCCGACTTCGTAATGGAACGAGGGCGATCGCGTTTCGTCAATGCTGAGTTGAACCACTGGAATATCGGCTTGTGGATAGACGTGGCGCAGAACCGACCAGGTACCGTGGTCGAGACCCCAGCGGTCGTCGCGACGCACCGGCACATGAGCAAGCAATTTCTGGACGCGCGCAGCGAGGTGGGGATCACCGGGCGCGGGATATTGCACCTGATATAGCTCGCGCGGAAAGCCGCCGAAATCGTGGATCGTCCTCGGCGCGGTGCTCACGGTGACGGCTGCGTCCTCGATGTACCAGTGGGCTGACACCGAAAGTATTGCCTTCGGCTTCGGCAGGGTCGTGCCGATCGATGACCACCGCTGCGTATAAGGGTTCGCCAGCAGCGCATTCATCGGATTCCCGTGCCCAATAAACAACGCTGGCATCCGCTCGGCCATTGTTGGATCGCTCGTCGTTACGCTGCCTTTTGCTCTTGGGTCGGCATCACACCTATTTGCTTCAGCATGCCCATGAGATCGTAAAAAAGATTCTCTTCCACGATCTGACCTTGTTCGTTCCAGCGCGCAAAGCCCGATGTCGTACTCGGGCAACACGTCATGAGCTTGCCCTCTGGGCACCTCGATTGGCGTACAGGAGTTGTGACCTCCGCTGCTGATAGCCTGCAAATTCGTTTGTTTGGGCGTGGTGCGCATGGCTCGATGCCGGAGGCGTGCATTGACCCTGTTGTTATGGACGCCTCCACCGTCATGAGGCTGCGCACCATCGTCTCGCGAGAAGTCGCTCCAACAGATTCCGCCGTGGTGACGATTGGGGCGCTGCAGGCGGGCACGAAAGAGAATGTTATTCCTGACGAAGCGATTATCAAGTTAAACGTGCGCACCTTTGATGAGGGGGTGCGCAAACATGTGCTTGCAGCGATTGAACGAATTGTGAATGCCGAAGCAGCAGCTTCAGGTGCGCCGAGGGTACCGGAGATCACTCCACTGGACCGCTATTCAATGGTAACAAACGATCCTGACGCGACAAACAAGGTCGTTGACGCGTTTCGCCAAAACTTTCCTGACGGCTCCGTAGAGCAAACTAAACCTACGATGGCGAGCGAGGATTTCGGATGCTTTGGAGCGGAGTGGCACACTCCGGCGGTGTTCTGGTTCTTTGGCGGCGACGATCCCGAGGTACTTGACAAGGCGAAGAAGGATGGCACGCTCAATTCGCTGCCGACCAACCACAATCCACGCTTTGCACCGGTGATCCACCCAACTCTGGAGACAGGCGTGAAGGCCCTGGTTGTTGCGGCGTATGCGTGGCTGACATCGTGAACAACATCCAGATGCACGGGCATCAACTAGCGGGTGCCTTTCTGGATGCGGTGGATCTGCTTGGCACATTCGTTTTCGCACTCAGCGGTGCAGCGGCGGGTGTCAAAAGCCGGTTCGATCTGTTCGGCCTAATGGCACTCTCGTTCGCGGCCGGTAATGCCGGCGGGATCACAGGGGATGTGCTGATTGGCGCGGTGCCACCAGCGGCCATCAGCGACTGGCGCTATCTCGGGGTCTCTCTTCTGGCAGGATTGGTGACGTTCTTCTGGTATCCCAACATCGATAAACGTCGCAGGCTGGTGTTGTTATTCGACGCCGCGGGACTCGGCCTGTTTGCCGTCGCCGGCACACAAAAGGCGCTCATCGCAGGACTCAATCCGGTGACGGCGATTTTCATGGGAGTGCTAACCGGGATTGGTGGTGGCATATTGCGCGATGTGCTTGTTAACCAAACGCCGACGGTGCTTGAGGCGGATATTTATGCTGTTGCTGCGCTAGCCGCCGGCGTTGTAGTGGTGATCGGATATCAATTGCATTACCCGGCTTTTGTGGTGTTGACCGTGGGCGCACTACTTTGTTTCTGGCTGCGAGTTATGGCGATATACCGAGGATGGCATTTGCCCGTCGCCCAGTCGCAGAATCGGCGGGATTGAATCATCGTTTGCAACGTCGCTTAAGAGTTTGAGCCAGAGAAGCGAGCTTTCCGATCTAGGAGCTTGTCGGCTAAGCACTTTACCCTAGCACATCAGAACATATGATTGTCAGCGAACTCGTCGGTCAATATTTCGGAACGAAGTTCCACGGCTTACGTTCCCGATATTGATCCCCAGAAGTCGGCTTCGGGG
>JABDBE010000197.1:0-1955 GCA_013288805.1 Acidobacteriota bacterium
GTCTGCGGTACGTACCGCAGAGGCCACGGTCGAGCACGTCCCCGACGATCGCGAGAATCTGCAGCCCGACGATGCCATCTTGTTGATCGTTGAAGACGACCCGCACTACGCGCGAGTGCTGTGCGATCTTTCTCACGACACCGGATTCAAAGTGCTGGTGGCCATGAAAGGCGCGGAAGCTCTGGCCTTGGCTCGTGAGTTCCATCCGACCGCAGTGTCGCTGGATGTGTTCTTGCCTGACATGCTGGGCTGGACCGTGCTCAACCATCTGAAACAGGATCCTGCAACTCGCCACATCCCGGTGCAGATGTTGACGCTCGACGAAGACCGGCATCACGGGTTGGCTCGCGGGGCGTTCGCTTTCGTGACCAAGCCGACCACGCCGGAAGGTCTGGGAGCGGCGCTGACTCGTATTAAGGAATACACAACGCCGCGCCGAAAGCGGTTATTGGTGGTGGAAGACAATCCGGCGGAGCAGTTCAGCATTCGCGAACTGTTGGGTTATGACGATATCGACGTCTCGGTCGCAGCTAGCGGCGGCGATGCACTCAACGTGCTTAACGAGACGCCTTTCGACTGCGTCGTGCTCGACTTGCGGCTCCCCGATATGTCGGGCTTCGATGTTTTAGAGCGTCTGCGTGACAGTGAAGCACATAGCGATCTGCCGGTGGTCGTGTTTACCGGAAAAGAGTTGTCATCGGAAGAAGACGCCCGCCTGCATACGCTGGCGCGCAGCGTGGTGGTGAAAGGGGTTGAATCGCCGGAGCGACTACTCGATGAAACCGCGCTCTTCCTGCATCGTGTCGTCGCCGACCTGCCGCCCGAGAAGCAGAAAATGCTTGACCGGCTGCATCGATCCGATGACGCTCTGGTCGGAAAGAAAGTTTTGGTGGTCGATGATGATGTGCGAAACATCTTCGCCCTCAGCAGCGTTCTCGAACGCCGTGGAATGACGGTGTTAACTGCGGGTACCGGACGCGAGGCGATCGCGACCCTCGAATCCACTCCTGATCTGGCGATTGTGCTCATGGATATCATGATGCCCGAGATGGACGGATACGAGACCATGCAAGTCATCCGGCAGAACGCCTCATTCCGGCGCCTGCCTATCATTGCACTTACCGCGAAAGCCATGAAAGGCGATCGCGAGAAGTGTCTCGAAGCAGGAGCGTCCGAGTATTTGGCCAAACCGGTAAATACAGAGCAATTGTTATCTGCGCTTCGTATGTGGCTTCACCGATAGTTCTGGCCCATAGGCCAGGTCGGCTAGCCAACAGCGCCAGAGACATGGAAGAACAAAAATGACTGCGAACGAAAAAGTCAACATTCTCATGGTCGATGATCAGCCAGCCAAGTTGCTGAGTTATGAAGTAATACTGGCTGAGCTTGGGGAGAATCTGATCAAAGCAGCCTCTGGAAAAGAGGCACTGGAACATCTGCTGAAAAACGATATCGCAGTCGTTCTGATGGACGTGAGTATGCCGGATCTTGACGGTTTTGAGTTGGCCGACCTGATTCGCCAGCATCCGCGGTTTCAAAAAACCGCCATCATCTTCATTTCCGCCGTATACCTGACGGACGTGGATCGGCTGAAAGGATACGAGCGCGGAGCCGTGGACTACATTTCCGTTCCGGTGATTCCTGAACTCTTGCGGGCAAAGGTCAGCATCTTTGCCGAACTGCACCGCAAGGCGAACCAATTGGAAACGCTCAATCATGAACTGGAGCAGCGCGTCAGAGAACGAACCGATGAATTAGCAAGGCGGGCGGAAGCGCTGCAGTTGCTTAACCTGGAACTTGCCCGAAAGAACCAGGAACTCGACGCCATTGTGCGCACCGCTCCCGACATTATTTTCAGCCGACAGTCAGACGGGGCCAGGGATTACATTAGCGATCGATTTTACGAATACACCGGTGCCGCCAGCGGTTCGGCAGACGGGTTCGGTTGGCTGGAC
>JABDBE010000197.1:1965-2568 GCA_013288805.1 Acidobacteriota bacterium
TAACGATGATAGGGAACGGAGCATGGCCCAGTGGTTGGCCTGCGTCCAGTCAGGAGAAAACTACGAATCCGAATACCGCCTGCGCGGAAAAGATGGACAGTACCGCTGGTTCCGGTCTCGCGCCGTACCCATCCGTGACCTCGAAGGAAATATCCTCAAATGGTACGGGACCTGCTCCGACATTCATGACAGCAAGGTACTGGAACAATCGATCCGCGAGAGCGCAATCGAATTGGAGAGGCTGGTCGACGACAGAACCGCCGCGCTTCGCCGGCTTTCCGTCCGTCTGCTCACTATGCAGGATGACGAGCGCCGTCGCATCGCACGCGAACTACACGACGGTTTGGGGCAGGACCTGGCCGCAGCCAAAATGATGATGGACGGTATTCGTGGAACCAAAACTCTGCAGGCGAACCAGAAAGCCGCCATGGAAGCCAGCGAAACCATTGATCGGGCAATCCAGCAAGTCCGCAGTTTATCCCATCTCTTACATCCGCCCCTGCTCGACGAAGTCGGGTTGCTGTCGGCGCTTCATTGGTATTTGGACGGCCTCTCCAAGCGTAGCGGCATCAAAACCTCTCTCGATGTTCAGCCACCGGAGTT
>JABDBE010000198.1 GCA_013288805.1 Acidobacteriota bacterium
CCCGGCGGTTGCGTGACCTGCGATCGCCGCCGCAATTGGAATTGGAGAAAGAGCGATAGCGCCCACCAGCCCGTAAAATTCCTTCCATAAAGTAGAAATGGCCGAGCGATCAAGGTTCAACATGAGCGGAACGTCTAGGCCAGCGGAGAATCTGCCGGGCGTACCCGACAATATCAACGCCCGCGCGCCATCTTGCGGAGCCCATTCCACGGCCTTCCCCAGAGCCACGATCAACTCCGGCGAAAGCGCGTTGGCTGGCGGACGATTGAGCTGCAGTTCGCGCACCGCTCCGTGGTCGATAGTGATGATCATGCGGTCAGAAAGATCCTGCATCGTGCTGATCGATGCGTATCATCTGCGAAGTATAAGTTGAGTAAGGGGGAAGTGGAATCCAATTCTTCCACATTTCAGTTTCTAACACGCGCCCGCTGTCTAGTGATTTCCTTCTTTCTGGTTCAAAAGCCCCAGCACCTGCGCGATACCTTTGTGAAAATCCTGCGTCGGAGTGATCAGGCTCACGATCAAGTGTCCGTCACCGGAGAAATCGTAAAAGTGTCCGGGATGGACAAGCACGGAAAGCTTTCGCAGAATTTGAATGGCAAGGTCTTCGTCGGATTGCGTCACCGGAACCCGCAGGACCGCATACCATCCCCCTTCAACGTCCAGGCGACAACAAGTTTTCTGTTTAGCCAATGCGCGGTCCAGTTCGTTCAAGTTCGCACGCACGCGGTCCAGTAGGAGGGGCTGAATGGAGTGTCGCTGCTCCAGCAACGCGGGTGCCGCTAGCTGAACGGGAGCATTCATCGAGAGGTAAGTGTCAGCGATTACCTCCATCCGCGCGAGAGCTGCGGATACGGCTTCGGCCGGCCCGCTAGTCACAATCCATGCCAACTTCATCTGCGGCAACCCCGAAATCTTTGAGACGCCGCTCAAGGTGAACGTCAGCACATCTTGATTGGCGGCGAATGTCGGACGTGGCGCACCGTCGTGCGCGTAGTCGAGGAAGACTTCGTCGGCAATGAGCGACAATTTATATTCGCGGCAAAAATTGTTGAGCGCAGTGCGTTCCTCTTCCGCCACGAACGATCCGGTGGGATTGTTCGGATGCACCACCACTACGGCGCGGGTGCGATGGTTCACTGCCTTGTACAAAGATGGACAATCAATCTGCCAGCCGTGATCGTAGAGCAGCGGATACGGCACCAGCTTCACATCCTGCAGGTCGGCAAGAAACTCAAACAGCGGGTAGCTCGGCTTGGGCACCAGGATTTCGTCTTCCACATTGCACAGCAGGCGAAACAGGTAAGAATAACCCTCACTCGTGCTGGTGGTGAGGATGATCGATTCAGCATCGACGTCGTCATGTTGCCTGCGGTAGTAGGCGGCCACGGCTTCGCGCGCGCTGAGCAAGCCCTTGGGCTGGGGATCGTAATCCAGGGCCTTGGGATTCACCAGCGCTTGCAGGATGGCTTCCGCGTCGTAATGCAGCTCCGCGCGCGTCGGATTCGAAATTGTCAGGTCAAGAATTTCTCTGCCCGCAGCCCGCAACTCTTCTTGTGCCTGGGTAAAACGGTTGGGCGTAAGCTTCCAGTCGGTACGGTGGGAGAACATGCGAGTCCATCATACGCAAAGATCCGTGGAATTCAGCGTCCTGTTAGGCGGGTAAAGCCGTCATCACTCCAATCTTCGCTGCCTACGCCATGATGCACGAAGAAAAGACCATCGGGATCATACTTGGCTTTCACCGACTGCAATCTCGCGTAGTTTGAGCCCCAGAAGGATTGCTGCCACCCAGGTTCGAAGTAGTTGCTCTCAGAAACATAGGAACCGGCCACGGGAGCGACCTTCCGCAATTCGTTCATCGCCTGGTCAACGGCAGATGCATCCTTGGCAGCCGCCGATAGATCGGGCTCGTGTCCCGGAATTCCTGGATATGAATGTCCCTTTCCGGCCGCAATAATCGCGAGCGCAAAGGCATCGAGCGCAGCGGGATTCATCGCCGTGTCCCTCGCTGCGGCAATGGCATCCGCAGGAGCTCCGGCGAGTCCTTTATTGAAATGGAGTTCAACCTCCCAATGGCGCGAACCGGCAAACAACGCATTCGCCAGCCGCTCTTGCGAATCGTCGTCGAGCAGCGATGCGGGCAGCCATTGCGATTGGTAGCCATACACTGACCACGCCACCTGGCCGCCATCCCCCGTCCACCAAACGTTATTTGGCTGAGCGCCGGTGCGGGAATCTGCGCGAAAAACGTGATGCTGATGTTCCTTCCTCCATTCCACGTCCCACCAATTTCGCGCCGGCATGCTGCCGAGAATGAGCGGCGGTTCAATCGCATACAGGTTCGGCGATTGTGCCAGCCAATCCAGAAAAGGTTGCCACACTTTCTTCGCCTGCTCGGTATCTAAGCCATACGAAACCATGCTGACGACAAGCTCGTTGTCTGGCGTAACGTGGATTTGTTCACCCCAATGATCATTGAAGAGAGCGTCGCGGTAGAAGCTCACGAACTGCCGAATCAGGCGACGATAGGCGTCATCTGATGAGGCCTTTACCG
>JABDBE010000199.1 GCA_013288805.1 Acidobacteriota bacterium
CTTAGATGTTGCAGACAAGGTCCTTCTCCTGGAAATGGGCGCCGACGACTACGTGACCATTCCGTTCAGCCCAAGGGAACTGGTTGCGCGCCTGCGTGCCCTAATCAGACGTTCCTGGCGCGGCAGTACGAAAAATGTGTATGCCTTTGACGATGTGATGGTGGACTTTCTCAAGGCAGAGATCACTCGTGACGGCGACAAGATCACCGTCACTGCAAAGGAATTTAAGACACTGGAGTTCTTGATAAAGAACGCCGAACGCGCGATCTCGCGGGACGAACTTCTCATTGAAGTTTGGGGTTACAAAGACTATCCCCTCACGCGGACGGTAGACACCCACATGCTGAGGCTACGACAGAAGCTAGAGAGCGACCCTTCGCACCCATCACACTTTCTGACTGTACACGGTCTGGGCTACAAGTTCGTCCCTTAAACCACTGTCTCACTTCTCCTAGACGAAGAAAATAGGGCAAGCACGCGTTCGCAGGGCTTGCCCTATAGAGGCTGAGCTCTAGAGAGAACTGAGGAACTTCAACAGCTCTCCCCGCTCCTGGGGAGTTAACTGTTTGAACAGGCTGATCGAGTTAGAAGCCTCATTCTGGTGGCGAAGAATCGCCTGCTCGAAGGACTCCGATTTCAGATCGTGCATGAGCCGGGATTTCGTGCGCACACCCCAAAGTGGGGCCGTACGTAATTTGTGTTGCGTATCCTGGGGTCCTCCCTGAACAATGCCGTCACCGGTACCCACATCATGCAGCAGGAAATCGCTGAAAGGATGAATGATCTTATTCCCCAGAGCGTCTGGGATGGTGAACGTTCCACCATTGATTACGGTTCCGGGAGGAGCGGTTACGATCCTACCCACATGGCAGATGCTGCACTGAACCTGGGCAAACAGTTTTTCACCTTCTTTAACTTCCGGTTCGCCGGCCAGCACATGATCACGCGGCGGAACCAAGGTGCCGCGGATGAACTGAGCGAAGTGGTCAATTCCAAACAGACCCGTCTTATCCGCCTTATCCTCAGGATCCGGCGTCGTCTTACAAACCGTTGTGACGTCCACCGGCTTCAGGCGGTTGGAGATGCCGACCTCGTTGAGGTAAGCATCGGCGGAGAAAGACAGAACACTGCCGTGCTGATCCTTCCAACCAAAGCGGCCCACTCGGGTCTGTCCGGGCGCTTCCAAAATGTCCACTTCGACGGTCTCACCATGAATCACCCCGTTGCTCAGTTTCGGTTGTTCTGCGGCGATGTTGATTAACGTCTGGTCATCAACCGCTTCGACGAATCCGTCTCCCAGAGTATTCAGCGCGGCTCGCAAGGTGCGGATGTTTTCTGTGGGCGGCAGATGCTCCTCTGCCTGGGGACAGATCGCACGGTCGTTAATCAGCGAACGGCCCGTAATCATGTCCTTGCCGTGATTAATAAAGATCGTTGGGTTCACAAAATTGCCACTGGAATCAAGGTGCCCCGCCCGCACTTCCGTGACTTGGCTTGGTCCACCGGTGCCGGTGCCCTGATGGCAATCGGCACAAATCGTAGCGTTGTGTAGAGGGCCGAGACCGGTGTCGTTTCCTTCACGGGACTCGAAATTTGCCTGGTCCAGAGCGAAAGTGTCGTTGGGCGGCTCAGGAATGCCGTTGCTGACACTCTTTGAGCCGGGATGTTTGGATAGTGTGGGTGTTTTGAAACCAGCAGGCGCCTCGGTCGCGGTGGGCGTTGCGGGATTCTGTGCTGGTTGCTGCGCGAGACCAACAAGGCCAAGACCAATCAGGCCGGAACAACATACGACGAGAAGAACGTTCTTCCTGATCATGGAATGGATTTCCTCCAAAGGTATTCGTTATGACACCATCAAGGTGTGGTGAAGGGGCTCAGCGCGGGTGCGGCCACCGCCACAGCAACGCTGAAATTCTGGCTCCTAACCCTTCAACTGGATGACGGGGAAAATATTCTGTGGAAAAGTATCTTTAGTTTGTGCCTTAGCTGCGTTCTGGGAGTTGTCTCTCCAGAAGGCTCACGGCGTCACCGGGGTAAGGTTCACGAAAAATTCAACGTTATCGTCAATCGACCCTGTTGAATCTACGAACTGCTGCCTTTGAACAACCTCGCAAGACTATCGATGTCCCCAGCGCTCGCGTCGCCGATCACAAAATAGCGAAGCCCGCCTTGAGTCCAAGTCTCTATGTTGAACGACAGTTGCTTCGGTGCGAGAGAATTCTCATCCAACCTGGCTCGCAACGACTGTTCCTGGAACACGAATACGGAAATGTGGTGCTTGCGCACGTCGTAAATCAGATGCGCGCCCGGGGTTTGTTCCAGATACGTCATCCGGCCACCGAGCAGAGAGAAGTCGGAGTTCTGCAGCTCCGGCAAGTTGAAGGCGAAGGGGATTTTCCCCTGGAACCATGGTTTCACCGTGTGCCGATCGGTGGAGATCACATCCACCGGCGACGAACTAGCCAGCGTTGCCACGTGCAAGTCTGCAATCTCGCCAAAGACTTGTCCTCTGTTGGCCCGGGTTCCTACATAGGTTGACGTCA
>JABDBE010000200.1 GCA_013288805.1 Acidobacteriota bacterium
GCCACGAACGCCTCGTCTATATCGGTAAGTATCTCGGCAGACGCGATAATCCGTTCGGAGGAGCTGCCGCTCGCAACCGGTGGTGGACACACATGGGTTCGATGACGCTCAGGGGCAGTAGGATCAGTATTGCACGCGAGACCATCCACTGTTTGCCTGGACTTGAAGAGTTTACGGAGTCCGCGCTCTTGCGGCTCCTGGTGAAGTCTCAGAGCGAGGAACTCCATAGGGACAAAGGGTGCGGCGCTGGCTTTAACCGCGTTCGTTTCGCGGCCAGGTACTGGCGGATGTTTGAGCCAGCTGTAGCGGAGGCCGATCTTATTCGGCCGTTCCGCATTTGCTACCTTAGGGTTTCATCGCGCCCGAGAGGGATGGAGTACAATCAGCTTCGGCAGGAAATCGGTCAGATCGAAAAATCCCTCATCGCGTCCCTCAAACCGGTCTGTAACGGTGATACCAACTGGGGCTCGGGGCGAGAGGATGTAACTAAGAACAGGTTCATCGCGGAAGCCCAGAAGATGCTCGCAACTTTGTGGCGTGATCAGCCATGACGCGACGCGGGCAGCAAGCTACAAGTTTCCGCGCCGCAGACACGATTCTGATCCGATGCAAGTGGGTTCAAGGGAGCCAATAAGTCCTCAGGACGCGGCAACTATGGATAGTCTGTGCTGCAAATGTAGCCATCCGGATCTATACGAAAATCCTCCGTGCTTGTCGGTGAGAAGTTCGAATCTGCACCGTGATCGACATCCCAAATCGTGTCGAGGTAGCGATCGGGCAAAATGACTCGCACAGGGCCTCTGAGCGTGATGCTAAGGACCCACGTGCCCGGCAGCATTTCCTCCCCACTGTTGTTGATCTTCCCGAATGCTAACACCGGCACTCCGTCGCAGCCTGCCGGTTGCCTTCCACAGGTCTCCCTCAAGAGCGCGAGATTGTCGGTTGTGCCCAACCGCTGTGTTGCAAACTCCAGAACATCGATTAGCAGTGCTCGACGAACCGTTGGTCCAAAAGACTGAAGATGCTTTCGGCATTCTGCTAGTCTACCGTTGGGCGCTTCACGGAATTTCTCCGAGAGCATCGCGCGCCAATTTATTTGTGTTTGGAACTCAACGTAAATGCTAATCCCAAGTATATCTGCCGCAACTGCAAAGCATGCAGAGAGTTTGTCCCAATTCTCCCACCAATCAGAAGCGTTTTCCAGATTCGAAACATAGAAAAGCAATGAATCAGTTGTATCTCGGCAAGTAACCATGATATGCTTAAGGGCGGCCAAAATACGGTCGAGCATATCAGCTTTTTTTTCGATTAAGACAATAAGATTTTTACGGCATCCAGCCGGCGCCCCGCCGGGAATGATATTCCATCCCCCGCCGCTACCGGGGCATGTGCCTATGTTATCATTTCCATCATCTTTTTGGCATAGGTCGGGAATCTGATCTGGCTTTTCTCCAGCGCGTAGACGATCGACGATTGGTTGCACATGAGACGGCAAACAAAAGATATCGTTGAAACCTCCTGGTTCGCCCTGATCGCTTGGCGCGATCTGATCGCTATCGCCGTTCACTGAATCCTCCCTTTCTCGGCCCCGTCACAAACGCGATGGCCGTCCGGCCATAGCTGCCGCCCGATGCGCACTAATCTTGACCCGCATCAAAGGTTTTATCCGATAGCTTTAAAACCACTTCGAACTTAGCTTCTCTAGGGCAGTCTGGTGTCAGCACCTCTGGACCTCACTTCTGCGTCCATTCGCGCCAAGCTTCATACACCATGACCATCGCCAGAGTATCCAGCTCGCAATAGCGCAACAACGCCTCTTCGATTGCCGTGCGCTCACCATTCGGCAAATCTTCGAACTGCAATCTGGCATAAGCCGTCATCGCCGCCCCGCCGTGGGAAATCTGCAAATCGGCCGCCGTATCGAGCTTTTCCTGAACGCCGTCGTCGAGGTCCCGGAAAACGGGCGGGAGGAGACCATAAGGGTCCTGAACGTGACCATCGACCTCACGCCACCAGGCAACATTGTGAAAATTGACGCTCCGGATGCCGCCCATAGCGCCATAGATGGGAGCCGAATAGCGCTCGCGCAGATAATCGGAGGATCGGAGGATCGCCGGCAGCACCTTCTTGATGCTGTTGCTTCCCTTGGTGTCGGGGTGAAAAAAGGCCTGATTGGAAACGGCGCAGAGATCCACCATGGCACGGGCGCCAGTTCTTGAATCCATGTCGTCGGCGCGAGAGACCGTAATGTCGCGAATGAAGGCCATGAGGTCCTCGCTGTCCGGCGGAGGCGCCTTATCAGCCTCCAATTCGGCCAAGATGGCATTCAGCGTCGTATTTTCATGCACGGACCACATGAAGATCGTGCCCTTCGAGCCCAGAGCCCGTCGGAGCTCACGCGTAAAGTCGTAGTTCGGATTAACTCCGGGCCCGGCATTGAGGTATTGGCTCTCATGCGCGACCGTGCCGTCGGCTTCGACAGTGTGGTGCGAGAATTGAAAAGCCACCTGACTGTAGGCCCGTTGCCCTT
>JABDBE010000201.1 GCA_013288805.1 Acidobacteriota bacterium
GGTTCTGGGATGGCGTTGACCAGCGCTGGCTGGATTTCAGCTCGCAACTGATCAATCTTAATGTCGGCCACCAGCATCCCAAAATGCTGGAAGCGATCAAGAAGCAGGTGGATGAGCTTTGCTTCGCGGGGCCAAGTTTTGCCACGGAGCCGCGCGGGTCGCTCGGTAAGAAACTTGCCGAAGTAACTGGTTTGGCGAAAGCGTTCTTCACGCTGGGTGGGTCCGAGGCCAACGAAAACGCCATCAAAATGGCGAGGCTGGTTACCGGCCGCGACAAAATTATTACGCGCTACCGCAGCTATCATGGCGCCACGATGGGTTCGATGACCGCCTCGGGCGATCCGCGACGCTGGCCCGTCGAGCCCGGCATTCCCGGCATCGTTCGCGTGTTCGATCCTTATTGCTATCGCTGCCCATTTGGCCAGAAAGTTGAAACGTGCCATCGCGAATGTGTCAGCCACATAGAGGAAGTGATTCAGATGGAAGGGCCGCACACGATCGCCGCAATCATGGTGGAGGGCATCACCGGATCGAACGGCTTGCTAGTTCCTCCGGATGATTATTATCCCAAGCTTCGGGCGCTGTGCGACAAATACGGCATCCTGCTGATTGACGATGAAGTGATGGCCGGATTCGGGCGAACCGGAAAATGGCTGGCGACACAACATTTTGGCATCAAGCCGGACATTGTCAGCTGCGCGAAGGGCCTGACAAGCGGGTACATGCCGCTGGGCGCCGTCATCGTCTCGGACAAAATTGCAAAATATTTCGAAACCAACATGCTGTGGGGCGGACTGACGTACAGCGGGCACCCGGTGTGCTGCCGGTGCGCGGTCCCCGAAACTTCACGGACAGCCTGTTCGCAAAGATCGAGCATATGTGGATGAAAGGGGATCGGTTCGATGCTCCAGATCCGCGACCATTCCACCGTGCAATTTTCTTCACTCGCGAATCGCTTGCTGGCCTCTTGAGCCTCGCGGTACATCTGCGCAAGCACTTTGGCATCCAGATCACGCTGATCAAGCGTGGCTTCGCACCGGCCAACTACCGCGGTGACAATCCCCGGAAACGTTTTCAAGCTGCCCATCGTGCAGACTGCATCGGAGTGCTTGCCCGCAATGTTCCGGATTTCCAAAGCCAGCTTCGCGGCCGCGGCGAGAGCGTCTTTTCGCTGCTTCATCGGCGTGGCACCGGAATGCGCCTCCTGCCCGTGAAACGTAATTGCGTGGCGCTCGACTCCTTTGGTGCCCAGAACCACTCCCAGAGGCAAGCCCAATCTTTCAAGAACAGGCCCCTGTTCAATGTGCAATTCAATGTATGCCGCGGCATTGGCGCGCTCTTTTTCTGCTTCGGGAAAATGATCCATGTGGACGCCGCAACGCCGCAACGCGTCCTCCATCGTGATGCCATCTTTATCGGTCCGCACCCGGTCAGCGGCGATGCTGTGCGTCCCGGCAAACGCGGAAGAACCCAACAGACTGCGTCCGAATCGAGCGCCTTCTTCGTCTGCCCAGTCCACCAGCCGAATCGTCACCGGTGGCTTGCCTTTGAACTCCGTTCCGAAGCGCCGAAGCACTTCCAGCCCGGCAAGGACATTCAAGCTGCCATCAAGCCAGCCGCCGTTCGGCACCGAATCCAGATGCCCGCCGATGAGCAACGTTTTTTCAGACGCCCCGCGCAGGGTCACCCAATTATTTCCGGCGGCGTCGCAGTGATGTTCGATGGGCAACCCCACAAGTTTCGTGGCGAACCACTTGCGCGCCTTTTGCCACACGTCCGTCCACGCCACCCGCTGCGCGCCATTCTCATCGGCGGTCAGCTCGCGAAGCTCTTTCAGTTCGGCAACGGTTCGTTTGGGATTCAGGCTCATGATGCGCCTCGCTTAAAAGTAGCTCGGCTCCCGTTTCAGCATACGCCCGCGGCCCCGTTCGCCCACAAATTTTCCGTCCTTCACCTGAACCTTGCCCCGCACGGTGACGACGGAAGGCCGCCCTTCGATCACCATCCCTTCGAATCCGCTGTAATCGTTGTTGACCTGATGCGTTTTCGCCGAAATCACGCCTTGATAATCGGGATCGTAAATGACCAGGTCCGCATCGCTCCCGATGGCAATCGTTCCTTTTCGCGGGAACAAGCCGAAAAGCTTCGCAGGGCGGGTACTGGCTGCATCCACGAAGCGTTCGATCTCCAACTTGCCGCGCTTCACCCCGTACGTGTAGAGCAGATTGATGCGATCTTCGATTCCAGGAATGCCGTTGGGAATATTCGTGAACGCATCCTTGCCCAAAAGCTTCTGTTCCGCGTCAAAGGGACAATGATCCGTGCCGACAGTATCTATCAATCCTCGATCCAGCGCGCTCCACAGTACCGCCAGATTTTTCTTTGCCCGCAACGGTGGAGACATCACGTGCTTCATGCCTTCCACGCCCGGTTTCTCCGCGCAAGTCTTGTCCAGCAGGAAATGTGGAATCACCGACTCGATGTACAGCTTCACGCCGCGTTCCTTCGCCGCCAGCGCCGCTTTCAG
>JABDBE010000202.1:0-1712 GCA_013288805.1 Acidobacteriota bacterium
CGCAAGCGTGGGAACCGGAACAATAACGGGTGTAACGGCAGGTACAGGGCTGACCGGAGGCGGCACTAGCGGGGTTGTGACGCTGAATGTCGACACTACTAAAGTTCCGCTGCTGGCTTCTGGCAACACGTTTACAAGCGAGCAGGTCATCAACACGGGCGGATTTACTCCCGGTTTATCGGTGACCAGCGGTGGGGGAATCTATAGCACCAGCGGCAGCATCGCGATCACCGGCGTGACCACCAGCGGCGGATTTGGAGACGCGGGCGTGGAAGGGATGGATCAGTCCGGCCAGGCTAGCGGAGTGTACGGCTTCAGTTCGGGAGGTCAGGGGATCACCGGTGGCAGCTCAACAGGCTACGGGGTTTTCGGAAGTGGCAGCGTAGGGGTTCAGGGTACTAGTACGAATGGGTACGGAGTTTCCGGGTCTGGCAGCCTTGGAGTTCAGGGTACCAGTACCAGCGGTTGGGGGGTACAGGGAATTAGTTCTTCCGGGGCCTCGGATGCATACGGCGTTTATGGATTGGCCAGCAACACCGTCGGTGCGCCGCTCGGAGTTTATGGAAGCTCCCTCGGCGACTTTGGAGTCGGGGTTTTCGGACAACAAGGATCCACTGAAAGTAACACCGGGGCGTCTCTGGACGGGCACTATGGAGCCGGGACGTGGGGAGATGCCGGTCAAACGCAAGGGAACGTGGGGGTTTTTGCCTCCGCGGATGACGGATCCGCCGCGATCTTCGAGAACAATTCGCCTAGCCAGTACTACACCTTGTTCGTGGAGGCAGCCAACAGCATCACCAATCCATTTTTCGCTTACAGTCTCGGTAACAATTCCTTTTGCTATATCGACTACCTCGGCGACCTCAACTGCACCGGCAGCAAGAATGCGGTTGTCCCTATTGATGGTGGGACGCGCCAGGTTGCTATGTCGGCCATTGAATCGCCCGTGAACTGGTTCGAAGATGCCGGATCGGGGCAACTCATAAATGGAGTTGCCGTCGTCGCCCTGGATCCTGATTTCGTCCAGACCGTGAACGCGGAAATGGACTACAAAGTGTTTCCCGTTCCTAACGGGGACTGCAAGGGCCTTTACATTACCCACAAGACTGCGACTTCGTTTGAAGTGCGTGAACTTGGAGGAGGCACATCCAGCGTGGCTTTTGACTATCGCATTATGGCGCTGCGCCGAAATTACGAGAGCATACGCTTTGCCGACCGTACCGCCGACGTGCAGAAGCTGCACCAGATGATAGAGCTGGAAAAGGCAGCAAAGAGCGGCCCGCGGCATTCGCACGATGCAGGTCGGAAGCTGTTGCCCAACGCAGTCAGCCTGCGCGCCAATACCAAAGCGATGAGATAAACGTCAACTTACTATATGTTCGCAGCATTCACGCGCCCGGTGCTGTCAGCACGATCCTGTTCGTTAATATTGGCGGTGTGCTGCAGCTGAGCATCCGATCTTCGATCGAGTGTGCGAAGGCTCGCAATCCCGTAGTGTTTACAGTCTGCCGCAAACCTGCAAAGAAAGATCTTGTCTGCAGGTCGAGGGGAATGAGAACAAGACCCAGGCGTACGGCTGGTCTTTCGATGTTTGAACGCGAAGGCGCAGCACTCGAAAATCTCGATGACATGGATAACGCAATCGACTTCCCCGTCGCCACCCAACCCGCCGTCCCCTTCTCCTTCAAACACCCCATGGGCTGGCCAACGTT
>JABDBE010000202.1:1722-2070 GCA_013288805.1 Acidobacteriota bacterium
AAGCGAAGACGAGCACTTTTCAAATTTCGGCCCTGCAGTCGGGAACGATGGCAAGCCAGGAATGCGAAGGCGACAGCTCCACGCAGGTCGGCCACCGCGACACTTTGTTGCTGAAGGGAAATGAGAGCCAGACCCATTGCACGGAGGACTTCTCCCAGCGAATTTTCGTGGGAAAGCATTCCGCCTACTACCAGCGCATCACTAAACAGCATTCGTCCACCGGCCTTCAGAATGCGAAATATCTCGCTGAGCACGCTGGGCCGTCCTGCAAGATGGCACAAGACATCATTCGAGAACACCGATTCGGGCGCTCGTCCTTGCCACTCGGCGAAACGGGTCAGCATATCT
>JABDBE010000202.1:2080-2510 GCA_013288805.1 Acidobacteriota bacterium
CCCTTAGAAGCGTCGCACCGTTCGAAATGAACCCTTTCACCGAGACCTCTCTCGGCAGCAAGTTGGTTTGCGTTCTGAACTCCCGGTTCATTAATGTCCAGGCCCACAACCCGGCAACCCACTGTCTCCGCTACGTATAAGGCATATCCACCAGAACCGCATCCCAATTCGAGCACTGATGAATCGGGTTTCAAGACTAGCCGATGGGGGATTTCCCTTGACTCTTCCGTTGTTGCCCAGCTTGTTTGTCCAAAATCCTCTCCATATGTTTGCATTCGTACTTCTCTGTACACCTCAGACGCGTAGTTTGCGTATGCGCTGTCGTAGAGATCCACTCTCGCGGACATGGGGTCACCTCCTGCGAAGTACGGACGGATGGGTTAGCTTAACCCACACTGAATCCGGGCACAACGAAGCATGAAGAGAAGTC
>JABDBE010000203.1 GCA_013288805.1 Acidobacteriota bacterium
CTCCTCCAGGGCCCGCTGCGCGTAGGCCAGCGTTTCGGCCGCGGTCGAGGTGATAGTGATGAGGTAAAGAAGGTTGGCGATGGCCTCGAGCGGGTTATTGATTTCGTGCGCGACCGAAGCCGCCAGCCGGCCTGCCACGGCCAGCTTTTCGGCGCGCAACATGGCTTCTTCGCTCTGCTTGCGGTCGGTCACGTCGGCCAGCACGCCGATGAGGCGCAGGGCCCTACCCTGGTCGTCGCGGCGGCAGGTGCTGTGTGACTCGATCCAGCGTATCGAGCCATCTGGCCGCACGATGCGGAATTGAATCGAGAATTCATTGCCGCTCTCGAGGTCCCGCGCCGTCGACTCTTTCACATACTTGACGTCCTCGCGGTGGATGGCGCTGAACCAGGCGTTCAGGCTGGGGGCGATGGAGCCGGGCTCGTGCCCAAGCAGGTGGTACACCTCGTCGGTCCATTCAATGCTGCCGCTCTGAATGTCCCACGCCCAGAGGCCCATGCCATGCGCGCGCAGGGCCAACTGTAGTTCGTCGTGACGTCGGCTCAATGCTTCGCTGGCGCTGGCGCGTTCCTCGGCCAGCCGTCGCTCGGTGTCGGCCAGGACGAGCCTCTGCTGCAGATCCCGATTGCGCAGGTCCGAACGCCGATCCGCGAAACTCCGCACCAACCAGCCCATGGTGATCGAAACACTGAGGAACAATGCCATGCGCAGCCACTCGCTGCCGCCCCCGATGGCAAAGCGGAATTGCTCACGGGTGAGAAAGGCGTCGACCAGGACTACGTCGGCAACGGCACAGGCAATCCCGCCCCCCATGCCGAAAAAACCAGGAGCTCAGGATGACGGTCGGAAAGGAAAGCAGCAGGGGAAACGCGCGCAGCGGAGAGATGGTATAAGTCAGCGCGACGGCGAACACCGCCGTGCTCAGCCCGAGGGAGGCACGAATAAACCATGGCAGCCGCTCGATGGCGCCGGCGCTTGGCAGCTTCATCGACATTCAAGTAGACCCTGGTCTCGCCGGCACGAATGCGCCCAAAAAAAACGGCGGGCCGACGCCATTTTTGCCGTCCCGCGCGCAGATACGTCAGCGAGCCAGCGAACGCTCAACAATAGCCAGCCGGGTTCCCGCGTGGAACTCTCCCCGGTTGATGGTAACCGCAGCACATCGGTGTTCAAGGAGCGGAACCTGGTATGAGCTTTCCGACTCCCCAAAAAACTTGATGCTGGCGACGATGACCTCAAGGGTATAATCGCCGGCCAGCATCGGAACGTCGTAACAGGTTGAAAAGGTTCCAACTCGTGCTTATCGCTACGTAGAGAACCAAGGGAACAAACTCAAGGGACCGTTATTTACTAATTCTCCGGCAGAAGCGTCGTGCCGCAGGGTCCCGTCAAATCTGAACTGCTGATCTTGAACTGCTCTTGCTTCACTTGTTATTGCGTTGAAACTCGGTTGTTCGGGTCGTTTTTTCCGACTTTCACAAATTTGATGCTGATCCTCGTACTTCCCTCACCAGTAAGATGCCTTAAAGTGCCCAGCTGGGTGCATTACCAAGGATTGCCGCGCCGGAAAAAGCGACCGGACCCTTCCCGTCCGGAACCAGGAATCCCCGGGTGGGATGAGCTTCCGGCCCGGCCTGGTTATAGTGATGGCTGCGCAGCGTCTTTTCGATCTCCCTCAGCGTCTTGGTCCGCTCCGCCTTCGACTGCCGCTCCCAGTAAAGTGCAAATCCCTGACCGCATACACTGCAGCACGTTTCGACTTGTTCACCGCTGCTCTTGCAAAATACTTGCATCTTACCGGCGTTTCTTTCCCGTCGCCTTGAACTGTCCCTGTCCGATCTTCTGGCTGCGATGTAGGAACAGTAGCTCCCTTCAAGTGCGACTGGATATTCCCAATCCTGGGGCTGAGTCGGACCGTTGGGGGCACCCGCCTATCCCACTCTGGTGGTATGAACAGAACCCTTTTACCAAGCTTCAAGGCCCCGAGTCGTTGAGCCAGAGCAAGAAGCCGTGCCTGCCGGGCTCCTCTCTGCACATTCCGCACGGTTCCCCGACGATTCACTACTATCGTGGCTGAAATACCGCCACCGTTTCTTCGGTGCACGCCAATCCCGCTGGGGTGGATAGCGCGACGAGGAGCGATGGTCGTCAGTTGCCAGGCTTGCTTCCCGCTCCTGCGGCTGTGTCCGCGGCCGGATTGTCAGACGGAGCCGGCTTTTGAAAAAGGTCGAGGTTCTGGCTTTTCCATACCATCGCGGAATGGATCCGGTCGTAACCGCTGGGATGGTCAAAGAAGATCCACTCCTCCAGCTGGCCGGGATGCATCTTGCGGTATTCACCGAGGTGAATGGCTGCCTGCGCAAAGCCGTCGGGCTGCCGGGAAGCATTCAAGCCAAACATATCCGCCTCTTTCTCCTGCAGACGGGTTTGCGTGTTCAGTATCGGCGTCAAGACGAAGAACAACACCGAGATCAGCAACATAGCCAGAGGCAGCACGGCC